>JAAYQS010000162.1 GCA_012519155.1 Clostridiales bacterium
AATACTCCATAAACTTTTGAAAGTTTTATTATTCTTTTAGCCCAATTTAAATGGGGATTTACCTCATTCATTCTATCCTTGTGAAGTCCAGCACTTACACCATATTTGCTATTTACATTTCCAAGTATATTAGAGGCATCAACATAATCTTCAAAAGACACTACATTCATAGCTTCACATACGTAAAGTTGATATGGATGAATTACTGTTTTTCCAACAAATCCATTCATTTTATCAAGTTCTAATTCCTTAATATAAGATTCTAATATATCTTCCTTTTTCATATTATAAAATTCAGATACACCACCGCTTATAACAATATCATTACTATTACTTGATCCTAAAAAACTCATTAAATCAGCTAAGAAACTTCGAAACACAATATTATCATATATTGTATACTTCTTATTTCTTCTAAGACTATATGCTCCAAGAATATCTGTTACTCCTATTCTTACATTTAAAACTCTAGATATATTTTTTCTAACAACATTTTTTAATTTACATAAGGCCTCTTCCTTTGTATCTATAGATGTAAATTCAGTTGTTTCAATTATTGGCATAATATATAAACTTGAACACCCTTCCCTATCTAATATTTCTAAAAATTCTTCAACAGTTTCAGAATTTGCCTTTGGTATAACTATTCCTGTTAATATGTCAAGATTTTCCCTTAAAATATCAGTAAATTTCTCCATTTGAGCAGCATTTTTAGGACGTATAAATATTAATGGAGACTTATGCTTCATTATTTCCATTCTTCTTATATATCCCATAACTTCTCTAATATTTTCTATTGCCTCATCTTCACCAGTATCTCCTACAGAATCCTCAAGACACATAACTACAGATGTTGCACCTTTTATGTTGCCACTAAAAAATTTATATAACTTATCCTTATTTATAGCAGGAATATATAGTAATGCACCAACACTATATTTTAATAAATTCAATTCAGTATTTTTATCTATATTTTCTGGTAACTTATAAAAAAGTTCCTCTTCAATTTCACTTTTTAAGTAGTCAAAATGTCTCATTTAAAACTTCCTTTTTTAATATTTAATATTTTTATATAAATAAATTGTTTTAGAAAACTGTCTAAAACAATTTATTTATAATATATTAACATTCAAATTTATCTAAACAAGTTATTTATCATGCCGCCAATGCCACTTGCTGTGTCTCCAATATTGCCCATAGCACCGCCAAAAGTTTGATTTTGTTGAACATCTGGAGTATAGTCTTTATCATCAATTCCTATCTTTAATCCTGATTTTCTTTCACTTGGTTGAACAATAACTTGGCCACCTGGGCGTTCAAATTTAAATGCATAACTTTCTCCTGAAGCTTGTCCTATTAAATTTTTCCATCCAAGGTCTAAATGTAATCCTGGATCTGGGCCAGTCCATGCAACAATAGCATCTGGGTCTACAAAGCAAGGTGTTGGAAGAACTATTGGGTTACCATCTGTTAATACAGCTACTTGAGCCCCAGGTCCCTTAGCTGATAAAACTGAAGTAAATAACCCTTTTTGAGATATTGTACCTTGTGCTAAGAATTTGAAACTATAATTACAAGTATCAGTAAAAGCTAAAAGATTTTCACTTTCTACTTTTAATTCCATTCCTGGTTCTAAATTTACTATTGTAACATGTTGAGAAAGATTCGCATAAAATGATACAGCACCTGCAGCTGCTCTAACCTTCATTAATGGCATATTTTCACCAGTTAATCTACGTCCTATTTGACCAAGTAATGCCTGTGCTGGATTACCTTGTGGCCCAAGTAATACCTTTTCAAATTTACAGTTATTGCTATAAGCTATCATAGCACCTGCCTTAGTAAATAAAGCTCCTTGTCCATCTACACATGTAGCTCTACAAGCTAATTCGTTAAGTGTTTCTAATTTAAACATTAATTTTCCCCCTTAAAATAAATATATTTATCCTGCAACATTTACTCCATATCTTTGACACAGTCCTAATAAATCATCATTAGTACCATTACCAATAGGATTAAATCTCCATTCGTTATTTTTCTTGTAAAGTTCTCCAACCATCATTGATGTAACTTCTTTATAATATTCTGTTAAATTAAATCTTACAAGTTCTCTATTTTGTGCTTTATCTACAACTCTTATAAATGCATTAGATACTCCTGCAAAATTCAAATTTCTTTGTTTTGCTTCGTTTATTGTTACAACAAAAACAATTTTTTCAACCTGTGGATTTACTTGTGAAAGCTTTATACTTATTATTTCATCATCGCCATCACCAGCTCCTGTTGTATTATCACCAGAATGTCTTACTGAACCATCAGGACTACATGTTTGATTATAAAATACAAACCAATCATCACCAATAACTCTTTCATTAGGTCCAAGTAGAAATGCTTCTGAATCTAAATCATATGCATTAGTGCTTACATCCCATCCAAGACATATATCTACTAAATCTAAATTTGGATTCATCTTAGATAAGCTTATCTTTTGACCTTTTGATAAAATAACTCCACCACCACTATTTTGATTCATATTAGGTGATTGATTATTAAAATTAGCTCCATTATTAAAATTATTATTTGACTGCATATTGTTAAAATTATTCTGGCCATTATTAAAATTATTTTGCTGCATATTTATATTATTATTTGGTGCATTATAATTATTATTAATATTTGGATTGTAATTGTTTTGATTATTATTAAAAGCTTGCTGATTATTGTAATTATTCATGTCAGAATTATTAAATCCATTAGAATTGCCATATTGATTTTCATTATTATAACTATTCATGTTCATGCCTTGATTATTAAATGCTGATGTATTTGATACATTCATATTTCCTAGCGAACCTAAATCTAAAGCACCTTTTACCTTAT
This sequence comes from Clostridiales bacterium, assembly GCA_012519155.1. Classification (GTDB taxonomy): domain Bacteria; phylum Bacillota; class Clostridia; order Clostridiales; family Clostridiaceae; genus Clostridium. Next base: position 2,881 of record JAAYQS010000162.1, read on the forward strand.
TAGGTACATTAATCATTTATTATACCCCTCCCCTCAAAATATAAAATGAGTATTATTTATAATATCATATTTTAAGATTACGATATTTTTAAATAATACTCAATAGTTATTTTACAATATTTATATTTTTTTAATATAAATTACACTTTTTTACATTTTGTTTTCAAATAATTAATAAATTATACTGCATACTGACTATTAAAAAGTTCATAATAGAATCCCTTTTTATCTAAAAGTTCATCGTGATTTCCTTGCTCTATAATATGTCCGTCTTTCATAACAAGTATTATATCTGCATTTTGAATAGTTGATAATCTATGAGCAACAATAAAACTAGTTTTTCCTTCCATAAGCTTATTAAATGCATCTTGAATTTTCATCTCTGTTCTTGTATCAATAGAAGAGGTAGCTTCATCAAGTATAAGCATATCTGGATCGCATAACATAACTCTTGTTATACATAAAAGTTGTTTTTGTCCTTGAGAAAGTACTCCCCCATCTTCCCCAATTATAGTATCATATCCTTTAGGCAGTCTTTTTATAAAGCCATGTGAATTAGCACTTTTAGCTGCAGCTATAATTTCTTCATCTGTTGCATTTGGTTTTCCCATAGTTAAGTTATCTCTTATAGTTGCGTTTTTAAGCCATGTTTCTTGAAGCACCATTCCATAACTCAATCTTAAACTTTTTCTAGATACATCCCTAATATCAATTCCATCAACCTTTATACTACCACTATTAACATCATAAAATCGCATTAATAAATTTATTAAAGTAGTTTTGCCACATCCTGTTGGACCAACTATTGCAATTTTTTGACCACTTTTAACATTAAGATTAAAATCTGTAATTAGCTTTTTATCAGTTACATATGAGAAATATACATTCTCACAATTAACTCTTCCTTTAACATTTTTTAGTTCATTAGCTTTTTCTGCTTCTTCTGGTTCTTGATCTATTATTTCAAATATTCTTGCAGCACATGCTATTGCATTTTGAAGTTCTGTAACTACACCTGATATTTCATTGAAAGGTTTTGTATACTGATTTGCATAGCTTAAAAAGCATGAAAGAGATCCTACTGTTAATCTTCCTGAAAGCACTACAATTGCTCCAACCACTGCTACAATGGCATAGATAAGCCCATTTACAAATCTTGTTGCAGGATTTGTTATAGATGAAAAAAAGGTTGCCCTAAGAGAATAATTTTGAAGTTTTTTATTCATATTATCAAATTTCTTAATAGCCTCTTCTTCATGACCATAAGCCTTTACTACTTTTTCATTACCAATAATTTCATTTATAAAGGATGTTTGTTCGCCTCTTGTTTCTGATTGAAGCTTAAACATTGAATAAGTTTTACTTGAAATAAATTTAGCTACAAAAAGAGAAATTGGTGTAAGTATAACTACCCCTATAGTAATTTCTATATTTATTGAAAGCATAAATAAAAGTGTACCTAGTATTGTAACTATGCCTGTAAAAAATTGTGTGAATCCCATTAAAAGTCCATCAGCAAATTGATCTACATCTGCTACAACTCTACTAACTATATCACCAGAGGAATGAGCATCAATATACTTAAGTGGAAGCCTTTCAATATTTGTGAAAGCATCTTTTCTTATATCAGCTACTACATTATATGTTACCTTATTATTTATAATATTCATAATCCATTGACCTATTGAAGTTATTAAAACTACAACAATTACCTCTATTAAAATTTTAAGAATAAATTCAAATTGAACATTTCCATATATAATTCCATCTATAGCTTTACCTATTAAAATAGGTACATATAATGTTAATGCAACAGTTAAGGCTGCAAGAATAATTGAAGTTATTATAAAAGCCATATATTTTTTTATGTATTTAAGTATTTTTATTATGGTGTCTTTTTGATTTTTAATTTTAGACATTATTCTTACGCCTCCTTCTTTGTTTGTGAATAATAAATTTCTTTATAAACCTCTGAATTTTTAAGAAGTTCACTATGAGTTCCTATTGCTTCTATCTTGCCATCATCTAAAACAACTATTTTATCAGCATATTGAATTGATGATGCTCTTTGTGAAACAATAAAAACTGTAACATTATATTTTAAATTTTTTATTGCCTTTCTAAGACGTGCATCTGTTGCAAAATCAAGGGCTGAAGCACTATCATCAAGTATTAATATTTCAGATTTCTTAATAAGTGCTCTTGCTATAGTCATTCTTTGTCTTTGACCACCAGAAAGATTTTTACCTCCTTCTGATATTTTATAATTTAAGCCGCCTTTTTTGTTAATAATATCTTCTGCTTGAGCTACTTTAATTGCTTCATTCATATCATTTAAGGTAGCATATTTTTTACCCCATTTAAGATTTTCTTCTATTGTCCCCTTAAATAAGACCGCCTTTTGCATTACAATTGAAACTTTTTTTTGAAGTTCTTTTAATGGATAATCCTTAACATTTACTCCATTTATAAGAACTTCTCCTGAAGTTACATCATAAAATCTTGGTATTAAATTTACAAGAGAACTTTTTCCTGATCCCGTACCTCCTATTATTCCAATGGTTTGACCTTTTTTAGCAGTAAAACTAATATTAGTTAAAGCTTCTTCTTTTGTATTATTATATACTAATGATACATTTCTAAATTCTACTGAATTTTCTTGACCTTTAGCATAAATATTATTTAATTTATCAACATAATTCATGGAAGATTTTATTGAAAATACATCAGCAATACGATTAGCGCATGCTAAAGATTTATTTACTGTTACTATTAAATTTGCAAGCTTTATAAGCTCCACTAATATTTGTGACATATAATTATACAAAGCAATAACTTGACCTTGTGTTAAAAGTCCAGAATTTACTTGAAGTGCACCTACCCATATAAGCCTTGCTATAGCAATATTTATAACTACATATGTAAGTGGGTTCATTAAAGCAGAAATACTTCCTGAACTTTTTTGTTTATGTAATAAATCATTAATTTTATTATTATAATTATTAATCTCCCTATCTTCCATACAAAAAGCTCTAATTACACGAACTCCAGTTAAATTTTCTCTTGTACTTTGAAGCACCTTATCTAAGCTTTGTTGAACTCCCTTAAGCATTGGAATATTTATAGCCATTATTCCAAATATAATAATTGAAAGAACTATTATTGCTATCAAAAAAATAAGTGCAGACTTAAAATCAATAGAAAAAGCCATAATCATAGCTCCAAAAACAATAAATGGCGAACGTAAGAAAAGACGAAGCACCATATTTACTCCTGTTTGAGCCCGATTTACATCACTTGTCATTCTTGTAATCATAGTAGAGGTACCAAGTGTATCTATTTCAGAAAACGAAAGTCCAAGCAAGTGTTTAAATAATGAATGACGAAGGTTAGTAGCAAATCCAACAGCAGCCTTTGCCGAAAAATACTGAGCTGTTATTGAAGAAATAAGTCCTACTATCCCTAAAACAATAAGCAAAAAACACATTTTAATAATATATGGCTTATTATCATTTGCAATTCCAGTATCTATGATAGCTGCAATAACAAGAGGTACTATAAGTTCAAAGGAAGCTTCAAGCATCTTAAAAAGTGGTGCTAAAACGCATTCTTTTTTATAATTATTTAAGTAAATTAATAATTTTTTCACAAAATTACTCTCCTTTGTTTTGTATTTATAGAAAATGTCACTAAAACATAATAATTCAGCGAAACACTTAAATATCTTATGTAATTTCTAATATATTATACTACCACATGCAAATTTTTCATATAATGTATCAAAGAAAGCGCCTCCAACTTCTAAATTATTTGAATAATCTTTTGCTTTTCATATCCATTCCCCTAAAAAAATATCGTTAGTGTAAAGTTTTTCACACTATTTTTCTTTTTAAATCTTTATATATCAAGGTTTCGTAAGTTTTTTGTATAAAAAAATAACGACCCCCTAATTTCTATGTTAAAATTGAATATCTCACCAAAC
>JAAYQS010000163.1 GCA_012519155.1 Clostridiales bacterium
ACCAGAAACAAGGGAAGAAATATATTCAGCAATGATAGTATACGGATTTTTATCATATTATGATGGAACCATAAGAATTCCTAATAAAGAACTTATGAAGGAATTTGAAAAAGCCTTAAGGGATAAGTGATGCTGGAATAAAAATAGTACAAGTTGAAAATAGAAATTTCTTAAAAGGAGATATAATATAATAAAGATTTTCAATTTTGTAGAAACAATGATTGCAATAGCAATGAAGCACATATTATATGTATAAGGGCAAAAAATATTTCCCAAGTGATTTGTTATATAGAGAAAAAAGGAGGAGTTTGTAATGTTAGGTATATATTTAAGTGGTACTGGTAATACAAAGCATTGTGTTGAAAAATTTGTACATTTGTTAGATGAAAATGCGAAAGTTATACCTTTAGAAGAAACACATGTACTTGAAAGTATAAAAAAAGAAGAATACATAGTATTAGGATATCCAACACAATTTTCTAACGCACCGATTATGGTAAGGCATTTTATAAAAAATAATAAAGACATTTGGAAGGGAAAAAAGGTTTTTTGCATCAATACTATGGGTGCTTTTAGTGGAGATGGGACAGGATGTAGTGCAAGACTTTTAAAAAAATATGGTGCAATTATACTTGGTGGTCTTCAGATTAAAATGCCAGATTCCGTTTGTGATAGTAAGCTTTTAAAAAAGAGCTACGAGAAAAACAGGGACATAATTAAATCAGCAGATAGTAAAATAAAAAAATGGGTGATGCAGATAGAAAAGGGGATCTATCCTAAAGAGGGATTAAAGTTAATAGATCATGTAAAAGGGCTATTTGGACAGAGGCTTTGGTATTATAGGAAAACTGTTACATATTCCAGCGGCATAAAAATAAAGGATAGTTGCATAGGTTGTGGGTTATGCGTAAAGGAATGTCCTATGGGCAATCTTGTACAGCAACAGATTGGAAGAGACAAACCCACACAAGAAGGCAGATGCACTATGTGTTATAGGTGTATAAGCCGTTGTCCAAAACAGGCAATTACCCTACTTGGCAAGGAGGTTATTGAGCAGACCAGATATGAGAAGTTTGTGTAGAAAAGATTTGATTTAAACTTGCTAAAATGCATGGCCAATAGCTCGTGTATCAGATACTTGATAGCCTAATATAGATTTTTTACAAGCATCCATAATGATCCAAACATAATGCTTAATTCCCTTAACCTTAATGTAGGTTTTGTAAGCAGATAGTATTTTGATAGGTGTTAGTGGTAAAATAAATTTTACCCACTTAAGGGAATAAAAATTCCCCACTTATAAAAATCCCTTTTATAATAGTATTAATACATATTATAGGAGGGGAAAGGATATAATAAATCACAAATTTCAAGAATGCTTCAAATTGATAGAAAAACCGTTAGAGCAAAGTTCAAAGAATCGGATGAAGAATTACCCCAAAAGAAAACTAGACCTACTATATTTGATCCGTATAAAGAATATATACAAATTGAAGTTAATAAAGATATTCAAGCAAAAAGAATATTTGAAGATCTTGTAAGGGATTATGATTATCAGGGAAGTTATGATACTGTAAAAAAATATATTCA
>JAAYQS010000164.1 GCA_012519155.1 Clostridiales bacterium
AGCGCCTTTAGGCGCAGCCGGTAACAGGACTGCGGTCGGCAGACCGTTCAATGTGCGAATAGCACAGCAAGTAACAGAGCCTTATAGGCGCAGAGCAAACTACCCGTTTAACGGGTAGTCATGATTTAAGGTTGAAAATATTATGTAATTAAAAAGTCATTAAGGATAAATATTAACATATTAATATTTATTAATATATTATTTGCAATTATTAATAGTATTTTAATGTTAAAAAGTAAAAAATAGTAGGATAATAAAAGTATAAAATGCAAAAGAAACGAATTATTTTTTTAGTTTATATGTAGAACTAGATATATTAAGGTATTTTGGGGGATGATTTGATGAAAAATAAATATTTAAGAAAAATAACTAGTGCTATTAGTTTTAGTGTATTTTTAACATTAAATACAACAGTTGTTTATGCTAAAGATTATAATGTAGAAGATACTTCTATACTTTATAGTAGTTTAGATGAAACTGTAAAAGGCGCCGATATATATAATAGTAAAGAAAATGGAACAGCTATAATGAATCAAATGGTAGGAAATAATAAAAAATATAAGATTACAAATGTTAGGGATATATATTATTCAAAAGCTATTGAGGATAAAATAGTTGAATTTACAAATAAATTTAGAGAAGAAAATGGATTAGAGCCATTAAAGAATTCTGAGGTTTTAAGATTTTCTTCAAGATATAAAAATGCTTCAATGTTTAAATATGATTATTTTGAACATAGTAATCCTAATATGGATGGTTGTAGTGCTGGTGGCTTAAGTTCTAAGCTTGGTTGTGATAATTGGAATGCATATGGAGAAAATATATATGAAATGTCAACTTCTCGTGATATAAATTCAATAGACGTATCAGCATATGCAATATTTAATGCACGGAAAGATAGTGCTGGTCATAGAACCAATATGCTTCAAGATTATTATACTTATATTGGAGTTTCTGTTTCAATATTTCAAAGGGATGGAGTTTCTTACATATTTTCAACACAACATTTTTTTGGCGATGAAGATTCAGGAGAGCCTATTAATGATCAAATTGTAATTAATTCAAAATCTTCAGAGAATGAAAATAAACCAATAGAAGATGATAATAAGGATATAGAAGAAGATGAAAATAAAACAACAGAAGATAATAATAAGGATATAGAAGAAGATGAAAATAAACCAGCAGAAGATAATAATAATAAGGACATAGAAGAAGATGAAAATAAACCAGCAGAAGATAATAATAAGGATATAGAAGAAGATGAAAATAAACCAGCAGAAGATGATAATAAGGATATAGAAGAAGATGAAAACAAACCAGCAGAAGATAATAATAAAGATCTAGAGACAGATAAAAACAAACCATATAAAGATAAAGGTGATAAGGAATCAACTAAAGGTGAAGAAAATAGTAAACCATCTAACAATGCTACAAAAAATGAGGATAAGATTCCTTCAAATAATACTAATAAAGCACCTACAACTGGTGATGAAGCAAATATATTAGCAATTTTATCACTAGCTGGAGCTAGCCTAGTAATATTTAAAGCTTTATCTAGAAAAAAGAATATTAATTTTTAATTAAACAGTATATAATAAGAAGGCAGGGTAATTTATTTTGTATCCTGTCTTTTTTATATAACAAAAGAAAATTAAATAAATATAAGAATAATCCGATAATAAATTATATTTGTAAATAAAAAAAGAAAGGATGAAAAAATGGGAAGATTATTTGTAGTAGACACTGAAAACACTAATGATTATAGTTTTATTCATAATTATGAAATAAATAAGGAAGATGAAATAGTTCTTTTTGTAAGTAATAATATGAAGGGAATTAAAGCTGATGGCTGTATAGCACTTTTAAATACAGAAGGAAATGTAATAACAGAAAAAATTGAAACAGGTGAAAAAAATTCGTTAGATTTTCAATTAATTGCTTATGTTACTGAAAGGGCTATTAATGGTAGCTATGATGAAATATTAATAAATACAAGAGATCATGGATATAGACAAGTAATTAAATATATTCAAAGAAAGTATTATGAAAATATTAGTATAGTATCAATGGAAGGTATAAGAAAACAACTAAATAATAAAACTTTAGAACAGGATACCAAGGTAAATGAAGAAAACAATTTACATGAAGTAAATATTAATAAAGAGGAAAATACAATACAAAATGTGGAAAATCCTGTGAATGAAAATAACGAAATTGAAAAAACAATTAAAGAAGAAAATAAAATTGAAAATGAAACTATTGAAGAATCAAAGTTAGATAATGAAGAAAAGGTAGAAAGAAAGCAAGTTAAAAAAAGAACAACTAGAAAAAAACAACCTGCTAAAAATCATAATGAACCACCAGTAGAAAAAAAGGTAGAAGAAATAATAAAAAGTATAGTACCAGATGCTACTGATGATCAAATAAATAATATATTAAAAATGAAAAGTAAAACACTTCTTCTTAGAAATCTTCATGATGAACTTTTAAAAACATTTAGAGAAGATGGAAAGAAAATTTATGGTGAAATTAAAGGATATATGAAGAAGTAATAAAGGAAGAAATATAATTATGAACATAAATAAAAAATTAGATGGTGGAAAGCTTATAATTGAAATTGAAGGAAGACTTGATACTTCAACAGCTCCGCAACTTGAAGTTGAAATAAGAAAATCTTTAGAAGGAATAAATGAATTGGTATTTGATTTTTCTAAGCTTTAATATATTTCATCTGCTGGTTTAAGAGTTTTTCTTTTGGTGCAAAAGATTATGAACAAGCAAGGAAATTTAACTGTTAAAAATGCTAATCAAACTATTAAGGAAGTTTTTGATGTAACAGGTTTTGCAGATGTACTTAATGTTGAATAGCGAAAATAATTTACCAAGTAGCATATTTGCTGAAGAACCATAATATTCTCATTAATTATTTGTATAGTATGATTATTACCATACAGTTTTAAAGTATCTAAAGGAAAAATTATTACTGAATTAGGTAAGGAAGAATGATATGTTTAGGTTATATATTGACATAATAATATTATCTTATTAAAATTATTATAAATATTTTTTGGGAGGTATTTTTATGAGAGAGTATAATTGGGCAACACTTGGTTGTGGTGTAATTGCAAATGAACTTGCATGTGCTATGGAAAAAGCTGTTTCTCAGGATAATGATATGTATATTCAATATACGGTAGATGTTATGAAAATAATGACAGATATAAGAAAGAAGTGGCAAATGTACTATCCAGAAGAAGAAAATTAGAAAATATGCTTTATGATTAAAAATTAGTCATAAAGCATATTTTTAAATTAAATTAAAAATAATTCGAAAAATATGCTTTTAAATGTAGAATACAGTAAAAATATATGATATAATCAACCCTTGCATAAACTAAAAATATGAAAGGTAAAAGTCATAATATGAAAATTACTAGAAATAAAATAATGATTTTTGGAATGGTGATTACATCTATAAGCTATCTTATATGGAGAATTTTTTTTACAATTCCTTTTGGATATGGTTGGCTTTCTTTAGTGTTTGCATTTTTTCTTCTTACAGTGGAGATACTTGGAATGATAGAAAAAATAATTCATTTTCACAATATGTATTCTATTGAGTATCCCCAAAGACCAATAGTTAGTGAAAAAGATTTTCCTCATGTAGATGTGTTTATTACAACTTATAATGAACCTACATATTTATTATATAAAACCATTAATGGGTGTAAATCTATGGATTATTGTGATAAATCCAAAGTACATATATATCTATGTGATGATTCTGCTAGATCAGAAGTTAGAAAATTAGCTAAAGATATGGGAATAAATTATTTAAGCAGGAAAGACAAAAATGGTGCAAAAGCAGGTAATTTAAATAATGCATTAAAAAATACTTCATCTCCACTTATTGTTACTTTTGATGCTGATATGATACCAATGCATGACTTTTTAATAGCTACAGTTCCATATTTTATTGAAGATTTAATTAATGCTGAAAAAATAAAAAAAGAAAAAGGTGCAAAAGAAAGTAAAAAGAGAAAAAATAAAATTGGTTTTGTCCAATTACCTCAAAACTTCTATAATTATGATCTTTTCCAATATAATCTTTTTTCTGAAGATAGAATTCCAAATGAACAGGATTATTTTTATAGAGATATTCAAGTTTCTAAAAATAAAAGCAATTCAGTTATATATGGTGGATCTAATACTGTAATTTCAAGAGAAGCTTTAGAAGAAATAGGAGGATTTTACACCAAAGTAATTACAGAAGATATTGCTACAGGACTTCTTATTGAAAGTAAGGGATATAAGTGTATTGCACTAGATGAAGTTCATGCATCAGGACTTGCCCCTAAAGATTTGAAATCTCTTATTAAGCAGCGTAGAAGATGGGGCAGAGGTTGTATTCAAACAAGCAGAAAACTTAATATTCTTTTTAGAAAGGGTCTTACATGGTCACAAAAAATTAGCTATATATCATCAATATTATATTGGTTTAATCCATTAAAAAGATTTATTTATATAATGGCACCTATTCTTTTTTCTGTATTTGGAGTTGTTACAGTTAAATGTACTATAGTTGAAGTTTTAATATTTGCACTTCCTATGTATATTTTTTCTAGACAATGTTTAAAAATTATTTCAAGAAATATACGTACTGTAAAGTGGACTAATATTTACGAAACAATATTTTTGCCAATACTATTTTTTGATATTTTATTTGAAACTTTTGGTATATCCAAAAGTAAATTCGAAGTTACACATAAATCTCAAGTAAAAGAAGATAAAATTTATCAATTAAAAAATTCTATACCACATATTATATTTTTAATACTCTCTATTATTGGTATATTTAATTGTATAAAAATGATATTTATAAAAGGTGTATATGATTATTTTGTATTGCTTTTTTGGCTTATGATTAATTTTTATAATGTTTTAATGGCAATTTTTTTCTACTTGGTAGAAAGACAAGCAGAGGGGCTGAGAGATTTCTTGTAAATGCCTCTTGTGTTATAAATTCCAAGGAAATACTAAAACCAATAGAGTGTATTTCTTATGATATATCAGAAACTGGATTATCTGTACTTTTAAATGAAGCTGTATTTATTCCATATGATACAGATGTATCAATATTATTAAAGACAGATATGTATATATCAAAGTTTATAGCTAGAATTATTCATGTTGATGAATTTAATGGAAAGTGGAAATATGCTTTTGTCATAAAACATATAAATAATAAAAATTATAATAATCTTCTTAACATAATTCATGATAGAGTTCCTAAAATGACTAAAACCATAAGTAAAAATAGGAATATATTTTATGATTTTAGGGCAAATATTTTAAAAAGAAATAAAGATTACAAAACATTAAATCGTAGACTTCCACGTATTGATTTAAATAAGAATGTTGAAACTAAAGAATGTGGAAATATCACTATATTAAATTACAATTATGAGTGTTTGCTTTTAAAAATAGATTGCAAATTTTCTAATATCAAAAAGATAACTATAAAATATGGAAACAATAAATATTTAACTTGTTATTTAAAAAAGAAATTATCTAACAATAATAAGTCCTTGGAAAATAATCATTACAAAGCAGTATATGCAATAAGTAATTATAAAAATATTCTATTTGATGAGGAATTTAATTTGTATAAAACATAAACTAAATGTACCTATATACTTTCATAGTTATAGGTACATTTAATTTTTTGCAATAAAAAGCATTTACATGTAATTCACTTGTAATAAAAAATGCTTATAAGCAGTAATTAAATTATTCTATTAGTCTTTTTTTGTAGAAATGTTGACACTATTAGCAAAAAGTAGTAAGCTTTATTCATGAGGAAAACATACTAAAAAGATATGATAAATATGTTTAATTGCACATGTTAAATGGGAGTGATAAAAGTGGGAAAAATTAAAAGAGTTATAGTTACATTTTTTGCAGGTATGATAAGTTTCATGTGCATGGGATGTTTTGGAAGCCCTTCAAAAAATAAAGAAATTATAAATGTTTCTTATGATCCTACTAGAGAGTTTTATGAAGAATATAATAAAAAGTTTATAGAATATTGGAAAGATAAAACTGGTGAAGATATTTCTATAGTTCAATCACATGGTGGTTCGGGAAAACAAGCAAGATCAGTAATAGAAGGAAATAGAGCTGATGTTGTAACTCTTGCATTAGAACATGATATTACTGCTATTGAAGATTCAGGACTTATAGATGAAGGATGGGTTAATGAATTTGAAAACAGCAGTGCACCTTATACATCCACTATTGTATTTCTTGTAAGAAAGGGAAATGAAAAAAACATAAAAGATTGGGATGATTTAATAAAACCTAATGTTAATATTATTACACCTAATCCTAAATCATCAGGAGGAGCTTGTTGGAATTTCCTTGCAGCATGGGCTTATGCAAAAGATAAATATAATGGTGATGAAAGTGAAATAAAAGATTTTGTAAGAAAAATATATAAAAATGTATCAATATTAGATTCAGGAGCTAGAAGTGCTACTACAACATTTGTAGAAAATGGACAAGGTGATGTATTAATATCATGGGAAAATGAAGCTTATCTTTCATTAAAAGAGCATCAAGATGAATACGAAATTATAACACCAAGTGTAAGTATTTTAGCTCAACCCTCTGTAGCAGTAGTAGATGAAAATGCAAGAAAAAATAATACAGAAGAAGTAAGTAAGGAATATCTTAAGTACTTGTATTCAGATGAAGCACAAGAAATAGCTGCTAAAAATTATTATAGACCAACTAACAAGGACATTTTACAAAAATATTCAGATGTATTTGATTTAAATACAAAATTATTTACTATAGATGATTTTGGTGGTTGGAATAAAGTATATGAAGAATACTTTAAAGATGGAGCAATATTTGATGAAATATACAAAAAATAATTTGCAGGAGGATGTATTATGAAAAAGAGTAAAGAAAAAAGAGTAATTCCTGGATTTAAATTGTCATTAGGAATAACTATTGCACTTCTTAGTATAGTTGTGCTTATTCCATTAGCATCATTAATTCTTGTTTCTTCTGGAATAGGATTAAAAAAATTTATATCAATTGTTACAACCCCTGAAGTTATGGCTGGTTATAAAGTAAGTTTTTTATGTGCTTTTATAGCAGCTATTATAAATTGTATATTTGGCACAATACTTGCATGGGTGCTTGTTAAATATGATTTTCCATTTAAGAGATTTTTAGATGGGCTTATTGAACTTCCTTTTGCAATTCCTACAGCTGTAGCTGGTATATCTTTAACAGCCTTATATTCAGATAAAGGATTTATTGGACAATTTTTTGCAAAGTTTGGAATAAAAATAGCTTATACAAAAATAGGTATTGTAATAGCAATGATATTTATTGGAATTCCTTTTGTTGTAAGAACAATACAACCTGTACTTGAAAAAATGGATTCTCAGTATGAAGAAGCTGCAAGAATATTAGGAGCAGGAAGAATTAGAACATTTTTTAAAGTTATTTTACCAGAAATATTTCCAAGTATAATTACTGGTTTTGGATTAGCTTTTGCTAGAGGAATTGGTGAATATGGAAGTGTAGTATTTATTGCAGGAAATATTCCTTATGAAACACAAATTATACCTCTTCTTATAATGAATAAATTAGAACAATTTGATTATACGGGAGCCACATCAATAGCCCTTGTTATGTTAATTGCGTCATTTGTAATATTATTTGGAATTAATTTTATTCAAAATGCTGTAAGTAAAAGAGCAGCAGGAAATTAGGAGGGATTATTGTGAAAAAAGATAAATTTAAATATGTTCTTATTGGAATAAGCCTTTTATTTGTTGTTCTTATGCTTATTTTGCCAATGATAACTGTAATTTATAATGCTTTTTCAGCAGGTATAGAAAAATATAAAAATGCAGTTTTTGATACATATGCTATTAAAGCACTTAAACTTACATTAACTGCAACAGTAGTAGCGGTAGTAATAAATACTGTTTTTGGTTTATTTGCTTCATGGCTTATGAGTAAGTTTGATTTTAAAGGAAAAAATATTTTAGCAACATTAATTGATATTCCTTTTGCAATATCTCCTGTTATAGCAGGTCTTGTATTTATATTAACTTTTGGACGAATAGGATGGGCTTATGGAATACTTCAAAAGTTAAATTTAACTATTGTTTTTGCAGTTCCTGGAATAATACTTGCAACAATATTTGTTACATTTCCATTTATATCTAGAGAAATATTACCTGTTTTAAATTCAGTAGGAAAGGATGAAGAAGAAGCAGCAGCACTTATGGGAGCATCTGGTTTTAATATATTTAGAAAAATAACTTTTCCACATATTAAATGGGCACTTCTATATGGAGTAGTCCTATGTAGTGCAAGAGCTATGGGAGAGTTTGGAGCAGTATCAGTTGTATCTGGACATTTAAGAGGTAAAACTAATACGTTGCCGTTACATGTTGAAATATTGTATAACGATTTTAAAATAACTGATGCTTTTGCAGTTTCATCAGTGTTGGTAATTTTAGCAGTAATAATACTTATTATAAAGAATGTTATTGAATACAAATCAAAGAAGGCTGGTGAAAATTAATGTATGTAGAACTTAAAAATATAAATAAAACATTTAATGATTATAAAGCATCAAATAATGTAAATTTTGCTATAGAAAAAGGAAAACTTGTAGCACTTCTTGGACCAAGTGGAAGTGGTAAAACAACAATACTTAGAATGATTGCAGGACTTGAAAATCCAGACTCTGGAGACATTCTAATTGATGGAAAAAGAGTTAATGATGTGGAAGCCAGTAAAAGAGGAATTGGTTTTGTATTTCAAAGTTATGCACTTTTTAAGTATATGACAATATATGATAATATTGCTTTCGGATTGCAAATTCAAAAAAAGAGTAAAAGTGAAATAAAGAAAAGGGTAATGGAACTTATAAAGCTTATTGGGCTTGAAGGATTAGAAAAAAGGTATCCAAATGAATTATCAGGAGGTCAAAGGCAAAGAGTTGCATTTGCAAGAGCCCTTGCTCCAAATCCAAGTATATTACTTCTTGATGAACCTTTTTCTGCTATTGATGCAAAGGTAAGAAAAGAACTTAGAAGTTGGCTTAAAGAAATGATAAAAAAAGTAGGAATAACAAGTATCTTTGTAACTCATGATCAATATGAAGCTATTGAAGTTTCAGATGAAATTATAGTAACAAATAAAGGAAGTATTGAACAAATGGGATCGCCTCTTGAACTTTATAAAAATCCTAGAACACCCTTTGTTGCAAAATTTATTGGTGAATCTACAGAACTTGAGGATTATGAAAAATATAAAGGTTTTGAAGAAATTGGACCAGGTAAAAAGGCAGTTATAAGACCAGAATTTATAAAGATAATAAAAGATGGAGAATATAGTCAGTATCCTTGTGCAGTTCAAAGAGGTACAGTTAAGGGAATTTCATTTATGGGAGATAATTTAGAAATAACACTTGAGGTTTTTGGAAAAACATTAGTTGCAAAAAGAAATATTGAAGAAGAGCCTCTTAATATAGGAGAAGAAGTAGACGTGCTTGTTTATAGATTGTATATATTTGGTGATGATACTGCTCATATTGTTGAAAATTCTCACTTTGAAAATAAAGAATCTATCTATATATAGTATAGCTTGGAGTTGATAAAAATATGAAAAAACATGTAAGTATTAAAAAGCTTGAAACAGATATTTTGATTATAGGTGGAGGAGCTGCTGGATGTTATGCAGCTCTTACAATTGGAGAAAAATCAAAAGCAAATGTATTAATTGTAGAAAAAGCAAATATAAAAAGAAGTGGCTGTTTGGCTGCTGGTGTTAATGCATTAAATGCATACATTACAAAAGGAAGAACACCTGATTTTTATGTAGATTATGCCAAGAAAGATGCAGATAACATAGTTCGTGAAGATCTGCTTCTTACAATGTCACAGGATTTAAATAAAGTAACTAAAAAACTTGAAGATTTAGGACTTGTAATATTAAAGGATAAAAATGGAGATTATGTAGAAAGAGGTACAAGAAACATAAAAATTAATGGTGAAAATTTAAAGCCTATTTTGTCAGATGCTGTTAAGAAATTAGATAATGTTAATATACTTAATTATGTAAACATAATTGATTATATAGTAAAAGATAATGAAATATTAGGTGCTATAGGAACTTCTATTAATGATAATGTTTTGTATGAAATAAAAGCAAAAAAAGTAATATGTGCAACTGGTGGAGCAGCTGGTCTTTATAAGCCTAATAATTCAGGTTTTTCAAGGCATAAAATGTGGTATCCACCATTTAATACTGGTGCAGGATATGCTATGGGAATAAAACATGGTGCAGAAATGACAACTTTTGAAATGAGATTTATTGCTCTTCGTTGTAAGGATACAATTGCACCTACAGGAACAATAGCCCAAGGTGTAGGAGCAAAGCAGGTTAATTCTTTAGGTGAAGTTTATGAAAATAAATATGGACTTACAACATCAGAAAGAGTATATGGAACAGTAAAAGAAAATCTTGATGGAAAAGGTCCTTGTTATTTAAAAACAGAAGGTATTAGTGAAGATAAAAATGATGATTTGAAAAAGGCATACTTAAATATGGCACCAAGTCAGACATTAAAATGGGTTGAATCAGGTAAAAATCCTAGTGAAGAAAATGTTGAAATAGAAGGTACAGAACCTTATATAGTAGGAGGCCATACTGCAAGTGGTTACTGGGTTGATTCTTATAGGGAAACAACAATCAAAGATTTATTTGCAGCAGGAGATGTGGCAGGTGGATGTCCACAAAAATATGTAACAGGAGCTTTAGTAGAAGGTGAAATTGCAGCAAATAGAGCATTAGAAAAGTTACAAGAAGCTAAAGTTACAATAAATAAGTCAGAAGAAGAAGAAATATTAAATAATGCAAAAAGTAATGTAGAAAAAATATTAAATACAGAAAATCCTGTTTATTCAACAGAAGAATTAGAAGAAGCTATGCAAAAAATAATGGATGAATATGCAGGTGGTATAAAAAGTAATTATGGATATTCTGAAAAGAAACTTGATATAGCTGATTATAAAATTAATCAAATTATAAAATTAGCAGATAATTTAGGGGCAAATGATATGCAAGAACTTATGTATGTTTATGAGCTTAAGGAAAGACTTGTAGTATGTAAAACACTTATTGCCCATTTAAAAGCTAGAAAAGAAACAAGATGGCATAGTTTTGCAGAAAATCTTGATTACCCAGAAAAGAGTGATAAGTATTTAAAATATGTTAACTCTAAATATGAAAATGGCAAAATAAAAATTATATATAGAGACTTAGTAGGTAGAGGTGAAGTATATGAGCATAGCAATTAATAAAGATAAATGTATTGGATGCAAATGCTGTATGGAAGTATGTCCAGGAAGTTTAATAAAGCTTGATGAA
This sequence comes from Clostridiales bacterium, assembly GCA_012519155.1. Taxonomy (GTDB): domain Bacteria; phylum Bacillota; class Clostridia; order Clostridiales; family Clostridiaceae; genus Clostridium. Next base: position 11,467 of record JAAYQS010000164.1, read on the forward strand.
AACAATAAAGCATATATTAAATATCCAAAAAATTGTTGGGGATGCTGTTCATGTATAAAAGAATGTAAAAAAAATGCAATTGGACTTTACCTAGGTGCAGATATTGGCGGTATGGGAAGTATTATGACAGTAAAAAAAGAAAAGGACATTTTAAAATGGCAAATTGAAAAATCTAATGGAGAAATCCATGAAATAGATGTAAACACAAAGGATTCTAATAAGTATTAAGGAGGAATAATAATGGGAGAATTATCACATTTAGATCAGTTAGAGGCAGAAGCTATATATATAATAAGAGAAGTGGCAGCAGAGTGTGAAAAGCCAGTAATGCTATATTCAATAGGAAAGGATAGTTCAGTAATGCTTCATTTAGCATTAAAAGCTTTTTACCCTGAAAAACCACCATTTCCATTTTTACATGTAGATACAACATGGAAATTTAAAGAAATGATTCAATTTAGAGATAGAATTGCCAAGGAAAAAGGTATTGAAATGCTTAAATACACTAATGAAGATGGTGTAAAAAGAGGAATAAATCCTTTTGATCATGGTTCTGCATATACAGATATTATGAAAACACAAGCATTAAAGCAGGCTTTAAATAAGTATGGATTTACTGCTGCTTTTGGTGGAGGAAGAAGAGATGAAGAAAAATCTCGTGCTAAGGAAAGAATATTTTCTTTTAGAAATGAATTTCAAGCATGGGATCCTAAAAATCAAAGACCTGAAATGTGGAAACTTTTTAATACAAAGATAAATAAGGGAGAAAGTATGAGAGTTTTCCCTATTTCAAACTGGACAGAAAAAGATATATGGCAATATATAAAGAGAGAAAATATAGAAATAGTTCCTTTATATTTTGCAAAAGAAAGACCAGTTGTATATAGAGATGGAAATATAATTATGGTTGATGATGACAGAATGAAACTTAGAGATGGAGAAAAGATTGAGTATAAAAAAGTAAGATTTAGAACTCTTGGATGTTATCCATTAACAGGAGCAACTGAATCAGAGGCTGATACATTAGATGAAATTATAGATGAAACTTTAAGTGCTGTATCATCAGAAAGAACAACAAGAGTTATTGATAGTGAAGCAGCAGGCAGCATGGAAAGAAGAAAAAGGGAGGGATATTTCTAATGAAAAGTTTATTAAAGTTTATTACATGTGGAAGTGTTGATGATGGTAAATCAACATTAATAGGTCATATTTTATATGATGCAAAACTTATTTATGCAGATCAAAAAAAAGCATTAGAACTTGACAGTAAGGTTGGAAGCAGAGATGGTAAAATAGATTATTCTCTTCTTTTAGATGGTCTTATGGCAGAACGTGAACAGGGAATAACAATAGACGTGGCTTACAGATATTTTAATACAGATAATAGAAGTTTTATAGTAGCAGATACTCCAGGACATGAAGAATATACAAGAAACATGGCTGTTGGTGCCTCTTTTGCAGATCTTGCAATAATATTACTTGACGCAAGTCAAGGGGTTTTGGTTCAAACTAGAAGACATGCAAGAATATGTGCATTAATGGGTATAAGATACTTTGTTTTTGCTATAAACAAAATGGATCTTGTAAATTATAGTGAAGAAAGATTTAATGAGATAAAAGAACAATTAAATGATTTAAGACATGAATTATCTCTTGAAAATGTTAAGATAATTCCAATATCAGCTACTGAAGGTGATAATGTAACTAAAAAGTCAGATAATATGAAATGGTATCAAGGTGAAGATATATTATCATATCTTGAAAATGTTGATATAGAAGAATTAAGCAATGAAAAAGGATTTTATATGCCTGTTCAAAGAGTATGCAGACCAAATCACACATTTAGAGGTTTTCAAGGACAAATTGAAAATGGTGTTATAAATGTTGGAGATGAAATAACAACTCTTCCAAGTAATGAGAAAGCAAAAGTTAAAAGTATTAATGTAGATAAACAAAGTGCATTTAAGGGACAAGCTGCTAATATCCAACTTGATAGAGAAGTGGATGTATCAAGAGGATGTGTACTTGTAAAGGATGCAGAAATAGGAACAAGTAATTTAATATCTGCAACAATTTTATGGATGGATGATGAAAGACTACCTGTTGGTAAAGAATTTCTTGTAAAGGTTGGAACAAAAACTATTCCAGGAATTGTAAAAGATATAAAATATAAAGTAGATGTAAATACAGGAGATCACTTAAAAGCAGGAACCCTTAGCAAAAATGAAATAGCTTTATGTACTATTCAACTTGCAGAAAATATAGTTATAAGTGAATTTAAAAAATATAGAACATTAGGTGAATTTATTCTTATTGACAGAGTATCAAATATGACATCAGCATGTGGTGTTGTAGAAAAAGCATATGGAGAAAATGAGAAGGATAATGACAATATTACATTTAAATATAATGATTTAGAAGCAAGAGGAGACATATTTGAAGAATTCTATTATGATACAGATAGCTTAGGAGTTTATAAATATAAAAAAGATGAAAAATTATATACAGTTGGAGATAATATAAACTTAACTGGTGCAAGCTACCAATATCCTGAAGATTTTGATATACTTATTTTTAGAGATAGTATATCAATAAAAGTTGAAGGTGGCGTAATAAAAGATATTACTTCTCTAGACAATTACACATTTAGTGGAAATCCACTTGTTAATGGTAGAGGTTTTGCACTAAATGTAAAATCAAAAGATGATCTAAATACATTACTTAATGATTATAAAAATTTAAAGGAGGCTGACTTCTTAAATAAGTGGGCTGATTTTACAAAGTATAGGAAGGTTGTATTTGGAATTAACTAGGAGGAAATAATATGGCAGTAAATGCAAAACGTCAAAAAGAGTTAAAAGCTTTGGGTTTTTTACTTCAAAATGATAAGGAACACTTTGCAGTGAGACTTTTAAGTAAGGCTGGCAATTTTACTACTAAGGAACTAAAAGATATTGCAATGCTTGCAGACAAATATGGAAAAGGCTATGTAGGAGAAACTACACGTCTTCAAGTGGAAATTCCATGGATCAAAGATGAGGATGTAGAAAGTTTTATTGAAGAAGCTAAAGCTTTAGGATTAAGGCATGGAGGTACAGGTCAAAAAATAAGACCTCTTGTATCCTGTAAGGGTACAGTCTGTCTTCATGGAAATATCGACACTCAAAAAATATGTAGACAATTAGAAGAAGCACATTTTGCAGAAGATACTCCTCACAAATGTAAAATTGGTGTAGTTGGATGTGCAAATAACTGTGCAAAGGCAAATATTAATGATATTGGAATCCTTGGAAGAACTGTACCAGAATTTAATCTTAACAATTGTGTAGGATGTGGTATATGTGTTAAAGGATGCAGACAAAAGGCACTAGAAGTTGTTAATGGTAAGATAGTTCATAATAAGGATCTTTGTGTAAATTGTGGCGAATGTGTAAGAGTTTGCAAGCTTAATGCTGCCATAGCTAAGGAAAAAGGTGCAGAAATCTTTGTAGGGGGAAGATTTGGACGTGCTATAAGAATAGGTGATTCTTTGGGAAAAATATTTAAAGAAGAAGAAATTGTACCTATGGTAAATAAAATTTTGTCTTACTATAAAGAAGTTGGAGAAAAAGGTGAAAGAATATCTCATGTTATGGATAGAATAGGAAAGGATAATTTTATAAAAGAATTATTAAAGTAGTACTTTTAATAAGTGTGTCATTAGCAGTTAAAAATTGAATATTTATATGATTAAAATCTATCTACAATTTTAAGGAGTGGATAGAAATGATAAAGAAAGTAATAGCAATTTTAATGTCAGCAGGAATTATAATAACTTCACTAAGTGGTTGCAGTATTGACAAAACTATATTAGGAAATGATGTTACAATTGATGGTGAAACTTGCAAGGATGTTTCCTTTAAAACAAAATGATTCTTATAAAGAGCTTTATCATAAATATTTTGATGAACTTTTAACAAATTATTTTGAGTTATACAGTTTCTGAATTTGATAAAGCTTATGAAACATTAAAATCTTTCTGCAATTTAAGAGCTGAAAGTATTAGAAAGCAATTAAATGGATAAATACCATCAACAACAGATGGACAAAATGCTGATAATTCTAAATTAGTAAATGCAGATAATATAAACATAAATGATATGGGAACTCAAGGTGGCAAAAAAGGCAAAGATGGAGAAGAAAAGGGATTCCCAGAAGATAAAAGCAACAAAAAATTTCCAAATGATAAAAATAATAAAGAAATGAATGAAAATAATAATTAGAAAAATAATTTAAACATTAAAAAATATCATTTGTTATATTAATATCAAGTGATATTTTTTTATTTTGGGGGTATGAGATGAAGAGAATTCTTATAGTTGAAGACAATATAGATGTAAATAATATGGTCAGGGAAATGTTGACAAATTCACAATATGAAGTTTTTTCAGCTTTTAATGGAATAGAAGCTGTAAAGGCTATTAAGAAAAATACATATGATTTAGTAATTCTTGATATTATGCTGCCCTATAAAAGTGGTGATGAAGTTTTAAGAGAAATAAGACAATTTACAGATATTCCTGTAATAATATTGTCTGCCAAGGATATGGTTTCTACTAAAATTGATTTATTAAAACTTGGGGCTGATGATTATATAACAAAACCTTTTGATTTAGGTGAACTTGTAGCAAGGGTAAATGTGTTATTTAGAAGAATAGATAAAAATGTTAAAAAGGACAACCTAATAAGATATAAAGATATTACATTAGATGGTAATTTAAAAAATGTTTTTATTAATAATAACAAATTGGAACTTACTGCAAAGGAATATTTAATAATGGAACTTTTTATGAAAAATAAAGAAAGAATATTTTCAAAAGAAGCTATATATGAAGCCGTATGGGGAGAAGAATATTTAGGAGACGATAATGCAGTAAAAACTCATATGAGTAATTTAAGAAATAAGCTTAAAAAAGCTAGTAATAATGAAGAATATATTGAAACTGTATGGGGTCTTGGATATAGACTTAAAAATAATTAGTTTACATTCTTATCTTTTTATTTACATTTTACCTAATAAATCTTAACCTTTTTTAAACCTTTAATATGTATATTAAAAGTATAGAAAAAAGGCGGTGGTTATATGGATGAATATATATTAGAAACTGAACATTTACATAAAAAATATAAAAAGCATGAAGTTATTAAAGATGTTTCGGTAAAAATAAAAAAAGGCAAAATATATGGGCTTATTGGAGAAAATGGAGCAGGTAAATCTACATTTATGAGACTTGTTACAGGGCTTTCATTCCCTGATGAAGGAAATATTAAGCTTTTTGGCAATTCTTTTAATAAGCTTGCTACTGAGAGAAAGAGGATAGGATGTATGATTGAATATCCAAGTTTTATTCCTTATATGACAGCAAAAGAAAATTTAACATATCATAGAACTATTAAAGGAATTCCAGATGCAGAAATTGAGGAAAAACTTTTAGATTTAGTTGGACTTAATGATGCAAAAAATAAAAAGGCAAAGAATTTTTCTCTTGGCATGAAGCAAAGACTTGGAATAGCTATAGCACTTCTTGGCAATCCAGAACTTCTTATTTTAGATGAACCAGTTAATGGGTTGGATCCTAAAGGAATTATAGAAATAAGAGAACTTCTTAAAAAGTTATCAAGTGAAAAGGGTATGACAATTATTATATCAAGTCACAATTTACCTGAATTATATCAGCTTGCTACAGATTTTATTATAATTCATAAGGGAGAAGTTAAAGAAAATATTACATCTGAAGAATTAGATGACAAATGTAAGCACGCAATAAATATTAAGTGTGATAATGTTGAAAAACTAGCAAGTGTATTAGAAACAAAACTTAAAACAACTAATTATAAAGTTATGCCTAATAAAGTAGTAAAACTTTATGATTATTTAGATGAAAAGGAACTTGTTTCAAGAACAATATTTGAAAGTGGAATAAATATTTCAGAATTTATAGCAACAGGTGATACATTAGAAGATTATTTTATTTCTGCAATAGGAGGAGATAAGAATGATTAATATGATTAAAGCTGATTTATATAAAATGAGAAAATCAATAACAATGAAAGTGGTATTTTTAATAACATTAATATGTTCTATTTTAATGGCTTTAATGTCTTATTTTATTGCAGATGGAAGCTTAAGTGATACATATAGTGGTATAACTTTTCTTTTTGCAGATGCTAATATGACTAGTATATTAGGATCAGTACTTGCAGCCGTATTTATATGCAGTGATTTTGAAAATAAGGTAATAAGCACAGAAATATCATCAGGTACAAGCAGATTTACTATAATTATAGGAAAAATAATTTCATATTTTATTGCAGTAAGTATAATAATACTTCCATATGCTATTGTGTCTATTATTGGAGTTTTATTAAAGAAAAATTTTTCAATATCACAGGGAGTGGGCTTTTTTAACTTATTGCAAAGTAGTCAAAATATATCATTTTCAACAAGTGATGTGTTAAAATTAATAGTAGTAGCTTTAGTTTTAATAGTTGTATATTTAGGACAATTTATTATATGTATACCAATTACATTTAAAGTGAAAAAGCCTGTTATTGTAGTAGCTGTTTATTATGCATTTACTGTAGCTATGGCGCAAATTTCAAATTTAGCTGCAAAGTCAGATGCTTTTAATAATATATTGTCATGTACACCTTATGGAAATAAATATTTGTTTTTAACATTAGAATCATCCTGTGGTGATATTGTAAAGGCATTAGCTGTAAGCATTATATTTGTAATATTTATATCAATAATTTCATACTTATTATTTAGAAAAGAAGAAGTAAAGTAGTAAAAAGGAGAATTTAAATGAAGGATATAATTATAATATTTTTAGTAATATTTTTAGTAATATGTTTTATTTATATTCTTATTTTAAATGCTCAAATAATAAGTATAGATAATCAAATGAAGTTAAAACTTAAAGAAAAAAACAAAAGACCAATAACTATTCAATTTACTAATAAAAAGATTATTAATCTTGTAAAAAGCATAAATAAGATGCTAGAAAATGAAGAAAATGTGAGAAGTGAAATTGTAAAAAATGAAAATGAATTTAAGGATATGATAGCAAATATTTCTCATGATTTAAGAACTCCATTAACAGCAATAAAAGGTTATCAGCAGCTTATAGATTCGGAAGAATTATCATATAACCAAAGAGAAAAGCTTAAAATTGCAATGAAACATACAAGTGAACTTGGAGATTTAATTGAGCATTTTTTTGAATATTCTAGACTTGTAAATTCAGAACCTAAGGTAGAAATGAAAAATATTAATATAACAAGTATAATAACTGAATGTATTATATCAGTTATACCTCAATTTGAAGTAGCAAAACTAAAGGTAAAATTTAATGCAGATAATATATTCTATGCTTTTGCAGATAAAGAAATGTTTACTAGGATAATATTAAATCTTCTTGGAAATTGCTTGAAATATTCATCTAGCGATGTAACTATATTAATAAATAAAAAAAATGAATATATATGCATATCTGTAATTAATGAAGTAGATAATATTAGTAAGATTAATGAAAAAAAGATATTTGACAGATTTTATTCATTAGATCCATCTAGAAATAACTCAGGTGGCTTGGGACTTTCAATAGTAAAGCTTTTATCAGAAAAGATGAATGGAAAGGCAGAAGCAGTTTTTGATAATAATTTAATTGAGATTAAAGTATATTTAATGAATAAAAATTCATGCAAAAATATAGATTTACTTAATAAAATATGATAAAATATTTTAAAAGATGAAAGTAAATTTGTATCTTAGGCACCTTTCATATAGAAAGGTGTCATATTTTTTATTATTAAATGGAGGTAAGCATGAAAAAAATAAGATTTTTATTAATTTCATTTATGTTACTTATTAGTGTCTTTATGTTTGGGTGTTCAAGTAATAGTAGCATTTCAGGCAACAATAAAAAAATAGTAGTTGGTACAAATGCGGAATTTGAACCTTTTGAGTATATAAATGAAAAGGGAGAAATTGATGGATTTGATCCAGCTGTTATGAAGGCTATAGGAAAGTCAATAGGGTATGATGTTGAATTTAAAAATATGGAATTTAAGTCATTAACGGCAGCATTAAAAACAGGAAGCTTAGATGCTGTAATTGCAGGAATGACAGTTACAGATGAAAGAAAAGAAAGTGTAGATTTTTCAGATACTTATTATAATGCAACTCAATGCATAATTATTCAAAAGGGAAGTAGTGTATCTTCCATTGAAGATTTAAATGGAAAAGAAATAGCTGTTCAAGAGGGAACAACAGGAGATATTTTAGTTACACCATCTGAAAATAATGAAAGAATAACAAATGCTAATACAAATGTTAAAAGATTTAAAAAGGGATCAGATGCTGTACTTGAACTAAAGAATGGTGGAGTAGATGCTGTTGTTATAGATAAGAGTCCAGCAAAAAAATATGTTTCTCTAAATAGTGATTCTCTAGAACTTATTGAAGATGAAGAGTCAACTGAATCATATGCAATTGCAGTAGCTAAGGGAAATAAAGAATTATTAGATGATATAAATAAAGGACTTGAAGAGATTAAAGAAAATGGTGAGTTTGATAAACTTGTTGATGAGTATATAAATAAGGAACAATCAACTAATGAATCAGATTCTCAAAATTTCTTTGTTAAAACTGCTCATAAAATTAAATATGTGTTTGTTGATACAAATGGCTATAAACTGCTTTTAAAAGGTTTGGGTTTAACAATAGCAATTACAGTTTTTGCAATAATAATTGGAACAATTTTAGGATTTATAATTGCTTTTATGAAAATGACAGAAGTAAAGAATAAAAGAAAAACTGTATTGTCAAGGTTAGCAGGAACATATATAAGCGTTTTAAGAGGAACTCCAGTTGTTGTTCAACTTTTGATAATGTATATGGTTATATTTAAGAGTCATTATGGTTTTATAGCTGCAGTTTTAACCTTTGGGTTAAATAGTTCTGCGTATGTAGCAGAAAATATAAGAGCAGGTATTATGGCAGTAGATAATGGACAAATGGAAGGTGGTCTTTCTCTTGGATTTACTTATGGCCAAACTATGAGATATATAGTCCTTCCTCAATCTGTTAAGAATTGTTTGCCAGCCCTTGGAAATGAATTTGTTGCACTTTTAAAGGAAACATCAATTGTTGGATATATTGCCATTCAAGATTTAACTAAGGCTGCAGATTTCATTATATCAAGAACATATGAAACATTTTTGCCTCTTATTGCAATAGCAATAGTTTATTTTGTAATAGTTATGATATTAACAAAGATTGTTAAAGAAACTGAAAGGAGGTTGCGTCAAGGTGATATGCGTTAAAAATTTAAAAAAATCTTTTGGTGAATTAGAGGTTTTAAAAGGAATTAATTATAATATAGAAAAAGGTCAATGTGTTGTATTTATAGGTCCATCAGGATCAGGTAAAAGTACTTTTTTAAGATGCTTAAATATGCTTGAAGTTCCTACAGCAGGTAATATTATTATTGATAATGAAGATATTACAAAGCCTCATGTGAAAATAAATAAAGTTAGACAGGAAATAGGAATGGTATTCCAACATTTTAATTTATTTAATAATTTAACAGTGCTTGAAAATATTACCCTTGCGCCAATTAAGCTTAAAGGTTTAACTAAAAAGGAAGCAGAAGATAAAGCAAAATCTCTTTTAAAACGTGTTGGGTTATTAGATAAGGCTGATAATTATATAAGTCAACTTTCAGGCGGCCAAAAGCAAAGAGTTGCAATTGCAAGAACTTTAGCTATGGAGCCTAAAGCAATTCTTTTTGATGAACCAACATCTGCTCTAGATCCTGAAATGGTTGGTGAAGTTTTAGAAGTTATGAAGTCACTTGCAAAGGATGGTATGACAATGGCAGTTGTAACTCATGAAATGAATTTTGCTAAAGAAGTAGCTGATAAGGTTGTATTTATGGATGGAGGATATATTTTAGAAGAGGGTACTCCAGATGAAGTATTTGGTAATCCTAAACATGAAAGAACAAAAGCATTTTTAAGTAAAGTTATTGTAAAGTAATATTTAGTAAATATATTAATGCATATAAATCTATACGTAGTGTTATGAATAGTAGTGATAATAAAAAATACTTGTAAGTGAATAAAATTTATAAATTTGTCAATAATAAAGATGATATGTGAAATAAAGCATACATCTTTATTTTTTTACTTATAAGGGGTTAATTATGTTTCAAAAAAAGACTAAACATTTAAATATGGAAAAATGCACTAAAACTATATATAATACATTGTTTCATAATAATAAATTGCAATGTCCTTTTTGTTCCAATATTAATATAGTTAAGAATGGAAAAAATAAAAATAAACAAAGATATTTATGTAAAGATTGTAAAAAATCATTTATAAATGAAACTAATACACCAATATATAATTCTAAAAAAAATATAAATTTATGGATTAGATTTTTAGAATGTCTTTATAAACAGTATTCTCTTCGTGAAATTTCTAAAAAAGTAAATATATCAACTTCAACAGCTTTTTATTGGAGACATAAAATATTAGATGCAATAAGAGAAAATGAAAAAATTAAATTTCTTTCAGGATTTATAAAATGTAGAGCAATATTATTTAATGAATCTTTTAAAGGAAATCATAGTAAAAGTAAATTTAAAATGCCAAGACCTGCATATAAAAGTTATTTAACACCATTTGAATTCCTAAAAAGAAAAAAAGTTTGTGTTTTATTAGCAGATGATACAAAAAATAAATTACTTTCACCAATAGGTAGAACTAGTGGATTAATTCCAGAATATAATCTTATAAAATTTTTTAATAATAATACTAATGAAGTTACAAAACTAATTTCAAATAACATTAATTTGAGAAGATATAAAAAATTAAATAATGTATTCTCATTAGTAAATTTTTTTGAACTAGATGCAAATGAGCAAAATAAATATAATTTTAATGATATTAATTTTATTTCCATGGATGTTTATAACTTTTTTTGCCCATATAGAGGAGTTGCAACAAAATATTTGTCAAATTATCTTGCACTATTTAAATTTATAAATATGAATAAGATAAAATCGTGTCCACTTTTTTATAGAGTAAGTATGCCCCTTTTTATAAAAAACTATAAGAAGCGATTGCCACTCATAGCATAAAATATTTACTATATTTTTTATGTACTAATATTATTTATAATAAGAGATTTTTAATTATTTTATGCATACCATAAATAAAGTATCACTTATATTAAAAACACTACGTATAGTTTTATTATAATAATCTATATACATAATAAAAGCCTTGGACAATAAATTATCATCCAAAGCTTGTATGAGATTATTTTCACAAAAACTATTTTATTTTTAAATAGCTTGCTGAATAAGGTGGTAAAGTTAAGCCGCCTTCAAATTTAACTTCGTTATTTGATATTAAATCTATGGCAGCAGAAGCACCTGCATCAAAATGAGCAGTATAGTCATAATCTCCAGCATTTATGCATACTAAAATCCTTTCACCCTCAAATTCTCTTTCAAAAATACATTGATGATTAGTAAGAACAACAGATTTAAAATTACCATTACATAATTCTTTACTGCTTTTGTGTGCAGAAGCAAGTTTGCTTATCCAATCAGACAAATCATTTTCTATAAAAGTATCAAAGCATGCACGAAGGGCATTGTCCCCATCACTTTTATTACCTTCTGCTCCCCATTCACTTCCGTAGTATATACAAGGGATTCCTGGCATTCCAAAAGCCATAGCATAAATTAATGGCAAATGATTTTTATTAGTTAAGTTACTTGCTATTCTTGATACATCATGATTATCTACAAATGATAATAAATGTTTACCTTTATAAAGTGTCCAATTTTCTGGACCAAATTGTCTTAAAAGTGAATGGACAATTTCAAACATGTTCATACTGTTAAAGCTTGAAAATAATCCTTTATAACATTCATAATTTGTGCAGCTATGAAGCATTTCATTATTAACAAATTGATTATAGTCGCCATGTAGAAGTTCACCTAGTAAAAGAAATTCAGGTTTTAAATTATCAGTAAAACTTCTAAGTCTTTTTAAAAAGTCCTTATCAAGACAATAAGCAACATCAAGTCTTAGACCATCAATATCAAATTCATCTACCCAGCCTTTAATTGCATTAAAAATATGATTTATTACTTCTTCGTTTTTAAGATTTAATTTTACTAAGTCAAAGTTACCTTCCCAACCTTCATACCATAAACCATCATTGTAATTAGAGTTTCCGCCAAAATCTATATGAAACCAATCTTTATATTTTGAATTTTCTCTGTTTTTTAGTACATCTTGAAATCCAAAGAAACCTCTACCTACATGATTAAATACACCATCTAAAACTACTTTTATTCCATTTTCATGTAACTTTGCACAAACTTTTTTAAAGTTTTCATTAGTACCTAGTCTTGTATCTATTTTTGTATAATCTCTTGTGTTATATCCATGAGTGTCAGATTCAAAAACAGGTGAAAAGTATATTGCATTAGCTCCAATTTTCTTTATATGTGGAATCCAATCAATAACCTTTAATATTCTTGATTCTAATATGCCATCATTTTCAAAAGGTGCTCCACAAAATCCTAATGGATATATTTGATAAAAAACACTATTATAAGCCCACATTAATATTTCCTCCTTGTTTTGTATATTTTATGTAGATATTGTTTTATCGTTCCATATGAGAATATTCTAAATGGAATATTCAATAATTAATATATTATTAAAGAAAGTTTATATTTATTAATAGAAAGGAGTATAAATAATTTATAGATATTTAGGGGA
>JAAYQS010000165.1 GCA_012519155.1 Clostridiales bacterium
ACATACTTGTTTATAACAATATTAAATGATAAACTATATTAGGTATAAAAGTTAATTGACTAACAATCATTTAACTAAATAAAAAATATCATATGTTATTAAAAAATAGGAAGTGATTCATTGAATTTTATATTAGCTTCTGGCTCAGAAAGAAGAAAAGAATTATTATCTAGAATAATAGATAACTATGATATTATTGTCAGTAAATTTAATGAAGCTGAAGTTAAGTTAGAAAGTGATGTTTCTAATTATGTTAAAGATATTGCTTTAGGTAAAGCAAAGGATGTATCATCAAGGGTTTCAAGTGATAATATAATTATAGCTGCAGATACAATTGTTACATTTAATTATGAAATTCTTGGAAAGCCTAAAGATGAAACTGATGCTTTTAGGATGTTAAAGTTGCTTAGTGGAAAATGGCATAAGGTATATACTAGCATTGTTATAATAAATAATTCTACTAATAAAACAATTAAAGACGTTCAATTAACAGAAGTTAAGTTTTCAGAACTTACTGATGATGATATATTAAAATACATAAAAACTGGTGAACCTTTAGATAAAGCAGGTGCTTATGGAATACAAGGACTTGGAGGAATATTTGTTGAACAAATAAAAGGATGCTACTATAATGTAGTTGGTATGTCACTTAATAAATTAAGTCTTATGTTAAAAGAAATATGTAAATAAGAGATAATTGAGAATAATGAGAATTAAGCAATTAAATAAATATATAAAATTAGAAAGGGGAAAATGTAATGGGATTTTTCGGATCAAATAAAGATATGGGAATTGACTTAGGAACTGCTAATACACTTGTTTATGTAAAAGGTAAAGGTATCGTATTAAGAGAACCTTCAGTAGTTGCAATAAATAATATAACTAAAAAACCTTTAGCAGTAGGATCAGAAGCTAAACTTATGATTGGTAGAACTCCTGGAAATATTGTAGCCATAAGACCATTAAGAGATGGTGTAATTGCAGATTTTGATGTTGCTCATACTATGATAAAATCATTAATTGAAAAAGGTGGTAGTAAATCATCTCTAAAAAGTCCAAGAATTATTGTATGTTATCCATCTGGTGTAACAGAAGTTGAAAAGAGAGCCATTGAAGAAGCTACAAAGCTTGCAGGAGCAAGAGATGTTGTATTGATGGAAGAACCAATGGCAGCTGCAATAGGAGCTGGACTACCAGTAAGTGAACCAACTGGTAGTATGATAGTAGATATTGGTGGAGGAACTACTGAAGTTGCAATTATTTCATTAGGAGGTATTGTAACAAGTAAATCTCTAAGAATAGCTGGAGATGAATTTGACCAATCAATTATTGCATATATTAAAAAAGAGTACAATTTAATGATTGGAGAAAGAACTGCGGAACAAATTAAGATGGAAATAGGTTCTGCATACAAAGTAGAGCAAGAAGAAAAAATGGAAATCAAGGGAAGAGATTTAATAACAGGACTTCCAAAAATAGTTGAAATATCTGAAGATCAAATAAGAGAAGCATTAAGAGAACCAGTATTTGCAATAATAGAAGCTATAAAAACTACATTAGAAAAAACACCACCAGAACTTGCTGCTGATATTATGGAAAAGGGAATAATGTTAGCAGGTGGAGGAGCGTTATTAAAAGGACTTGATGTGTTAATAACAAAAGAAACAAATATGCCTGTACATATTGCAGAAGCACCTTTGGATTGCGTTGTTTTAGGCGCTGGAAAGGCTCTACAAGATTTTGATAAAATTAGCAGAGAAGAGAGAGCTTAATAAATGAAATTTTTTAAAAATAAACTGGCAGTAACAGTTGTTGTTCTGTCAGTTACATTTTTAGGGTTGATTATATTTACAAGTGCTAAGCAATATAATGGATTGGAAAGTAGTGCAGGTAGTGCTTTAAATCCATTGCAAAAAATATTATATAGCGTAAATAGAAGTGCTAAAGATTTTGTAGATTTCTTTTTGAATTTTTCAGATGTAAAAGAAGAAAATAAAAATTTAAAAAATGAAAATGAAGAATTAAAAGAAAAACTAAGTCAATATTCTGATTTAGAAGAAGAAAATACAAGACTAAAATCTGTTTTGGATTTTGAAGAAACAAGAAGCCAATATGATTATATATCTACAAATATAATTCATTATGCAGGAGCAGGCGTTGTTGATGGTTATGTAGTAGATAAGGGCTCTAAAGATGGAATAGAAGTGGGAATGGTTGTGATAGCATCTGAAGGCTTAGTTGGTAGAGTTTCAAAAGTTGGTGGCAATTGGTCTATTATCCAATGCATAATAAATGAAAATATAAAGGTAAGTGTTATGCCAGAATCAACACGTGAAAATAGTGGAATTCTTGAAGGATATACTGATAGAAATAAAAATATGTACACTAAAATACAATATTTACCTATGGATTCTCAAATAAAAGAAGGAGATGTTGTTTTAACATCTGGTTTAGGGCTTGTTTATCCAAAGGAAATAAGAGTTGGTGAAGTATTATCAGTAGAGGAAGACAAGGTTAAGGTTATGAAAAGCGCTATAGTAAAACCATTTGTTGATTTTGAAAAACTTGAAGAACTATTTATTATAGTTCCAAAAGATAAAAGGGTAATAGAGTATGATGATGAGGTAAAATAATGAAGAGATTGATTGTTTTTATTATAATGATCTTACTATTAGTATTAGATAATTCATTGTGTCCCTTTTTTGCAATATCAAGGGCTGTCCCTAGTTTATTGTTTGTTTTTGCAATAGCATATTCTATAATTTATGGAAAAACTGAAGCTACAATAGTAGGAATTTTTTCTGGAGTTTTGCAAGATATATATTTTACAAATTGTTTTGGAATAAATTGTCTTGTTAATATGATATGTTGTTTTATAGTAGCAACTATAGGAGAAAGTATTTGGAAAGAAAAAAAGGTCATTCCAGTAGCATCTATGTTTGGCATTAGTATTTTTAAATACTATATAGTTTGTCTTATTTTATATTTAATAGGTATTAATACAGAAATAATTAGAGGAGTATTTATTGCAGTTTATAATTCGGTAATTATGTTTTTTGTATACAGTATAATATTTAAATATTATAAAAAAGAGCACAATGAAGTTACATGGAGGTTTAAATGATAATAAATTCACCAAAAAAGAAAAAAAAGTTTTCAAGATATAATGTATTTATAATTTTAGTAGCTTTGGTGTTTTGTGTTATAATTGCTAAACTTGCATATTTACAATTGTTTAAGCATGATGATTATACTGAAAAAGCAAATACAACATCAACAAGATTTATGTCTGAGGTTGCACCTAGAGGAATTATTTATGATCAAAAGGGTAATTTACTTGCAACAAACTCTCAGACATATGCTATTACTTATACATCAACTACTGATGCAGATAAGTATATTTATAGAACAATAGACTCTGTTTTGAAAATTCTTAATGATAATGGTGATTCTTCTAAGATTCAAGATGATTTAGTTCTTAAATTAGATGAAAATAATAATTGGTATATTCAATTTACAACTAGTGATACAGATGGACAGAAGACTCAGGAAATTAGATTTAAGAGGGATATTGGTCTTAATGATGAAATACAAAATGATTTAAAAAAGCAAGGAATTATAGCAGAAGATACTACTGATTATTCAGATTCAGAAATTGAAATGGTAAATAAAAAATTAATGGATATTACACCAGATGAAGTATTTCAATATTTAGTAAAATCATTTTCAATGTATGATCTTTTAATAGACCAAGATCAGGATCAAGCTGAAATAAAAAAACAACAAAAAAAGTATAAGGATATGGAAGCGTCAGAAATAGCTGATATCTTAACACAAAAATACACAAAAGAACAGTTGAGAAATTATATGGTTATAAAGTATGCAATTAAAATGCAAAGTTTTAAGGGGTATAAGTCAGTAACTATAGCTAAAAATATTACCTTTAATACTGCTTCGGTTATGTATCAAAAGTTAAGTGAATTGTATGGAATTGATGTTACACAACAACCTATAAGAAATTATCCATATAATTCAATGGCTGCACAGGTTTTAGGTTATCTATCGCCTATTGATGCAACTAAATCTGAAAATTATGAGTTAAGAGGTTATGATGTATCAACAGATCTTATTGGTGTTTCGGGAATTGAATCTTCTTTTGAAGAACAACTTAAGGGTGTAAAGGGTGGTACAACTGTAAAAGTTAATTCAAAAGGTCAAGTTACAAGCGAGTTGTTTAAACTTGAATCATATCCAGGAAATAATGTACATTTAACCATTGATAAGAATCTTCAATATGCTGCAGAACAAAGCTTAAAAGACACTATGGAGGGTCTTAGAAGTGGCGCTATAGCAGGTACTCCGTATCCTGGTGCAACAAGAGGTGCAGTAGTTGCTGTAGAAGTAAATACAGGAAGGATACTTGCATCTGCATCAAATCCAGATTATGATCCTAATATTTTTGCTGTTTCTGGTCAGCTTACAGATGAACAAAATGAAGAATATTTTAGTCCTGATTTAGAAAAATTCGGAACAAATTATATTAAATCAAGAGGTTTATCATTATCCCTAGATGACTTATTCCCATTAGATAGTAATGGGAATAGAACTGATAAGAGGGATGTTTATCCAAGAGCATTTTTTAACTATGTAACTCAAGGATTAATTCCACCAGGGTCTTCCTTTAAGCCTATGACAGCTATAGCAGGTCTTGAAGAAGGTATTATTACACCGCAAAGTCCTATATATTGTTCAGGTGTGTTTAATACACATCCTGAAGTATTAGGATCATTTGCACCTAAGTGTTTATCAGCACATGGCTCATTAACATTAGATAATGCTCTAGAAAAATCATGTAATATGTTTTTTTATGAAGTTGGATATCAATTGTATATAAATGGTGGTCAAAATGTTGAAGCTCTGGATTCACTAGCTCAATATGCATGGAAATTTGGACTTGGTTCTGATCCAAATGGACAACAAAAAAATAGTACTGGTATAGAAATAAAAGAAAATTTTGGGCAGGTTTATAATTTTACATCTGCAAAAAATCAAGCAAAGTATTATGCTAGATTTGACCTTGCAAATTATTTAGAACAAGGAAATTATGAAGGTAGAACATATTATGTTCCTTTTGACTATTCAACAAGTGAAGATGACGATGAAGATTTAAAAAATGCAAAGGCATCATTAAAAAAGAAAATATCTGATAGAATTGACAAATTTGGAACAAATGGTGAGGATGCTACAGATCATGATACATTTTCAAAGAGCATATTAGGTGATATTCAAGACATTATGAACTATTCAAGAAAATATGCAGATAATGTTACTAAATATGAAACAGAAAAAAATACTACCGTTGATAGAACAAATCAAGCACAAATAATTGCAGATGTTATTGCAACATTTGTTATAAATGATAGAAGAGCTGAACTTACATCACCAGCACAAGAAATATATGCATCCATTGGTCAAGGAATGAATAATTTTACTCCTATACAAATTGCTCAATATGTATCAACTATTGCAAATGGTGGAACAAGATATGCACTTCATTATGTTGATAAAATAACTAGTCCTGATGGAGATACACTTCAAGAGTTTGCTAAAACTGTACTTGATGAAACTGGTGTTAGTAAGCAAACGTTAGATGCTGTTAAGGCAGGTATGAGAAAGGTTAACATGGATGAAAATGGTACTGCAGTTGGAGCATTTGAAAATTTTCCAATTGAAACTGCAGGTAAAACAGGAACAGCTGATATAAATGATCAAGAACAAGAATCATGGGGAAGAGCTCCTTATGCAACATATATAAGTTTTGCTCCTTATGATAATCCTGAAATTGCAATTGTAGCAGTTGTATATGATGGAGGTCATGGTGGTTATATAGCACCTATTGCAAAGGCTATATATGAAGCATATTTCAAGGATAGAATTTTAAGTATGGATCCTAATTATGCATCAAAATCTGAATCATTCCAAAAGTATGTTTTAAATGCGCCAGCAGACAATAAAAGCAATTAGATAAAAAGTTGTCTTATTAAAAAGTTTTAATTTTAATAGGGCAGCTTTTTTATTTTTAAAATTAAGAATATCTTAATTTATTTACATTGTAGATTTTTAACATTAATGATATAATTGATTGGAAAAGGTCTAAGATTAAGAGATAATTTAGATTAATACTACATTAATAGGGTGGTGCATTAATCATTGATTAACAAAGGAATTATCATAAAAGGTAATAAAGAGGGCTTAAATGCTGAAATTGATATGGATAAATTTGATAATTTTGATGACATGCTAGGAACTCTTACTGAAAAATTATCAAAAGGAAAACAATTTTATAAAGATTCAACTCTTTGTATTACAACAAAGTTATCTGATTTGTCTAAAGACGAAGGTGATAAATTAAAAGAGGTATTATTAAATGAAATTGTTGTAAAGGATATAATATTTGAAGATAGCGCTTCTGCTAATAGTGATAATAATAGCAAATCTAAGGATATTACTGAAAAATGTTTTGAAGGAATTCATGAAGGAAAAACAAAATTTTTTAGAAAAGCAATTAGAGGGGGGCAAATAATTAATTTCCCAGGCAATATAGTTATTATTGGTGATGTTAATCATGGATCAGAAGTATATGCAGGTGGTAATATTATAGTTTTAGGAGCTATAAAGGGAAAGGTGTTTGCTGGAATAGATGGTAATAGAGATGCAATAATAGCAGCATTTTATATGCAACCTGAAATATTAAAAATAGCAGATATAATTACAATGTCTCCTGATTCTGAAAAGCCTAAATATCCAGAAGTAGCAAAGATTAAAGATAATTCAATTCTTGTAGAACCATATCTTAATAATAAGTATATATAACTTTAAGAAAAAATAATTGAGACATAAACTCGTGCTATAAAATTTTATAATTTAAATTTATTACAAACGTATAAATATTTGGAGGGATTAATTAATGGGAGAATCTATTGTAATTACATCAGGAAAAGGAGGAGTTGGTAAAACAACTACAACTGCTAATATTGGTACGGCTTTAGCTGCACTTGGAAAGAAAGTTGTATTAATAGATGGAGATACAGGACTTAGAAATCTTGACGTATTAATGGGATTAGAAAATAGAATAGTATATACACTTATAGATGTTATAGAAGGAAGATGTAGATTAAAACAAGGATTAATAAAGGATAAAAGATTTCCTAATCTATCATTGCTTCCAACAGCACAAATAAAGGATAAAGATGATATTGATGCTGAAGACATGTTAAAAGTAGTAAATGAATTAAAAGAAGAATTTGATTATGTTCTTATAGATTGTCCTGCAGGTATTGAGCAAGGATTCGAAAATTCTGTTATTGGAGCTGACAGAGCTTTAGTAGTAGTAAATCCTGAAATAACTTCAGTTAGAGATGCTGATAGAGTTATAGGAAAACTTGATGCAAAGGGATTAGATGATCATTCAGTTATTGTAAATAGATTGAATTATGATATGACACAAAGAGGAGATATGCTTGATGTAGCTGATATTATAGAAACATTATCAGTAAAATTAATAGGTGTTGTTCCTGCAGATGAAAATGTTACAGTTTCAACAAATAAAGGAGAACCTATTGTTTTGGAAGAAGGATCTTATGCTGGTCAAGCCTTTAAAAATATTGCCAGAAGAATATTAGGCGAAGATGTACCTTTAATGGAATTACATTCAAAAAGTAATGGTATATTATCTTCTATTAAAAGAATATTTAGTCGTAAATAAAAGGGGGATAAAACATGGGATTTTTTAATTTTGGTAATAAGCTAAAGCCCAAAGATGTAGCAAAAGATAGGCTTAGACTTATCTTAATTCATGATAGGGGTGATATTCCAGAAGAGGTATTAGAAAAAATGCGTGATGAAATATTAAAAGTTTTATCTAAATATATTGAAATAGATAGTGAAGATGTTGAAATAGCCTTAAACAAGGGGGATGTTGTTGAAGGTGAAGGTTCAACTTCACTTGTAGCAAATATACCTATAAAAAGTGTAAGAGGAAGATAATTAATTAGCTGTTTACAATGTTTAAGCATATGTATTCAGCTTTTTATGTATAAAATAAAGTTTTATTTATATAATAATCTTGTGGTAACAATTATAAATAAAACTAGAAGTGGAAGTGTTAAAAGTAGTGGAAAAGATTGGTGAGTTTTTTAGTCAATTTAAATTAGATATTAGACTTATTAGAGAGATTGATAAGAAGCTTCTTATATCTATATTGTTATTAGTATCTTTTGGGATGTTAAATATATATTTGTGCACAAAAGGCAGAGTAGATGGAATTAGCAATTTCTTTTTTATATCTAAACAGTTACGTTGGTTTTTATTATCATTAATTGTAATGTATCTCTTATTAGTAATAGATTATAGAGCTATTTATAGATTTGTTCCTATTCTTTATTGGATAACTGTAGGTTTATTAGTATTGGTTTTAATAATTGGTAAGGAAATTAATGGAGCTAAAGGATGGCTTAGTCTTGGATTTATGGAATTACAACCAGCAGAACTTGCAAAATTCACCATAATCCTTATGGAAGCTAAAATATTAAATGAATGTGATTTTGAAATAAACAATATTAAGAATTTTGCAAAAATAGCTATATATGCACTTATTCCCATGGCACTTATAGCAGCTCAGCCAGATATGGGTATGACTCTTGTATGTTTCTTTATAATGCTTGGTATAGTTTTTATAGCAGGAATTGATAAAAAAATTATTATTGGTGGTATTTTATTTTGTTTTGTGGCAGTAATAGCTTTATGGCCAACTGGAGTAATAAAAGATCATCAAAAGCAAAGAATATTAACATTTTTAAATCCAGATACTGAAGATTCAGCAGATAGCTATCAATTAAATCAATCTATTATAGGAATTGGTGCAGGTGGACTTATTGGAGAGAGACCATCTTTTTCATCAGAAGTATCTCCAGGATATACAGGGACTCATGTTCCAGAAATACAAACTGATTTTATTTTTTCAGCAATTGGTGAACAATGGGGATTTGTTGGTGCAATATTTCTTCTGATTTTATATTTTATACTCATATCTAGAATTGTGAGTATAGCAAAAAATACTGAAGATAATTTTGCAAAAGTAATATGTATAGGAATGGTATCATATTTCATTTTTGCCATTACTCAAAATATATGTATGACTATTGGATTATTACCTATAACAGGTATTACTCTTCCATTAATAAGTTATGGAGGCAGCTCTCTTCTTACAATTATGATGTCTCTTGCACTTATTATAAATATCGGAATGAGAAAAAGAAAAATACATTTTTAGTAATATAATAAGAAGGTTTGTACTGAGGCAAACCTTCTTGATTTTTATATAAGCTGTAAAAATAAGTTGTTTTTTGAAAGAATGGTATGTATAATCAACTTATAAATTACAGGAGGGGATGTAATGAAGTTAAAAAAAATATTATCTACAATTTTAGCATCATTTGTAATGTCTACATTGGTACTAACTAATATGCCAACTACTAAAATGGCATTTGCTGATGATTATGTATCGTATAATGGAAACGATTTAGGCTGTACATATACAAAGGATAAGACAACATTTAAGGTGTGGTCACCGAAGGCTGGCAAAGTTCAACTTAACCGTTATACAACAGGAAGTGATGATACTTCTAAGGAAAAAGTAAAACCTGAAAAAATAGAAACATTAGATATGAAAAAAAGATAATTCTGGAGTATGGTCAGTAGAAGTGTCTAGCGATATAAAAAATACTTATTACACATATAGTGTAGATGGAGCAGAAACTCCAGATATTTATGGAAAAACAACAGGAGTTAATGGGAATAGATCAATGGTAATTGATTTAGATTCAACAGATCCAGCTGGCTGGGAAAATGATAAGAGAGTAGATTCTCCAAATCAAACAGATGCTGTTGTATGGGAAGTTCATGTAAAGGATTTTTCTTATGATAAAAATTCTGGTATAAGTGATAAAAACAGAGGTAAATATTTAGCATTTACTGAAGAAGGTAAAAGCTCTTCATGATGCTGGTATTGGTGTAATAATGGATGTTGTATATAATCATTCTTATGCACCATTTGGGCAAGGTGGTTCTCAAAATGATTTCCAAAAAAATGAATATTCACCTTTTGAAAGAACTGTACCAGGATATTATTATACTTCAACTGATTGGTCATGATAATCATGCACTTTATGATATTTTATGTATGTCAACTGGAAAAGCGCAAGTTACTGGTGGAGATGGTACTGTATTAGAAGAAAAAGTTTTGACAGGTGATGTTGGAGATAAGTATTCTTCTGAAGAATTAGGGTTTGATGGTTATGAATTAATTAATAGACCATCTAAGGCAAATGGTAAATATACTGAAGATGTAATTACAATAAAATATAAATATCAAAAGATAGAAGAGGATAATGAACCTTCTGATAAGGATGATAATAAAGTTGATTCAGCTGATATAAATAATATAATTATGATAATCACACTTTTATCATGTTCAATTTTTATAATTGGTGTTACATCAAAAAAAGAAATATAATAATTAATACTTACTAAAATTAAAGTTGCTACGCTAGAAAATAAGAATTTCTAGTGTAGTATTTTTTACTATTCGATGAAAAAAATTAACAAAATGTAAAAAATGTGTTGAAATTATTAATAACATGCATTATAATTGAAGAAGAAATATATGTATTTTACATATATGTGGGATTATAACGTTTACACTATTTATAAATTAGGGGGTAAATATGATAAAATTATCTAAAAAAGTAACATCAATTATGACATTTTTAGCTGTTTCTTCAAGTTTGTTTTCAGGAATGGCAGTAAATGCTGCTGAAATTAATACCAACAGTACTTCAATAGGTACTATGTCTGCATATGATGGATTATTACCAGACATTAATGAGGAAGAAAATAAAACTTCATATGCTGAAAAAACAGATTACGGTCTTTGTAGTAATACTAAAGATGGTGCAATACTTCATGCATTTTGTTGGTCATTTAATACTATAAAAGAAAATATGAAAGACATAGCTGATGCAGGATATACTACAGTACAAACTTCGCCTGCCAATAGATGTAATGGTGAAGGAACACCAATGAAAATTGATGGTGGAAGTGGTGAAGGTGGTATGTGGTGGTGGCACTACCAACCAATTGACTGGACTATTGGAAATTATCAATTAGGTACAAGAGATGATTATAAGGCAATGTGTGAGGAAGCGGATAAGTATGGCGTTAAAATTATAACAGACGTACTTCCAAATCACACAACACCAGAACTTGGAAAAGTAGCAGATGCGTTAGCAAATGCTGCAGGTGGTAAAGGAAAAGGTCAATTATATCACGATAATGGATTTAATGAAATTAACGATTATAACAACAGATATGAATGTACATTAGGTCAAATGGGAGGCCTTCCAGATGTAAATACAGAAAATCAAGGTTTCCAAGAATATTATTTGAAATATTGTAATGATTTAATATCTTTAGGATGCGATGGATTTAGATATGATACAGCTAAACATATAGGTGTGCCAAGTGATCCTAAGGATTCATCTAATTCTAGAGGAGTAAATGATTTTTGGGATGTAGCTACAGGAAAGAAGGATGTTAATGGTGTAACACTTGCTAATAAAGATAACTTATTTATATATGGTGAAGTTTTGCAAGATAGGAATATTCCATATAATGAATATGCATCATATATGAATATGACAGCAAGTAGTTACGGTGATAAGCTTAGAGGAGCAATTGGAAGTAAAAATTTTTCTGTTGGAAATATAAGTGATTGGTGTCACTCAACACCAGATAGAATAGTTACATGGGTTGAATCACATGATACTTATTTTAATAGTCATCCATCTGCATGGATGAATGATTGGCAAATAAGAATGTGTTGGGCAGTAATTGCAGCTAGATCAGGAGGTACACCACTATTCCTTAGTAGACCAGATGGTTCAGATGGACCAAGTGGTAATTATGCAGGAAATAATGTACTTGGAGCAAAAGGAAATGATCAATTTAAAGATCCAGAAGTTAAGGCTGTTAATAAATTCCGTAATGCTATGGTAGGACAAAAAGAATATTTAAGAAATCCAAATGGAAATAATCAAATATTACAAATTGACAGAGGAACTAAAGGAACTTGTATTATTAATTTAGGTGATGGAACTGATATAAATAGTGAAACAACAATGGCTGATGGATCATATAAAGATCAAGTATCAGGAAATACATTTACTGTTTCTGGAGGTAAAATAAGTGGTAAGCTTGAAGGCAGAAAAGTAGCATGTATTTATAATCCTACAACAAGTGGTAGTTCAAGTGGAGATACAAGTGATGGTTCATCAAGTGGTGGTTCATCAAGTGGAGGCTCAACAACAGGAGGCTCAACAACAGGAGGCTCAACAACTAATCAAGGTAAAAATGTTGCATACTTAAAATTACCATCAGGATGGTCAGCAGCATATGCATATGTTTATAATGATGATGAAACAGCTGCAACTGTAAAAGAAAATGCAAAATGGCCAGGAGAAAAAATGACTGAAGTGTCAAGTGGATTATATAAATATGAAATGCCAACAGGATATGATAATCCATTAATAATATTTAATGATGGTAATGGAACAAAATATCCAGCAGATTCACCAACAGATATTGATGCTGCAGGTCTTAAATGTACTGGTACAATGATTTGTGATGGTACATCATGGAAAGCTTATGATGATGGAAGCAGTTCAGGTGGTAGCGCAGGAAAAGATGATGATAAAAATACTGGAAAAGATGACGACAAGAACACAGGAAAAGATGATGATAAAAATACAGGAAAAGACGATGATAGTACTACAAAAGATGATGAAAAAGAAAAGTTAGCTGTTAAATTAACATCAAGTCCAAGTAGTTTATCTCAAGAAACTGGTACAAAAATTAAGTTAACTGCAAAAACAACTGGTGGTACAGGTGATTATACTTATAAATTCATGGATGGAAAAACTGTAATAAAATCTGGTTCAAGCTCAAGTATTACTTGGACACCTGATGAAGCAAAAACTTATAATATTACTGTAATTGTTAGTGATGGAGATACTGATGTTACGTCATCAGCATTAAAATTTACTATAACTGAACCTAAGGATAATGATAATAACAATAATAATGATGATAGTAATACTGATATTAATGAAAATCCAATTGAAATTACATCATTTAAATTAAGCAAGGTTAAAAACTTAGTTGCAGGAGATTCTGTTAAAATAAGTGCAAAAGCAACAAGTGATAATGGTGGTGTAAAATACAAATTCTATGCAGTTAAAAATGGATCTAAGATGACAATTAAATCATCTAGTTCTACATCTTCATATAATTGGGAGATACCATCAAGTGGAACTTACAAAATATATGTTGAAGTTACAGATTCAGAAGGTAAGAAATTAGAATGTGAGTCACCAATAACAATTTCAGTAGCTGAAGCAGTTAATAATGATGATAATAATAATGACAATAATAATGATGATTCAAGTTCTTCATTTGATAATAAAGCTATAATGTTAGTTCTTTTAGCAATGATTGCTTCTGGAAGTGCTTCTTTTGTAGCTTATAGAAAAAAAGATATGTAAATAAAAAATAGAATGCAAAATTAATTTTGCATTCTATTTTTTTAATTATTTATTTAGTAAAGAAAATATTATATAAATTATAATAGCCACAGAAGAAATAGAAGCTATTAAATAATCTATATTATTATCTTCCACATCATCATCACTTTTATTTAGTATATTGTACATAGGAAGAACAATTGCAATTATATAGCATAAAACTATACTTAAATCAGTTATTCCCTTTTGAAATACCATATAGCCGCCAATAAATATAAGAGATATTATTGAAAGTATAATGGTAAAAATTATGTCTCTATTTTTTTTAAACTTATTAATAAGATTATTCATTTTTATTACCCCATAAAATATCTTTTTACATAATTATAAAATATCACATTTATTATTTTTTTCAATAAATGTGATATTTTTGTTTGAGTCAAGTAAAAGTTGGCAATTATTTTTCTTTTTTATTTTACCCATTACAATATTTATTTCTGAATATTCAGACAACTTATTTTTTATCTTTATTTATTCAACAGTTTATTCATTAAATA
>JAAYQS010000002.1 GCA_012519155.1 Clostridiales bacterium
TTTAAATTACTTTTAAAATTTTTAAACTAAATTTTAAATAAAAAAAATCATAATTAAATTAAAGTATAATTTAAAAGATATTTAGAAGTATTACTACTCAAGCTATACTAATATCATAACGAAAATAAAATGTATTTATAAAAGGAGAAATGAGTTTATGAGAAAAGAGAGTAGTAAAAATATTAAAAGTAGAATTGTTGCAATTTCTCTTGCAGCAGCAAACAAGGCTGTTAATATTGATAAGGAATCTAAAAGGATTGCAAGAAAATGGAATACAGCTGCATAAGTTATAAGAATTTCCCCTTAGGTAGGTAATTAAATCTGCTTAAGGGGAGTTTTTTATTATATCTTTATTTTTTCCCATGTTATTAATAACTTCTTAATTAAAAAATAATTTATAAACATAGTAATATACTATTCATTGAGAAAGTAATAGTGTACATATTTTTATGAAAATTGTTCTAAATTGTAATAATATGGTTTAAATTTATATATGCTAGATTTTTTATGTATAAAGTAATAAAATGATTATTATACAAATATATTCAGTAAAACTTATATAAATAAACTTTTAATTGGGAGTGGAGTTGAGGTATTTTGGACAAAAAAAATATGCCTATAGGCTTTTTTGATTCAGGCGTAGGTGGTCTTAGTGTATTAAAGGAAGCTTTAAAGATCATGCCAAATGAAAATTATATATACTTTGGAGATTCAAAAAATGCGCCATATGGAGTAAAAGATTTTAAAGAAGTTAAAGCTCTTACATATGAAGCAGTAGAATTTTTATTAAGTAAAGGAGCAAAGGGGCTTGTAATAGCATGTAATACGGCTACTAGCGCAGCTGTGGCAGCCCTTAGAGTAACATATCCTAAAATACCTATTGTGGGGATAGAACCGGCAGTTAAGCCAGCAGTTAAACTAAAAAGACCTGGTAAAATAATTATAATGGCCACACCAGTTACACTTAAGCTTGAAAAATTTCATAAACTATTAGATTTATATAAAGATGAAGCAGAAATCATTCCTATGCCTTGTGCTGGACTTATGGAATTTGTAGAAGCAGGTAATATTAATGGAAAAGAAACAGTAGAGTATTTAAAAGAAAAATTTGCACAATATAATAAAAATGATATAGCATCAATTGTCTTAGGATGTACACATTATCCATTTATTAAAGATACATTAAGTAAAATAGTAGGAGAAGATATTCCTATAATAGATGGTGGCATGGGAACATGCAGGGAAATAAAAAGAAGATTATCCGTAGCAGGGCTTTTAAGTGAATCAAAAGAAAAAGGTAGCGTAAAAATTTATAATTCATTAAATACTAAAGAAATTATGGATATATCTAATAGACTTTTGTTTTCTAAGTAATTTTGTTAAAATCATAATAATAAATATAATTTATTGTACATGAAAGGTGGATTAAAAAAATGAAAAACCCAATAGTAACTATAACAATGAAAAATGGTAAAACAATGAAAGCAGAGCTTTACCCTGAGGTAGCTCCAAATACAGTAAATAATTTTATAAGTTTAATAAATAAAAAATTCTATGATGGAATAATATTTCATAGAGTAATTCCAGGATTTATGATTCAAGGAGGATGTCCTGATGGAACTGGAATGGGTGGCCCTGGATATTCTATTAAAGGTGAATTTTCTAGAAATGGATTTAAAAATGAATTAAAACATACAAGAGGTGTATTATCAATGGCAAGAACTATGATGCCTAATTCAGCTGGAAGCCAGTTCTTTATAATGGTGGCAGATGCTCCTCATTTAGATGATCAATATGCATCATTTGGAAAAATAATAGAAGGTATGGAAGTTGCTGATGAAATTGTAAATACAAAAACTGATTATAATGATAAACCATATGAAGATCAAGTTATAAAAACAATGGAAGTTGAAACTTTTGGTGAAAATTATAACGAACCAGAAACAATGTAATAATTTTTAGGAGTGATTACTTGAAAAATAATAAGTGCATTCTAGTTTATGGATTGGAGAATGCTGAAATAATAGAGCTTACTAAAAGAAAAATTAAATTTATAATTATTACAAAAGAAATGTTAAACATAAAAATAAAAGATATTTTAAGTGGATTAAAGTCTAGTGAACCAAGTAATTTTAATATTTCAGAAAAGGTGATATTATTTAATAATTATGAAGATAACAAACTTCAAAAAAGTATAAAAGAAATTAGAAAATTTGTAAAAGGCGGCATTCTTGCAGTTGTAACTGAAACTTCAAGAGAATGGTCATTTGAATATTTAATAAATCATTTAATAGAAGAACGTGAATGGTTTAAAAATATGCAGAAATAGTAAGAATAAATTAATAAGGGAGAGGACAAAAGTGAGTAGAGTAGGGGAAAAGATAAAGAGTGCAAGAGAAAAAGCAGGACTTACTCAAAAAGCATTAGCTAAAAAGCTTGGAGTTGCTGAAAAATATATAAATGAAGTTGAACTAGGCAGAAAAGTAGCTCAAGAAAGTTTTATAGATAGAGCTGCAAAAATACTTAAGGTTGATTTAAATGATATAAATATGGTAGTAACTGATGAAGCCTTAATGGAGGAAAGAAAGCAAGAAGTAAAGGCAAATAAGGAAAGTTTAAAATCTAAGAAGCAAGCAAGAATATTAGGAGAAACATCTGAAGTATGGACAGAAGCCTTTTCATCAGTTTTAAAAACTATAAATATATATGATTATAATCTTAAGAATGTTTTTGGTAAAAAAGATTTACCTGTATATTCTAACAAGGTATGTGGGTATCCAGCAGATAAAGTATTATATATAAAAGTACAAGATAATGAAATGGCAGGCTTTAGAATCATGAAAGATGATATTGCTTTTGGTCATTTAATGAAAGAGCTTATAGGTACATCTGGAATATACTTAATAGAATTTGAAGGTAAAAGAGTGATAAGACAAGTAAAATCTTTAGGTGGTAGCAAAATACTTCTTATAAAAAATGAAAATAGTGTTCAAACTGAAACAACAGATATCCATAGCATTAAAATTATTGCAAAACTTGAGTCTGTAGAGTTTAATTTGTAATGAAAAAGTCAGCATATGCTGGCTTTTTTAGTTTTTTTAATATTATATTGTATTAATATTTTATAAATTGTATATTTGATTATATATATGTTAGCCAAGAATAAAAAGGAGGCAGTCGCCTTGTGCGACAAAAAATATGAGTATAGTATTAGAAAAAGTTATTAAAGATTCGCAAAATTTATATAATATGAAATTAATTGCAGGAGAAAAAGGATTAAAAAATATCGTGCAATGGGTTCATGTTGTAGAAGAATATAATATGAATAGTTTTTTAGGAGGCAATGAAATAATATTAACAACTGGTATTGCATGTGATAATGGACATTCATTATTAGATTTTGTAAAGATGTTATATAAGTGTGATGTATCTGCAATAATTGTTAATATAGGTCCTCATATACATGAAGTAACTAAAGATGTAATTGATTATTGTAATGAAAAATCAGTGCCTATTTTTACAATGCCTTGGAAAGTAAGAATAGAAGAAGTTACGAGAGATTTCTGTAGAAAGATAGTAAATAATGAAAATATCGAAAAAAATATTGTAAGTATATTTAAAGATATGATATTTGAATATGAAGATTATGTAATTGGTGTAGGTTCATTAAAAATAAATTTAGGTGATATTAGTAAGGAATTTAAAAAGACCATAGAGGTAGTTAAATTAGGTAACAAAACAGATAAAAATGTTATTTATTATGATGAAATAGGCATATATAAAATACTTCTTGAAGCAAAGGAAAGTAATGTATTAAATGATTTTTATAAGGATATATTAGAACCAATAGAAAAATATGATAAAGAAAATAATACATCTATGATTGAATTTATAAAAAAATATTTAGAAAACAATGGAAGCGTACAAGCTGTAGCTGAAGCAATGTTTGTACATAGAAATACTGTTAATTATCAGATTAATAAGATAAAAAAATAACAGGAAAAGATCTTGGAGATTTAGAAGTTAAATTAAGTTTCTTGTTATGTACTTATATTAAAAACATATTATGATTTGTGCATAAGCACAATTAAAATTAGGCATTTGAAAAATTTACATATAAAAAATAATGCTATAATTATCTCATAAAATAAATAGTAAAGAGATAGCAAAGGAGCTACATATTTTAATGTGGCTCTTTTTCTATTGTTAATGAAAGGAGATAAAGTGTTATGAATGGAGCAGAAATTAAAGAAATGTCATTAAAGTATAATTTACAATCATGGAGTAAACAAAAGGGATTAAATCCTATTCCTATTGAAAAAGCAGATGGAATATATATGTGGGATTATGATGGAAATCGATATACTGATATGTGCTCACAATTAGTAAACTTAAATGTAGGGTTTGGAAATAAAAAAATAGCAGATGCAATTAAGGAGCAAGTAGATAAATATTGTTTTATAGCACCTAGTTATGCTACAGAGCCTAGAGCAAAGCTTGCAAAAATGATTATAGACCTTATGCCAGATAATATGGGAAAAGTATTTTTTACAAATGCAGGTGCAGATGCTAATGAAAATGCAATAAAAATGGCTAGAATGTTTACATTCCACCTAAAAATTATTTGCCTGGTGTAAGAAAAATTTGTGATGAATTTGGAATAATGATGATTTGTGATGAAGTAATGGCTGGCTGGGGTAGAACTGGTAAAATGTTTGCCTTTGAAAATTTTGATGTAAAACCAGATATTGTTACCTTTGCTAAAGGTGTAACTTGTGGTTATGTTCAACTTGGAGGATGTGTTGTAAGTAAAGAAATAGCAGCATATTTTGATGATCATATTTTATCATGTGGTTTAACATATAGTGGGCATCCATTAGCTTGTGCAGCTGGTGTAGCATGTGTTAATTATTATAAAGAAGCTAATATTCTTGAAAATGTAAATAAAGTAGGAGCAGTATTAAAGAAAAAATTAGAAGAATTTAAAGAAGAATTTAAATGTGTTGGTGATGTTCGTTCTATAGGACTTTTCTCAGCAGTAGAATTAGTTAAAGATAAGAAAACAAAAGAAGCTTTAGTTCCATATGGAAAAGATCCTGAAGGAATAATGGGTAAAATAATAGGGATGTTAAAGGATAAAGGATTTATGACATACTCACATGAAAATATGATTTTTGTATCTCCACCATTAATAATAACAGAAGAGCAATTATTAGAAGAGCTTGTTAAGTTAGAAGAAGTATTAGCAGTAGTTGATAAAGAGTTTATTTAATGGTAGTAATATAATTAAGTAAGGAGGGGATATAAATATGTCATATCAATTTACAGTACCTAAAAGAACAATAATGGGCAAGGATGCATTATTAGATAGTGTTAACATAATGAAAGATTATGGTACAAAAGCTTTAGTAGTATGTGGTAAGGTAATGACTAAAAATGGAACTATTGCTATGTTTACAGATTTATTGAAAAATGCAGGACTAGAGTTTCAAGTGTACAATGAAATAATAGGAGAACCTACAGATAAAATGATTGAAGAGGGTGTTAAGGTATATAAGGATACCAATTGCGATTTTTGTATTGGTATTGGTGGAGGAAGTCCCCTTGATAGTGCTAAGGCTATAGCTGCAATGAGTGTTTTAAGTGGCAAGATATCTGATTATATGGGAAAAGAAATAGAGGATTTAAAAAATATCTATTTAAAGTTGTAAAAATAAAAAATGTTAATGAGAGATGGTACGCATTTATGTGTGTGCCTTTTTTCATATATTGCTTAAGGAGGTGTATCTATGAATTCTAAGGAAAAATTAGGAATGATAATAGTGTTATTATGTGGTGCTATGTGGGGGTTAAGTGGAGTTTTAGGAGAGATGTTATTTAGAAATAGTGATATAACTGTCGAAATATTATCTTCAGCTAGAATGATATTTTCAGGTGTTATAATATTGATATTTTTGTTTTCTAGGGAAGGCAAAAAAATTTTTGATTTATGGAGAAATAAAGATATATTAATACCATTTTTTGTGTTCTCTATTTTTGGACTTATGTCTGTGCAATATACTTATTTTGCTGCAGTAAATGCAGCTAATGCAGCTACTGCAACTGTATTACAATATACTTATCCTATATTAGTATTAGTTTGTACATCTGTACTAGCTAAAAAAAGCCCTAACCCATATGAAATTGTTGCGATTGTTAGTGGTAAAATAAATTTACCCACTTAAGGGAATAAAAATTCCCCACTTATAAAAATCCCTTTTATAATAGTATTAATACATATTATAGGAGGGGAAAGGATGATAAGTGAGGCAATGAAA
>JAAYQS010000166.1 GCA_012519155.1 Clostridiales bacterium
ACTCAAATATAATCACCCCTAAATATATTATATTACATTTGATTATATTTGAATATATTTTTAATAACTATTAATAATCTCCTTATAAAAAGTGTAACAAATATAATATATCACAATTTGTTTTTTTAGACTATAATTATAAGTGATTATATTAATTAATATTTATATTATAAAAAGATTTAGGAGAAGTTTTATGGAAAAAGTGAATGTTTATGATTTTGATAACACTATATACCATGGAGAAAGTGCCATTGATTTTTTTCTATTTTGTTTAAGAAAAGATATAAAATGGTGTGTTTATTTACCTAAAATTTCAGTGGCACTTATAAAATATAAGTTTGGATTAATTAAGATTGATGATGTATTTGATGATTATAGTAAGCTTCTTGAAAAGTTTATTTTAGATGTAGGAAATATGGATAAGCTTATAATTGAATTTTGGGATAAACATGAGAAAAATATAAAAAAATTTTATTATAAAAATCATAAGGATAATGATATAGTAATTTCTGCTTCAGCTAATTTTTTACTTGATGAAATATGCAAAAGATTAAATATAAAGCATTACATAGGATCTGATATAGATAAAGTTACAGGTAAAATTAATTATTTATGTTATCGAGAAAATAAGAAAAAAATATTTTTCAGTAAATATAAAAATAAGCAAATTATTAATTTTTATACTGATTCCTGGAATGATTTATATATGATGAGCATCGCTGAAAATTCTTATTTTGTTAAAGGAAGTAACATAACCAAAATAGACAATAAAAAAATACAGAAAAAGTTATTATAATGTTTACAAAAAGTAAACTTATAATAACTTTTTTTATAGTATAATTCAGATATTAAGTGGTAAAAATAGTTGTATTGAGGTGCATATTATGGAGAATAATTGTGTAGAAATTAACAAATTTGATTTATATATTAATTTATACGATAGTAATTTTTTGACATACGTTAAACATAAATTAAATTTTAATCCATTATATAATAATGATATATGTAAATATTTAAATATAAGTTTTAACAATGAGACAAATCATTTGTATAAAAGAGATGTTATAAATGGTTTTTATAATAAGTTTTTAGGTTACTTAAAAGTAGATAATCAAGAAAAAAATAATGAAAATGAATATAACAAAGATTTTGAAAGAGAAATTTTTGATATGTATAAAGTTTTTAAAAAGACTTTTTTTAAGGAAGATAATAGCAAAATAAAATTTTTGGATAATTCTAGTGATATGTTTATTTTAGAAAATGAAGCAGTCATGGCTATTATAGGTGTTTTTATGAAAATTTTTAGTGTGAAATTATCTGATAGTAATACATTATCTGAAGAAAAGGATTATTTTGAATGGCTTTATTCTTGTTCAATTTATGGCAAAAAAGTTCTTAAAGAGGATATTGAGCTTTCTGCATATTATAGGAAAATAAAATATGAATTACAAAATCTAGAAAAGGATTTTCTAGTATTTTGTACCTATTTATCAGAAAATAATATTAATTATGATGATAAATTATCTAAGGAAGGATTTTATAAAGATAAGGAAAAGTTATATAAATATTTGTCTAAGTTTGGAAGAGAAAGAATTGATAATATAAATATAGATTTTGAACTTGAAAATAATGACATAGATTATGAATGGCTTATGCTTAAAATTAATACAGTAAGCTTTTCTATTAATGACATATTATTATCT
>JAAYQS010000017.1 GCA_012519155.1 Clostridiales bacterium
AACAAAAGTGAAAAAGGGAAAAGAAATTACAACAACATTTGAGTGGATAACAAGCATTGAAATTACAGAAAAAAATGCAGTTAAACTAGCCGGAGCCGGAAGGAAACGATGGAAAATCGAAAATCAGGGATTTAACAGGCAAAAGAAGTGGCAAGGTAATATAGAACATGCATGTAGTCATAATGCAAATGCTCAAAAATGCCATTATTTGATGGAACAGATAGCTGATTTTATAAAGCAGCTTTATGAATATTTTTTCTTAAATAAAAATGAGATAAAAAAGAAACAAAAAAATATATCCTCTGATTTGTTAGCCAGTATTTGCAAACAACTAACAGCAGAAGATATATCAATAATTGATATGCATACCGTAGCATACAACTAACTTAACTATACCAAAGGAAGTGATGTCTGGCAAGAGTAAATTTAACTAAATAATCCACAAAAATAGAAATTGGTAATCTAAACCATACAATTGTGGATAATTTCATATAAAAAAAGTAAGACTGTGGATTAATATAGAAAAGTTAAATTTACAGGAAAGATGGTCAGATAAAAAAATTTACCTTTCGGTTCTGAAAATAATATATTTTGCTTGACATATAGCAAAAAACGTTGTAAAATATTGTATAGGAAAGAGGGTGTTTTTTTGGAAGGAATTAGAACAATAGAGTGTATAAAAAAGGATATTGAAACTCATTTAGGTGATAAGGTTACCTTGAAAGCAAATGGTGGTAGAAAGAAAATTTTAATTAATGATGGAATAATAGAAGGAATATATCCAAGTATATTTGTCGTAAGATTAGAGGACGACACTCAAAGAACTGTAACTTACAGTTATTCAGATGTATTAACTAATACTGTGCAATTAGTATTCCCAAGTTAATATGAAAGTTATTTCAATAAGGGCTGTTTTAATGTAAAATTAAATACATTAAAACAGCTTTGTTGTTTATAAAGAAAAATTTGAGGTGCAATAAGTTTATGAATGAAATATCAGAAGAAATACTTTCTCTGAAAAGTAAATTGGAAAATAATCCTATAGATATAGAAAATAGTTTAAAACTTGCCTATCTTTATGAGGAATCTAATGAGTATATTAAAGCTGCAAAAATATATTGCTTTTTAGGGCAATTTTCAAGTGAAAAAGATTTTTTGAAGAACAAATTAACAGATTGTATATATGAGTGTGGTAAAACAAACCAAAAACATATAAATATAGTTTTAGATGAAATTTCTTATATTTCATCTCCAGTTAATGTATTTCCTGTGTTTTGGAAATTTTATCTTGATAAAAATGGAAAACTCAATTTTAGAATAGAACTCTTTTTATTTAAATTTTTAAATAAAAAAAATTCTCTATATAATCAATTTGTATGTGTTCATAATTTATCTTATAGTGGAAATGCATATAATACTGCAATGGTTCTTAATAGGTCCTTAAGAGGTGATATGCATTATAATATTAAATGTGAAATTGTTGAAGCTTACATTTCTAGAAGTATGGAAACAAATAATGATTTAAGTATTTTACCTATAGCGACTACTAAAGCAAATCAAATAGTAGAGTTTTGTTATAAAGATTTTAAAGGTGAAAAGAAATTAAATCCTTATGAATTTCATTATTTTAGGATTAATAAAAATATGATTATAAAGTCAAAAAATAATATTATATTTGGAAAACCAATAAAATTAGGTCATAGTAGTACAAGAAAAAAACTTATTTTAGACATATTTATTGATACATTATCTTTTAAATATATACAAGATAATTCTTTTAAAGATGTACAGGAAATATATTCTTTTTTTAATAAAGGTATAATATTTTCGCAAAATTATACAATAGGTGAATATACAAGACCTGTTGTATCTGGTATGAGAAGTGGCTTTTATACATATAAGAATGGCATGTTTAATGATAAAGTTAATACAAAAATAAATGAAAAATATAAGCTTACAGCACAATTAATGCAGGAACGTGGTTATATGACAGCAGAATTTTCAGGAGATATTGGTCAGCCTTCAGGTGATTTATTAAGAGGTTTAAATAGAGTTATTGTTCAAAATGGTCATAACTATAGGGTAGCTGAAATTATAGAAGATACAATAGACCATTTAGAAAGCTTTAAAGAATGTGATAATTATGTTAGAATCTCACTTTTAGATATTCATAGAGCAATAGAAGAAAAAGTAAACAGAAATATATTAACAGAAGTACAGGTACCTATTAGCAAAAGATTTGAAAAAGGAAGCGGATCAAATAGTGTATTTGAAAAAAGTACCACAGAAAAGCAATACGAATATAAAAATACAATAAGAAAGGTTGATAGATATTTAGGTATATCATTTAAATATATTTTACAAAATTATAAAGAAAATGAATTTTTAATTACATTAACATCTGATCATGGAGCTATGATGCTTGACAATGAAGATTATCTTTTGAAAGATATTCATACAAATACTGCATTAATGGTAAGAGGAGGGAATATACCTAAAAAGGGTTTATATAATGAGGAGTTAACAAGTGTCATAGATCTGTATTCTATAATAGATACATATTCATATACAGATAATTTTAAAAGGGATGTAAATGATTCGAATTTGCCTAGTATACTTGGAGGTAAAAAAAGGGAGTATGTTATTTCTGAATCATTATATCCAGGACAGACATACAAAATAAGTATAAGAAATAGAAAATATGAATTTAGGTTAGAAACAAAAGAAAAAACTAACTATAACGGAAAAATTAGTATTGGGAATTTTAATAGCATTATATACTTAAGAAACAATAAACAAGTAGTAAAAGATAAAGAAATAGAAAAATATTTTATGGATATATTTATGAATCATATAAGAGGTCAAATAATTAAGAACATTAATAAAAGATAAAAAAAGAAAGATGGTGGGTATCCATCTTTCAACTATGGTATAAAAGGGTATTGAGAATTTATGAGAGGTTATATGGTCAATAACCAT
>JAAYQS010000167.1 GCA_012519155.1 Clostridiales bacterium
ATCTTTAATGTTATTTATAGAATTTAAAACTTCTTCATTGTTTAAATTTTCAATTGTACTATTTAATGATTCAGATATACTACTTGCAATATCAATATTTTTTTTAATTAAAGGAAGCACACTATTTAAACCTCCTTGAATTGTTACAATATAGTTATCCAAACTTTCCATAATAGTATCAGCATTATTTAATATTTCTTCTATTTTAGGTACATTTAATGATATTTCACTTACAAAGTTTTCTATAGAATTAACTTTATCCTTTGAATCATCAATTCCCTTATATAAAGTGTCATAACTATCTAAAGCCTCATGTAAAAACTTGCTCGCCTCAAGAAACTTTGGCATTATATTTTCTTCTATATTTATTCCTGCATCTCTTGCCATATTCAAAAGTACTGTACTAATGGTTTTTATTATTTCCTCATTTATTGTATTTTGAATTGTATCTGCACCTTTACTTGTTATTTTTGGTGCAATAGCATTTAATTTTTCATTTATAATATATATAAGCTTAGGTTTTTTTATATCATTTGTTACAAATGATAATAAATCTTTAGAAAAATCTTCTGGTACTTCTATATTTGCATATACTTTGCCAAATTTTAATTTTTCTTCTGATTTTGAAGAAGATAAAAATTCCCAACCTAAAGTTTCATTATTCTTAAGTTCATCAACA
Source organism: Clostridiales bacterium (assembly GCA_012519155.1). Taxonomy (GTDB): domain Bacteria; phylum Bacillota; class Clostridia; order Clostridiales; family Clostridiaceae; genus Clostridium. Next base: position 680 of record JAAYQS010000167.1, read on the forward strand.
AGTTTATTTCCTAAATTTATATATAAATCATTAAAAGTTGTACCTTTGTCATTATTTGTAATGGATATCTTAAGCCTTCCTGTAGCCTCACTTGAATAAGGATCCCAAGAAGCCTTTATATTAATCCATGCATATAACGAAGGAAGAATTGAAAGTGCTATTACCACAATTAACAATGCATAGTTTGTAAAAATCTTTATAAAATCATTTCTAGATATTTTTAAAATATTTTGCAAATAAAAACACACCTTTCAAAAATAATATATTTTATTTTGTGCTAAAATATATTATTTTAATCGGTGCTAAAAATTAATTAAGATGATTCTTAGATTCTATAAATGCTTTTTTAGAATCATGACTAATTATTGCTTCTAATATTATTTTGTGATCATTTATAACTTTTTCTCTATCAATTTCATACATTTTTGACTCGTCTATATATTCTTCAATTAAAGATGAAACAGAAAAAACAATTGTTGAAAGAAGATGATTTTTTGAGGCTTTTGCAATAACATAATGAAATTCCTTATCAAGACTTGCACATATTTTACTATCTGTAGTTTTAGATAATTTTTCTATAATATTTTCTAATTCTTTAATTTCATTTTCTGTAATATTTTTTGCTGCCATAGATGCTACTTCAGGCTCTATTACCTTTCTAAGCTCTAAAATTTCACTATTATTACTTCCAAGAAGCATAAACGCAATTGATAAAGGTTCTAATAAAATATCTTCAAAATCATTTTTTATGTAATTGCCTCCACCATGCTTAGATTCAACAAGACCTAATGTTTCTAACGCCTTTATTGCTTCTCTAACTGATGTCCTACTTACATTTAATCTTAACGCTAATTCTCTTTCAGATGGAAGTTTATCACCTCTTTTAAGTTCACCACTTTTTACAATGTCTTTTATCTGTTTCATTATTATTTTATATACTTTTTCACTTTTAATAGGTGTTAACATAAATTATTCCTCTCATAATTTATTTCTCTAAATATTCTAATAATTTGTTATAATTATTTATAGCTATTTTTTCTTTTTCCTTTGAATAGCTAATTTTATCATATGGTTTATTAATATTATTTTTAAAATTTTCAAGAGTAAATAATATTTCCTTTTTAAAAAGTTCCTTAGCATCAATAATTTTTTTTATTCCATATACATATTCATCATCACTAATATTAAAACATTCAAATAATCCTGATGTTAATCTCCCATCATTAAACATATAAATATATCTATCTTTCATTTCATCTGATAAGTCTACCTCTATTTTATGTTTATACAATCTAAATATAGTATTGTCTTTCTTTACAAAGATAGGAAAAATACTATCAAAAAGTTTTACAACACTTTGATCTTCATCTAAAATTTCAGAGAAATCATATTCATTCATTTTTTTTACTATATCATCTGTAAATATGCTTTCTCTTATTTTTTCTGCTAATTTTGCTTTTAATTTTTGTTCTTTGTTTTCTATTAAAAGATTATCTATTGACTCAAATAATTTATCTATATGTGATAATTTTTTATCATTCATAAAACTCCCACCTTAAATTAAATTTTAATTTAATATTATGCCCCAAAAACTTTTATAAAAAGATTCCAAATAAAAGGTGCTAAAAGTACTGTTATTATACCAGCTATTGCAATAGTAAGACTACTCATTGCTCCTTCTGTTTCACCAACTTCCATTGCTCTTGATGTTCCTATGGCATGTGATGAATTACCCATAGCTATTCCCATGGCAACTTTATCATTTACTTTAAATACTTTATTTAATATTGGTCCAACAATAGATCCAAAAATTCCTGTTATAATAACTGCAACTACTGTAATAGAAGTCATACCACCCATTTGATCTGATAATGCCATAGCAATAGGTGTTGTTACTGACTTAGGAAGTAATGACATTGTAATATCATCAGTTAATCCAAATAATTTAGAAAGACCAATTATGCATATAATTCCTGCTATTACTCCACATACAATACCTACTAATACAGGAACAGCATTCTTTTTAAATAATTCAAATTTCTTATAAAGTGGTAATGCTAAAGCAATTGTTGATGGAGTTAAGAAAAATGATATTACGGAACCACCCTTATTATAATCTTCATATGAAATATTAAAAACAGATAAAAATGCAATTAATACTATTATGGCAATAAGTAATGGATTAAATATTGCTAGCTTAAATTTTGATTTAACAGCTTCTCCTATTTTATAAGCTACTAAAGATATAAAAACTCCAAATACTGGCGAACTAATTATGTCTTTCATCTTTTGCACACACCTTTCTTAATAATTTAACAACATATGCAGTTACAAGCCATACAACAATTGTTGAAACAAAAATAATAATTAAAAAAGAAATTACCTTTCCCTTTAATAAGCCAAAACTTGTCATAAGACCTACTCCTGCAGGAAGAAATAAGAACGCCATATGTGATATTAATGTATTGCAAATATCCTCAATCATTTCTATTTTTATTATCTTTGTATATAACCCAATAAATAAGAATATAAGTCCAAGCACTGTTCCTGGTATAGGCAAATTAAATACACTTTGAATTATAGCACCTAACATATATGCAAGTAAAATAATCATTAATTGTTTTAAACTTTTCAAAAAAAACACCTCCAAATAAGTGGTCATACCACTATACCAATATACCACTTATTGTTACATTATTCAACAATTACTTAATATTATGTTTTCTAATTTTTATTTTTATAAAAAATAAAGTCAAGGCAAAACCTTGACTTATCTTACTTTTCCATCACATGTAATTGTAGCTACTTCACAATTTATATTTTTATTACTATTTGCAATAGCATTCATAGTTGCTCTTTCTATACCACCACAACATGGTACTTCCATACGTACAACTTTAATACTCTTAATGTTGTTATTTTTTATTATTTCAGTAAGCTTTTCTGAGTAATCAACCATATCTAATTTAGGACATCCTATGATTGTTATATGATTTTTTATAAAATCTTCATGAAAACCAGCATAAGCATAAGCACTACAATCAGCTGCAATTAAAAGATCAGCATTTTCATAATATGGTGCTTTAATAGGTACAAGCTTTATTTGAACAGGCCACTGCATAAGCTGACTTTGCAAAATATTATATTTCTTTTCTTCAATTGTATTTTCTTTCTTATCTCTAGCCAAACTCATTGCCATACTTCCAGGGCAAGCACCCTTGAAACTAGCTTTTTGATGTTTGTTTTTTCTTTCATTCATTCTTTTTAAAACAGCTTCCTCATCATATTCTGCTGCTTCTCTTTCTATAATAGTAATAGCATTTGTTGGACATGCTGGTAAGCAATCACCAAAGCCATCACAATAATCATCTTTAATAAGTGTTGCTTTTCCATCTATCATTTCAATAGCACCTTCATGACATGCACTAGCACATGCCCCACATCCATTACAAAGTTCCTTATTTATCTCAACAATTTTTCTAATCATAAAAAGACCTCCTATGTTACTTTCTAAAATGATTCTATCAAATACAGTTTCATTTTTATGTAACATATGTTACGTCAATTTAAATTAATTATATGTTATAAATATTCTTCAAATTTTTCTTCATCTGTAATAATTATATTATTACCTTTTATTTTTATAATTCCATCTTTCTGCATATTAGAAAGTTCCCTTGATAAAGATGGCCTTGCCACATTAAGATAATCAGCCATATATTCCCTATTTAAATTACCTTTTACATTTCCCTCTTCATTAAGTCTTTGAAAAAGATATTGAACTATTTTTTCCCTTATACTAGAACTTCCAAGTATTTTAATTTTACTTTTCATAAAATAAGCTTTAGATGCAAAGATACACATAAGATTATATTGTAAAATTTCTTCTGCCTCTGACTTAGCCTTTGCATTTTTTATAAAAATGTTATTAGATATTTGAAAAACTGTTGAATCCTCTGCTGCTTGAGCATATACATCATATTCATTTTTTTCTATAAAAACATATATTTCTCCAAATATATCTCCACTCATTTCAATACTTGTTATTAATATTCTTTTACCTGATGATAAATCTTTAGCTATATCAATTTTGCCATTTATAAGTATAAATAATTTTTTAGGTATATCCCCTTCATGAAATATAAATTGATCTTTTTTATATGCTTTTATACTATTATCTTTTGTCAAAAGTTCTTCTATTTGATTTTTAGATATATTTTTAAAAAGCTTACACCTAGACAAAATTTCAATACTGTCCTTAATTATTTGTCCCATGATAAAACTCCAGTTTTTTCTGCCTCTTCATCATAATCTCTAATACCACTTGATGTTCTATGTACTGCTGGAATTAATCCTATTCTTTCATAATATCTAAGAGTATCTTGAGAAATATCATATTTCTTACTTACTTCTGCTATCTTCATAATTTAATTTCACCTACCTTATTTTTATTATATTCTTTTTAATGTTTATTAATCACTTGCTATATTTAACAAATATATTAAACCATCTGCAAGGGTTTCATCCCAATAAAGGTAATCATGACCACTACCAAAAAAATCAAACTTAACATTATACCCCAAATTAATTAGATTGTTTTTAAATTCAATATTAGTATCTATCATTGAAACCTTTGGTTCAATACTTCCAACATTAATATAAAAATTTATTGGCAACTTATGCACCTTTTTAAATTCATTAACTATCCAAGGTTCATTTTCATTATAATTATCTTTTTTATACCAATAAGAACCAGATTGAGATAAAACATTTCCAAAAATATTACTATATTTTAATGCAACATACGAAGCCTCAAGACCTCCAAGGCTATATCCTCCAATCACCTTGTCCTTTGGCTTATTGGAAATGCTTGTATTTTTATATAAAAACTCCATAAGTTCTAAACATATAAACTTTGAAAAATTATCACTACACTTTAAATTTTCTGCTCTTTTATTAGTAGATTCAATAAATACAGCTATTACAGGAGGTATTCTTTTCATCTGTATTAAATTATCTAATATGTTTTTTGCATTTAATATCCTTAAATACTCTATTCCATCATTTAAAACTACAAGCTTATATTTTTTATTTTCATCATATTCATATGGAAAATAAACTTTAAATTTTCTATTTTCATTAAGAATATTACTAAATATAAAATATTCTTTTATATTTCCCTCTTTTGAATTATTATTTTTATTTACAAAAAACTTCTTTCTTGCATTTTCAAGATTTACATAAGGAACCATTCTCTCTACATTTATTGATTTATCAAAATGAAGTATAGCCTTTTTATTAAAAATATCACCTTTTACATTTTTCCATCTTCTATTCCAATCATTATCAAGAGGATCATTAGGTGAAAATTGATATGTAAAACTTATATCATTTTTTACTTTATACGATATATACCATACATCTGTCCCATAAACCTTATTCATTATACATTTTTCAAGCTTTCTCATTCCAACTGGTGGTATTAATACAACATTATCAAGTTTTTTTCTTCTTTATATATTAATGTAACAAGGTCATATTCCTCTAAATCTTCAAATTTTTCTATAAGTGGAGTTCCAACTTTATCTATATAATACCAAAATTTTTCCAATGAATTTTCTTCTTTATTTAATATACTATTTTCTAAATCTTTTATTATTTTTGGTTTTACAAATGTCCTTTCCATAATATACCTTCTTTAATTTTAAGTTTGCCAAATAATTTCTGGATTTTCTATAATATCTTCATTAGAAAATAGCATTTCTACCATATCCTTATATTCACTTAGGTTTTTTGATTTTCTAATTTTCTTTCCATACTTTGAATTGTTTGAAAAAAGATATATCATATATCCCCAAAGTTCTTTCATTTTAAATAATGTGTTTACTTCGTTATGAAACATTTCTAAGTAATCATTAACTATTTCATCATGAAAATCCTTTAATTTTTTCTTGCTTATTGGACCTATATCTCCATTTATATTATCCATCAATGCAGGATTTCCGATTATCCCTCTTCCTATCATTACCTTATTTAATTCTTTAAATTTACTTACAATATGATTATAATTATCGACAGTGAATATATTGCCATTGTAACATATACTACTATTACTTGTTTCCATAGCATATTTAAACATTTCTAAATTAGGCTTATTATTATAGTAATCTCTTTGTGTTCTTGGATGAATAATTAATTCTGAAATAGGATATTTATTATAGATTTTTAAAATTTCATAAAATTCTTCAGGCATCTCCTTACCTATTCTAGTTTTGATTGAAATTTTTATATTATCCATTTTAAATATTTCATCTAAAAAAATATCAAGTTCATCTCTTTTAGCTAAAAATCCAGATCCTTTAAATTTTGAAACTACTGTACCTGAAGGACATCCTAAATTTAAATTAACTTCATTATACCCAAATTCCTGAAGCCTTCTTACAGTATTTTTAAAATCCATTGAACTGTTAGTTAAAATTTGAGGAATTATAGTAATACCTTTATTATTTTCAGGCAAGATGTCTCTTAACTCTTTTGTTTTTAATCTTCTACTCTTATTAGGAATAATAAATGGTGTAAAATATTTATCTATATTATGAAAATATTTATTATACAAATTTCTATATACATATCCTGTTATTCCTTCCATTGGCGCTAAATAATACTGCATTTTCTCCTCCTACTTTACTTTTTTTATATATGAGTGTGTATAAAAGGCATAAATAAGCATAATACCCATAGATAACCCTTGACCTAATAATTCCTTATATAATTCTTTATCAAATTTAAAATGTTCTTTTTTGGGTATAAGTATTTCAGCTTTTTTATAAATATATAAAATACATAATATTGATGATATTGCCTGGGAAATAACTGTTGCAACAGCTGCTAATGAAACATCTCCTAAATAGTTACCTACAATCATTACATCAACAGTATTATAAAGTTGTTGAAAAAGATTTGATATAAAAAGTGGTATTGAAAAAATAATTAGTGATTTTAAAATATTTCCTTTTAACAAATTAACACTTTTATCTAACATACATTTTTCCCTTTTCTAAGTGTTTTTTAAAAAATAGGTTCCTGATTATTCATAGAGTATCCATCTGTTTTTATATCCTTTAAATCTATATCTTCCTTAATATTAATTTCTTTTAATTTTTTTACAGCTCCATAGCTTTCCTTTAAGGATAATTTTTGACCTCTTCCTGAAATAACCCATAATATTTTATAATTTTTAGGTATAACACCTAATACATTTTCTCCTTTTCCATCTGTAAAATATATTAAAAGATTTATTTTTTTTAAATTTGCATACTGAAAAACTGGTGTAAATCTTGTACCACCGCTATATGCAGATCTTTTCTTAATATCTTTTACACTTCTAACATTATATACACTTTTTATTTCCTTGTCACATTCTATAATTGTAATTTCATTATTATAATTTCTAACAATTGAAAGTACCTCACTAATTGCTTGCTTAAACTCCTCTTCACTAATGCTTCCGCTTATATCAAGAGCTACAAATATTTTAGCCTTATAATTTGTAATTTCACCTTTTAAATCAAGTCTAGCAGGTTGTCTTCTACTAAGTCGTGTGGTAGTTTTCCTTTTATTTGATGGCATTGTTCCCATTAACTTTTTTAAATACAAATTCCAAGGAAGCTCACCCTTTACATTTTTAATAGCAGAAATTATATTTTCAATAAAACTTGGTACAACTCCCTTTTTTGCGCCATTAATATATTTTTGTGTAAAATCTATTAATGTATTATAATCTACATCATTATCCTGACTCCATATATTATGAGAATTTTCCACTTCAAATTTAGTTTTTATAAAATCATTACTATTGTTATTAGATTTTTCTTCTGTTTCATTACTATCTATTATTTCACCTTTTTCATTTTCATTTAATAAATCTATTTCTTTTTGAATATTATCTGCATAATATTCAAATGTATTATAGGGTTTAAGTTCTAATGAATATTTATTATTTACATAATTAATTGTAATAGAATAAGGTGGAAGGTTATCTAGATATTCATTTACCACAATATCCATAGCTAAATCTATTGTGAGAGGTGAATACTTATTTTTAAGTTCATTTGCTCTAACTATATGAAATGATATTATATGAAGAATTTCATGTTTAATAGTGCTCTGCATTTGTTTTAAATTAAGTTCTAAAAATACAATAGGATTAAAATACATAATATATTTTGCATCTTTAAAGTTTACTCCAGTTGCACTAGATATATTAAAGTTTATTCTTCTTTCCATTTGAAATAAAAAGTATCCATAAAAATTATCTTTATCCTTCATAAGTTCAAAGTAAACTTTATCCACAATTTCAAAAAATCTTTCTTGTAATTCATTTGAAAGTTGTGGATTAAATGTTAATTTAGCTCTATTACATTTAGTCATTTCTACACTATTTATTACTTTATTTATTTCATCTTTAAGACTTATGACAATATCTTCAAAAGAATTTTTCATAATTATCTCCTTACTATTTTACTCTTTATAGCACTTAAAATAGCCCTCTATGAATTTGTCATTATCAAGAGCTTTTTCATAAATAGTATTATAAGTATTTTTCATATCTTTCATAATACCAACCATTAAATCAGCAGGATAATAATTTATAAATTCAATAAATCTATTTATATAATATGATATTTCATCTTCTTTAATATTTTTTATTTTATTATTAAGTTTCACAAGTATATTAGTTGCTGCTAAATAAAGTCTTGTATGACTTTCCTTTTTAACCCTATCTATAATATTTTGTGAAATTACATCACCAAAAAATACATCATCAAATGATATTAATTCTTTAGCATTTGATTCAATAAAAGAAATTAACTCCTGTGCAATAACTCTTCCCACATTACCTTTTAAAACATTTAGTAAAACTTCTCTCTCTATTAAATCTTTGTTTTCCCTATATATATTTAAGATTTTTGAAATTCTTTCATAACTTCTTGGTGTAGCATCTACATCCTCTTCATTCTTTTTATATAAATATTGTGGAAAATTTGATATAAATTCTATTACCTTATTATTAATATTATTTTTTATAGCCCAATTAATCCAATTTTCAGAATCACTTTCCATTCTAAGCCATACAAATCTATTTTCTTGAGCAGCATCCATATCTACAACTTGATAATCAAAATCTTCACCATATTTTCCTGAAGGGTTCATAGCTGCAATTATTTTAACTTCCTTTGATAAATTATAACCATTAATTTCTCTATTTAATATAAGATTCATAAGCTCCTGCTGAACAGTATGCTCACATCTATTTATTTCATCTATAAATAAAAGAACTCCTTTATTATTTAATATATAATTATCAATTTCTCTAAGTTTAGTATGAACAGCATATACTGTAGATTTTTTATAAATTCTTTTGCCACTTTCATCTAATGTTTCATAAGATTCAATAGTAGGCAAGCCGCCTATCTCACCCTCTTTCAACAAATTTCCATCTATTGATACTAAATTTAAATTCTCATCTTCTGCAAGCTTTTTTGCTAAAGCAGTTTTGCCAATGCCACTTTCACCAACTATTAATGGTACTTCATTAGTTTTAATAACTAATTTAGCACTTTTTAATGTACTAATAAAATTCACTTTACTTTTCTCCTTTGCAAAATTAATTATATTGGTTTTATTAACTTAATTTTTCATCTACAGTTATTTTTTTAGCTTTCTTACTTCCATACTTATAAATAAAATTAATTTTATCTATATCTATTTTTTCACTACCGACCTCAATAACACTGCAATTTAAAAGATCCCTAATATATTTTTCTGATACATTTTCATCACTTACAACTTCTTTTAATATGCAGATAATATCTTCTTTACACACTTTATCAAATATATATTTTATAACAAGTATATTCTCTTTTAGAAATATTTTTATCTTTTCTATATCTAAATTGTCTATAAAATTTACTGCTGCTTCATTTATTCTTATTGCCTCTACTTCTGCCTTTAAACTAGGCTTCTTTATATACCTTAAAGCATCATATTTATTTTTTACTGCTTCTATTTGTACATCTTCTTCTGGATCTTTTATATACTTAATAGCATCGTAATCCTTTTTTACTGCTTCCATTTGTATTTCCTTAGATGGATTTTCAACATATTGAATTGCCCAACCTTTTTCCTTAACAGCAGCCTTTATAACATCATTTGTAGGATTTTTTATATATTTTAAATTACTCCATGAATCTTTTACTGCTTCAATCATCATACTTTCGCTAGGATCATTTATATATTCAATTACTCTTTTATTATTGCAAAATGCAATTTGTTCTAAATTTTTTGTATGATTTTTTATATATCTTAATAAAAGTCCATCCTTTTTTAAAGCAACAGACATCATTTCATATGTAGGATTTTCAATGTCCTTTATCATTTTAGGGTTTATATTTATCATTTCAATAAGCTTTGCATTATCCATAATTTTCACCTCGCAAAATATATAATTTTTTACTTAATTATATCTCTTATTAGAAATTATAATATAAAGTTTTTAATATAAAAAGCTTACCATAAGCTTTTTATACTATATACTTATGATAAGCTAATTTTATTATTTATTACACTTTGTAACATAACTCTTTAGTAATGTAAAATTTCCTATAAGTTCATATTCACCTAATGTTGCAGGTATAAAAACACTATCACCCATTAGTATTTTTTCTTCTCCATCTTTATATTTAATAACTCCATTACCATCCACACATGTAAAAAGATAAAATCTTTCTTTATCACTGTTTTCCTTAACAGATTTTTTTATTTCATACTTCTCTATTGTAAAATACTCACTTTCACATAATATTGTTTTTAAATAATTATCATGCCTTTCTAATGTTCCTTCAAGCTTTTTACCATTTAGAGAAAAATCAATAACATCAAGCGCTTTATCTATATGCACTTCTCGTCCTCTGTTATAATCATATACTCTATATGTTGTATCACTACTTTGTTGTATTTCAGCAATTAATACTCCCTCACATATAGCATGCACTAATCCTGATTGTACAAAGAAAAAATCTCCCTTTTTAACTTTTACCTTATTTAAATACTTATCTAAATCTCCCTTTTCTATGGCTTCTTTAAATTTCTCTTTGGTACAATTTTTAGTTCCTACAATTAATTCAGCCCCTTCTTTAGCATCAATAACATACCAGCTTTCAGTCTTGCCAGAATCATTTTCTACTCTACTAGCATATTCATCATTAGGATGAACTTGTACTGATAATTTATCATCTGCTGTAATAAGCTTTATAAGAAGCGGAAAATCTTTTGTTTTTATTTTTGTTCCTAGTAGTTTGTCTTTATATATTTCTATTATTTCATTGAACTTTTTTCCTTGTAGGCTACCATTAACTACAGTTCCTATACCATTTTTATGACAAGATATATCCCAGCTTTCACCTATTATCTTATCTTTCGGAACATTGTCTCTAAACTTTTCTAAAGCCCTCCCTCCCCAAATTCTTTCATAATATAAATTATTAAACTTTATGGGATACAATTTTCTCAACTCCTTGCTTTAATTGTTTTTATATATTAATATTTCTTTCTCCATATTGATGTGCTAAACATTATAAGCATAGGATATATTTCAAGTCTTCCTGCTAACATACAAAATGAAAAGACCAATTTACTAATAGGCGAAAAAACTGCAAAATTACCCGTTGGTCCTACTAATTCTAATCCTGGCCCAATATTACTTATTGTTGTTATTACTGATGTAACTGTTGTTACTATATCAAAACCATCAAAAGCTACTATAAACATTGCTATTAAAGAAATTATTATATAGGCACCTAAAAATATAAATACTCCCGATACAGTTTCTTGCTCTACTGTCTTTCCATCTATTTTTACACTTTGAATTCTTTTAGGATGTAATATTTTGTTTATTTCTCTTCTTATAGCTTTAAACATTATTACAACTCTTATGGTTTTTATACCACCACCTGTAGATCCTGCCATAGCACCTACAAACATCAACATAACAAGTATAAGTTTACTTAATGTAGGCCAAAAATTGAAATCTGCTGTTGCATATCCTGTTGTTGTTATTACTGATGCTACTTGGAAGGCTGATTCCCTAATAGAAAGGCCTATGTTTCCCTTATTTAATCCTAGTATATTAAATGTTATAACCACTACTGCTATTAAAATCATTAATAAATAATATTTTAACTCTTCACTTTTAAAAAAGCTTGTAAATTTACCCTTTAATAGTTGAAAATAAAGAGCAAAATTAATTCCAAAAAGAATCATAAATATAGTTATTATCCACTCCGCTGCTGGGTTATGAAATGCAGCTACGCTAGCATTCATATTAGAAAATCCTCCAGTTCCAGCTGTACCTAATGCATGTATTAAAGAATCATAAAAAGATAATCCTGAAATCATCAACAAAATGGTTCGAATAACTGTTAATACAAAATATATTATGTATAATGTTTTTGCAGTTTCTTTTATTTTAGGAAGAATTTTACCCGGTGTAGGTCCAGGACTTTCTGCCTTTAATAAAAAAATTGCTTTTTTACTAATTGAAGGTACTAATGCTAATACAAATATTAAAACTCCCATTCCACCTATCCAATGAGTAAAACTTCTCCAAAAAAGTATCCCCTTAGGAAGGGATTGAACCTCTGATAATATGGTAGAACCTGTTGTTGTAAAACCTGATACAGTTTCAAAAAATGCATCAATAAATGACGGAATACTTCCACTTAAGAAAAATGGAACAGCTCCAACTATTGAAATAACAATCCATGTAAATCCTACTGTACAAAAGCCTTCCTTTGCATATATTTCATTACTGTTAGTTTTAACATTACATAAAAGTACCGTTAGTGGTATAAACATAATTATTGTAATGATAAATGATTTTGCATCGCCTTCACCATAATATATTGCTACTGCTAAAGGTAATAATAAAAGTGCAAGTTCATACTTTAACACATTTCCTATTATTTTTAGCATAAACCTATAATTCATCTTTTACAGTACCTCCATCAAAGATATCATTTTTATCTAAAATCATAGGATTTTTTGTAACAATAACTACCCTATCATTTATTTTTAAACAATCATCACCGCTTGGAATTATTGTTTTATTATTTCTTACTATAACTGCAACTAGATTTTCTTTATTAAACTTTATGTTTTTAAGCTTTATACCAGCATTTTCAGTTGAATCATTAACTATTAATTCAATAGCTTCTGCCTTTTCATTACATATTTTATATACATTTTCTATGGAACACTTTCTTTGATTTTTTCTTCTTCGTACATGCTTTATTATTCTATTTGCAGTAATTATTTTAGGATTTATAATTGCATTTATATCGATATTTTTAGCTATTTTGTAATAATTATCTCTTGTTATTTTAGTAATTATATTATCAATATTTTTATTTAATGCAAATAATGATGCTAAAATATTATCTTCATCTCTTCCTGTAAGTGCTATAAAACTATCCATTTCTGTTAAGCTTTCTGATAAAAGAAGATTTTCATCCATTCCATCTCCATTAATAATAACTGACTTTGGAAGCAATTCTGTAAGTTCTTCACACTTACTTATTTCTTTTTCAACTATCTTGCAATTTATACCAACATCATTTATAGATTTAGCTAAATAATAACCTATTCTGCTGCCTCCAATTATCATGACATTTTTAACTCTTTTTTTGTATTTTCCTAATCTTTTCAAGAAACCTTCAATATTTTTATGTTCTCCAATAACATAAATTTTATCCTCTTTCTTAAACTTAAATTCTCCATTAGGAATAATAAAATCATCATCCCTTTCTACTCCGCAGAATAGTATAAGTCCCTTAATATAGTCAATATCACACACTCGCATATCTACAAGAACAGAATTCTCTGAAATAGTAAATCCCGCAAGATTAACTTGGCCTCGTGAGAAATCATCAATACTGCATATAGATGGATATCTAAGCATCTTAGAAATTTCATTAGCAGCTGCTTTTTCTGGATTAATAATAAGATCAATTCCTATTGCATCTGCAAGTACAGTTACATCTTCGTCATAATGAGGTGTTCTTGCTCTAGCTACTGTATATTTAGCTCCTAATTTTTTAGCAGCAAGACAACATAACATATTAAGCTCATCACTATTTGTAACAGCAATTAATATATCAGCTTCATTAATACCTGCCTCTGACAAAACTCTTAAATCTGTGCAATTTCCTTTTACACACATTACATCTAATTCATCATTAATTTTTTCTAATACTTGAACCTTGTTATCAATAATTGTAACATTATCATTTTCATCTGAAAGGTATCTAGCTATTGTCTGACCAACCTTTCCTGCGCCAATTATTATGATATTCATTTTTATTTCTCCTTACATGGATTATATTATTTATAATTATTATACCACATATTATTATTAATCATTAGTTATTTTAAATTACAATGTATATGTACTTAAAAACAACAAAAAAATATACTATAATAATAAAGTTGACAAAATAAATATTAAGGAGAAATTTTTATGGAAGCAAATGTAAGAAACTCACTGGGAGAGGCTCCAGTAAAAAAACTGCTCATGAAATTTTCAATACCAAGTATTATATCAATGATAGTTGGTGCTCTTTATAACATTGTAGACCAATTTTTTATTGGTAGAAGTGTAGGTACCCTTGGAAATGCCGCCACAAATGTTGTATTTCCATTATCTATTTCATGTGTAGCCTTATCACTTCTATTCGGAATTGGTGGTGCCTCTAATTTTAATTTATCTATGGGTGCAAAAAAAGAAAAAGAAGCTACATACTATATTGGTAATTCAGCTGTTTTACTATTTATCTCAGGTATTATTTTATTTGTAATAGTACAACTATTTTTATCACCTATGCTAAAAGCTTTTGGTGCTCCTGACAATATAATGGATTATACAAAAACATATACAATGATTACTTCCTTTGGCTTCCCATTTCTTATATTTTCCACTGGTGGAGGTCATTTAATTCGTGCTGATGGTAGTCCAAAATATACTATGATATGTAATTTATCTGGTGCAATAATCAACACAATTCTAGACCCAATACTTATATTTGGTTTTAATATGGGAATGGCAGGTGCTGCAATTGCTACAATAGTTGGACAAATTTTTTCAGCAATTCTTGCCTTTTGCTATTTAAGAAAATGTAAAACTGTAACACTTAAATTAAAACACTTAATACCAAAACTTAAATACATATTAAGAATAACTTCATTAGGAGCTTCACCATTTTTCAATCAAATTGCTATGATGGTTTTACAAATAGTTATGAATAATTCCCTTACATACTATGGTTCTTTATCATCATATGGTGATTCCATTCCACTTGCATGCTCTGGAATAATTGCAAAAGTAAATATGATATTTTTCTCAGTAATTATAGGTATTTCTCAAGGACTTCAACCTATAGCAAGTTTCAATTATGGTGCCCAAAAATACCCTCGTGTAAAAGAAGCCTATTTAACTGCAATGAAATGGGGAATGATTATTTCTGTAATATCATTTTTAATGTTTCAATTAATCCCAAGACAAATAATTTCGTTATTTGGATCAGGTTCCGAAATGTATTATCAGTTTGCTGAATCATATTTTAGAATATTCTTATTTTTTACATTTTTAAATTTTATTCAACCAATTTCATCTAACTTTTTTACTGCCATTGGAAAGCCTATGCAAGGTATCATATTAGCCTTAACAAGACAAATCATAGTTCTTTTACCTTTTATAATAATATTACCATTATTCATGGGAATTGATGGCATTATGTATGCAGGACCAATAGCAGACCTTGTTACAGCTTTAATTGGTATATTTTTAGCATATAAGGAACTTAAATTAATGAAATTAGAATCTAAAAAATTAAGTGCATGATTTTACAAATTCCTTAAGTATTTTTAGATTATCATTATCTTTTTTGAACAAAAATTCAGGATGCCATTGCGTTGCCCAGACAAATTTCTTCTCTGGGGCGCAAATAGCTTCTATTAATCCATCTTCAGAATAAGCCATAGCACTTAATTTAGGTGCTATATTTTTTATAGCTTGATGGTGATAACTATTAACACTTATTATTTCTTTTTTTATCAATAAATATAATGGCATATCTTTCTTAAGCTTAACACTATGTACTGGTACATCATAAGGTGGACATTGATGATGCTCAATATTAGAAGGCTTTTGAGTTTTTAAATCCTGATAAAGTGTATCTCCTAAAAGTACATTTATAAGCTGTATTCCTCCTGCGTCTATTATTCCATTCATATACCCTAGTAACATCCAAAAACTTTCTCTTTCTTTATCTATTAAATTAAAAATTATGTATATGGTCGAATTTATACTATATTATCTACTCTATTTTTATGATGATTATATACATATATAGGAATACCTATAAGCATAAGTATAAAGCCCCACATAACTGTTTCTGCCCCCGAACCATATATTGTCCAAATTACATATATAAAAGCTATTAATGGTATAATTGATTTTTTTATAAAACCACTTATTGTGATATTTTTTTCTTTTTTAAATTTAAGCATAATCTCAGCTGATATACTTAATAAATAAACAGGTAAATAAGATAATGTGGCAAGTATTGTAATAAAATTAAATGCATCTACCATTCCTTTTTGATAATTAAAAATAAGCAATATATTTACAAGAACAGAGCTTATAATAAGTGAATTAACTGGTGTTCCTGTTTTTTCATTAACTTTTCCAAAAAATTTAGGAAATACTCCATCAATACCAGCTGCATATGATACTCTTGCTGTAGATAATATCCAACCTATTATTGTTCCTATAATGCATATTACAACTGAAATAGTTAATATCTTTCCAATGTTATTTCCTAATGCATTTGTAAGTATTTCTGTTAATGGTGCAGTACTATTTTGAAGATTAATATTACTCATAGCTCCCATACTGCTTATACTTATTGCCATATAAATAGCAGCAGCTATTAAAAGTCCATAAATTGTACTTTTTTTAATATTTTTTTCTGGATTTTTTATTTCGCCAGCTGTTATTGTAGAACTTTCTAAACCTACAAAGGCCCAAAGAGTTGATGTTGCTGCCATAGGGATGGATGAAACACCTTTTCCTTCAGGAAATAAAGGAAATATATTACTCGAATCAAAATTCATAAATGCAACTATAATAAATAGAGTAAAAAATAATATTTTAAAAACTGTAATAAAAGCTTGAATAATTCCTGCTTTTTTTACACCTGCCATATTAAGAAATGTAAAAATCCATAATATAAAACTTGAAAATATTAATGACATTATAGGATTATTAAGTATAGGAACGACTACAGATAAATAGCTTGTAGCTGCTACTATTATAGCTGCATTTCCAATCCATGAACCATTCCAATAAAGCCATGCACTTAAAAAACCTGCAAAATCTCCAAAAGCTTCTTTTGTATAATAATATGCTCCTCCATCTTGAGGATATTTGCTTCCCAAATTTGCAAATGAAATTGCAATAAGTATTGAACCTATTGTTGTAAGTATCCATGCAATTATTGTGCCTCCAGCACCTGAAACCTGAGCAAGAGTTGATGGTAACATAAATACTCCTGACCCTACCATATTACCACACACAAGCATAGTTGCCATAAAAAGACTTATTTCTTTTTTTAAATTTTTATCTTCCATTTCTTCTGCTACTTAAAATGTAATCAAATATAAACATTTCAAGAATTTTACTGTTTCAATGTATCTGCTTTTGTTATAAAAACTACTTGCATTTGATATGATACTCCACAGTCGTAAATTCCCGACTAGC
>JAAYQS010000018.1 GCA_012519155.1 Clostridiales bacterium
GTATTGATAAAGTAATAATGAAAATTGTTAATTATTTTAGTTCTGCAGCAATGAAGGGTGAAGAATCAAGACAAGTACTTTACTTGGTAGGACCTGTAGGTGCAGGAAAATCATCAATTGTTGAAAGTCTAAAGAAAGCTCTTGAAGAATGTCCACCAGTATATGCTATAAAAGATTGTCCAATACATGAAGAACCTTTGCATTTAATACCAAAGCATTTAAGGCCAGAATTTGAAAAAATGCTTGGAGTCCAAATTGAGGGAGATTTATGTCCTGCTTGTAGATATAAATTAAAGCATCAATATAAAAATAAATATGAAGAAATTCCAATAGAAAAAACAAATTTTTCAATAAGATCAAGAAAAGGTATAGGTGTTGTACCACCTGTAGATCCCAATAATCAGGATACATCTATACTAACTGGATCAATTGATATATCAAAAATGGATCTTTATTCAGAAGACGATCCTAGAATATTTTCACTTAATGGTGCATTTAATGTTGGTAATAGAGGCATGGTAGAATTTATTGAAGTATTTAAAAATGATGTTGAATATCTTCATACTATAATTACAGCTACACAGGAAAAATCTGTGCCATCGCCAGGAAAAGGGGCAATGATTTATTTTGATGGGGTTATAGTTGCTCATTCTAATGAAGCTGAGTGGAATAAATTTAAATCAGATCATACTAATGAAGCTATTTTAGATAGAATAGTAAAAGTGGAAGTGCCTTATTGTTTAGAACTTAATGAAGAAATAAAAATTTATGAAAAGCTTCTTAAAAAAAGTGATTTTAAAGCTCATATAGCACCTCATACTATGGAAATTGCCGCTATGTTTGCAATTCTTTCTAGACTTTCACCTTCTGCAAAAGTGGATGCTATGACAAAATTAAAAATATATAATGGAGAGGAGATAGTAGAAAAGGGAACAACAAAAAGAATTGATATTATGGAACTTAGAGAAGAAGCAGGACCTTATGAAGGAATGAAAGGAATATCAACTAGATTTATAGTAAAAGCCATTGATAATGCATTGTCCAATTCAGAATATAATTGTATAAATCCCCTTAGCATAATGGAAAGTATAATAAAATCTGTAAAAGAATTAGATATTGGAAATGATGAAAAGAAAAAATATCTAGGTTTTATACAAGATACTATAAGAAAAGAATACAATAAAATATTAGAAAAAGAAATTACAAAAGCATTTATTCACTCATTTAGAGAACAAGCGGAAAGTTTATTTAATAATTATATTGATAATGCAGAAGCTTTTGTAAATAAATCAAAAATAAAAGATGCACAAACTGGTGAAGAATTAAATCCAGATGAGGAATTTATGAGGAATATAGAAGAACAAATAGGCATTTCAGAAAGTTCATCAAAAGGATTTAGAGCAGATGTTACATCTTATATGTTCTATCTTGTTAGAAATGGAAGTGAAATAGATTATAAGTCATACGAACCTCTTAAAGAAGCAATAGAAAAGAAGCTTATGGCTTCAGTAAAGGATTTGTCAAGAATCGTTACAAAATCACGTGTAAGAAATAAAGAGCAAACTGAAAAATATAATGCAATGGTAGAAGAAATGAAAAGTAAGGGATATTGTATGCATTGCTGTGATGTAATTCTTAAATATGCAGCAAATAACCTATGGAAGGATTGAAAGTAGCTTATGGGTATTTTCAGAGATAATAGTGATAATGTTGTAGAACATGACAGATCTATTGAGGATAGAAGAAGACATAGGCAACTTGTAGAAAAAACTATAAAAGAAAATTTAGGAGATATTTTATCAGAAGAAAGTATAATAGGAGAAAGTAAAAATAGAAAATTTAAAATTCCCATAAGAGGCATTAAGGAATATCAATTTGTTTATGGAAAAAATAATAATGGTATAGTATCTGGAACTGGTGAAGAAAAGAGAGGCCAAAAAATTGGTGAGGATGAAACAAATTCAGGTGTGGGAGGAAATAAGGGAGCTGGAAACAATGAAGGTGAAGATGTATATGAAACTGAAATTACATTAGATGAACTTTTGGATTATATTACAGAAGATTTGAATTTACCAAACTTAGACAGAAAAAAGTATTCAGAAATATTAACTGAAAGTTCAAATAAGAAAAAGGGATATCAAAGATATGGCATAAATCCTCGTCTCGCAAAGAAAAAAACAGTTGTTACAAAGCTTGCAAGAAAGCAAGGCAAGAAGAGGGCTTTAAAAGAAGCAGGTTTAGATGATAAGATAGATAGATTTCCTTTTAGAGAGGAAGATTTAAGGTATTATAGAGTTAAAAGTAAACCTAAAAGAGAAAGTAATGCAGTAATGATATTTATCATGGATGTATCAGGTTCTATGGATAATTCAAAAAAATATCTTGCAAGGTCTTTATTTTTTATAATGTCTAAGTTCCTTAGAAAAAAATATAATAATATTGCTTTTGAATTTGTGTCTCATACAACAATAGCAAAGAGAGTAAATGAATATGAATTTTTTCACAAAGCAGAATCTGGAGGTACGTATATATCTAGTGGCTTAGATATGGCTTTAGATATAATAGAAAAAAATTATCCTAAAGAAGTATGGAACTTATATACTATATATGCTTCTGATGGTGATAATTGGACAGAAGATAATGAAAAAGCTATGGAATCAGTAAAAAAATTATGTGAAATAAATAATATGGTAGGCTATGCAGAACTATTACCATCAACTTATTCTACTACAATGTATTATAGATTTATTAAAGAAATAAAAAATGACAAATTTGTACCTGTAATAGTTAAAGAAAAAAAGGAGTTATGGGATGCAATAAAGTTAATGCTAAGTAGTGGTATGAAGGAGGAATAGTATGGATTACAATATTAAAGATCTTGAAGAGTGGAATGAAAAAATAGAAAAAAAGCTATAGAGCTTGGATTAGATTTTTATCCTCAGGAATATGAAATGGTGGGCTTTAAAGAAATGCTTGGATATGAAGCATATGTGGGAATGCCATCAAGGTATCCACATTGGAGTTATGGAAAGGCATATGAAAAAAATAAGACATTATATTCATTTAATTTAACAGGACTTCCTTATGAAATGGTTATTAATTGTAATCCATGTCTTGCTTATTTGATGAAAGAAAATACATTACTTCTTCAAATATTGACAATGGCTCATGTATATGGACATAATGATTTTTTTAAAAATAACAGACTTTTTGTAGAAGGCACAAATGCAGATAATGCTCTTGAAATGTTTAAATTAGATGCAGATATTATAAGAAATTATATAAATACTCCAGGAATAGGTTATGAGAAGGTTGAAAGAATTATAGATGCTGCCCATGCTATAAGATATAACATAGATAGATTTATAGGCGGTAAAGAAAAAACTGATGAAGAGATTAAAAAGGATTTAATATCAGAATATAATAGAAAAAAAGAATCAAGGGGCATTTTAGATTCTAAAGAAATTATAGAAGAGCCAGATTTAGAAAGAATTCCATTAGAACCATCAGATGATTTATTAGAATTTATTATAAAGTATGGAAATCTTCAAGAATGGGAAAAAGAAATACTTAGAATAGTAAAAAGAGAAACTAAATATTTTTTGCCCCAAATAGAAACTAAAATTATGAATGAAGGATGGGCAAGTTATTTTCATTACACAATATTAAAGGAACTTAATATGAAAGATGACCTTTATTTAGAATTTTTAAAAAGGCATAATGATGTTGTTGCACCTATTTTAGGAGGTATTAATCCTTATTATATTGGATTTAGAATGTTTCAAGATATAGAAAAAAGATATGGAAGAAATAAAATTTTTGAAGTAAGAAGACTAGAAAGAGATTCTTCATTTATAAGAAAATATTTAACAAAAGAATTATGTTCGGAACTTAACCTTTTTAAATATAATAAAAAAAGTTTTGATTATATAGTTGAAGAAATATCAGATGATAAGGGATGGAAGGTAATAAGAAATGATTTAGCTTCAGAATGTGGTATGGGAAATATTCCATATATTAGAGTTAATGAACTTTTGAAAAAAGATAATACATTAATACTTAAGCATGTATTTGATGGTCGAGAGCTTGATATTTCTTATGCAAGAGAAACTATTAAGTACATTCAATCTTTATGGGGATATGCAGTAAGATTAATTACCAAGACAAAAGAAGGTAAAAAATTTGTAATTATATGTAGTGATCAGAAAAATATAAGTATTATGGATATTTAGTTATTAATAGGCATTTTGTTTTGTAACAAAAATTTTAAAAGAGAATATTATTAAGTAAGGGAAATAATACTTAGGAGAATACAATGAATCTTAAAGGTAGTCAAACAGAAAAAAATCTTTATAAGACATTTGCAGGAGAATCAAGAGCTAGAAATAAATATACCCTTTATGCAGAAAAAGCAGAATGTGAAGGATATAGATGGATAGCGCAAGTTTTTGCAATTACAGCTGATAATGAAAAAGCTCACGCAAGGGAGGCTTTTTGCAAGTATTTAAGTAAATGTGGATGTACAGAAGAAAATTTAGAAGACTCATTAAAAGGGGAAATAGAAGAAAGTACTAATATTTATAAAGATTTTGAGAAAACAGCCAGGGATGAAGGCTTTGAAGATATTGCAGATTTTTATAAGGAACTTCAAGAAGTAGAAGCTTATCACGCAAAAAGGTTTAAAAATATATTAGAAAAAGTAAAGGAAAATAAGATATTTAAAAGTAGTAAGGATAGTTTGTGGCAATGTATGAATTGTGGTTATATATATGAAGGTGATGAAGCACCTAAGTACTGTCCACTTTGCAAGTTTCCACGATCTTATTTTAAACCAGTGTGTAAAAAATAAAGGAGTGATAAGGAGTGTATTATAATTATCCTGACGAATATTTATGTGAGGTTATGAAGGAAAAAAATATTTGTGAAGTTGATAAAAATGAACTTTATAGAAATTTTATAAATGATGAGGAAAGTAATATTTATAAAGATATAGATTGTGAATATGTTCAAAGGGCTATTTTGTAAAGGCTGGTGAAATTATGACCTATGATGAATTAATTAAGAGTCATTATGGTGAATTAAATAACCTTAGCATACAACTTAGGACATATGTTGAAATGTATAGACTTTTAGTTAGCAGTACTGCAGAATTGAATGGAACATCTATTATTAGAAAAAATGAACTTAAGCATGCTATAGAAAGAATCGATAAAATTGGAGATATAATTGATGATCTATTAAAGGCTATTCAAAAATGTGAAGGTTCTTATTGTAAATATTGTTTGTATAAAAATGAAGCTGTATTAAATAAAATTGATAAAAGTGAGATAATGAATGAGATTCATAATGACTTAGTTTATCATAGCGAATAAAAATATTTATATTAAAAAAAGCGCATATAGCGCTTTTTTTAAACCTTTTTTAATTTTAATGTACTTACCATTAAGTAAGAACCAATTATTAAAAGAACTATAGTTAAAATTTGTAGTTTATCTGTAAAATTAGAACAAACACATATTATTGAATATAGAGCCATAATGCATCCTATAATTGTTATTGGAACTCCTGTATAAACTCCATTAAAAGTTGAAGCATTATATCTTGCTAATCTAAAGGCACCACATATTGGAAATGCAATTAATATAACAAGTCCCAAAAATCCATAAGGTCCAAAATTCTTTAAATTAAATGCTATATATGATAACATTGCAGGAGCTACTCCAAAAGAAACTAAATCTGCTAATGAATCAAGTTCTTTTCCAAGATCGCTTGATACTTCAAGAAATCTAGCAATACGTCCATCATATCTATCGACTAGTCCAGCAATTAAAATAAATATTCCAGCCCAAATATAATTACTTTCCAGGGTGAATAATAATGAAAAAACACCACAAGATAAATTAATAAATGTAAATATATTAGGAATACAACTTTTTTTCATATAATAAATCACTCCTAAAAAAATATACTTAACTTACAATCAATAATTATAACATATATATCAATATAATATAAGAGGAAAAATAATTTTAAAGTAAATATAAGATTTTATATTAACAATTTATATAAAATTTAAAAAGAAATATATTTTTTGAATTTTATTATAGAAGATTGTCAACTCGACAATATACAAAATTGGTGATATAATCCTTTTAGCTGATTTTAATGAGAATAAATGGAGGAAAAATATGAAGAAAGTAAGATTTATCTATAATCCA
Source organism: Clostridiales bacterium (assembly GCA_012519155.1). GTDB lineage: Bacteria > Bacillota > Clostridia > Clostridiales > Clostridiaceae > Clostridium. Next base: position 6,219 of record JAAYQS010000018.1, read on the forward strand.
TATTCTGGAGAAAATGTTATTTTGAATGAAATAGATACTGTTGTTAGTATGCATCAAGAAAAAGGATTACAGATAATGCCTTATAGAATAAATAAAGATAGCAATATTGAGGAAGCTTTAGATGCAATTGATGATACTTATGAATACATATTAATAGCAGGTGGAGATGGTACGGTAGATTCCCTTGTAAATGCTATGATGAAAAGAAATATAGATTTACCTGTAGGAATACTTCCTGTAGGGACAGCAAATGATTTTGGTACATTTTTAGGTATTTCATCAGATGTAAAAGAGGCATGTGCTCAAATTTTAAATTCTAAGCCTAAAGCAGTAAATATAGGAAAGATTAATGATAAATATTTTGTAAATGTAGCTAGCTGTGGTCTTTTTACTGATGTGTCACAAAAAACTGACATTAACTTGAAAAATACAATAGGAAAATTAGCCTATTATTTAAAGGGATTAGAGGAATTACCAAACTTTAGAAAATTAAAAGTTAAGTTAAAATCTAAAGAAGTTAATTATGAAGGGGATATGTATTTAGTTTTAGTATTTAATGGTCAAACAGCAGGAGGATTTAAACTTGCTACTAAAGCAGATGTAACAGATGGATTTTTAGATGTAATATTAATAAAAGCTATTGCTATTAGAAATATTTTGCTTTTATTTGTGAAGATACTAAAAGGAGATCATTTAGATTCTCAACAAGTTATTTATTTTAAAACAGATGATTTGGTAATTGAATGTAATGCATCAATAGTAACAGATATTGACGGAGAAAGAGGACCTGATTTCCCACTTCATTTAAAATGTATAAAGGATGGAATGAAAGTTTTAGGAATAAAATAAGAAATATAATAATAATTATAAATAATAATATGTGTAAGGAGAGTTTTTGTGGGAATTATTTACTACATATATTTATTGTTTATAATTATTTTTTTGCTTAATCTATTAAAAAACAGTGATAAAATATCTGGAATAAAAGTAAAAGTGTATATTAAAATATCATTACTTATATTTTTTATAAGATATATTACACTTATGTTTTTTAGAATTTGCAATAGTACAAGGTATTTGTATATGCTAAAATCAACTATTTTTATTAATGCATTAGGAATTATAATGCTTACAATAATGTTTATATATGTGTTTCTAAAGAAAAATAATATAAATTTTAAGTATAACTACTGCTTAGCATTATCATTTACAGGAGCATATTTCACATTAATTAAATTTGTAAATGTAAAGATTATATACAATGTAAATTTTGGATATGTAATTAGTGAGATTAGTAATTATTTTAAGGTTTCTTTTGCATATTTGTTTTCAATTAGTTTACTTTTAATCATATCAATATTATTTTTGGATAAAAAAAATGCAGAAACAAAAAATATAGTTGTACTTGTATTGATTTTAGCTTTTATTATATTTGAAAATATTTTATTTATGTGTGGAATTAGAATACTACCATATGTAATGATAAGTGATTTACCTTGTCTTATTTTTTTAAAGTATGTTATTAAAAAGTTACCAAAAAGTAATTAAGAATATATTTTTTATTATTTAAAAGGGCTATCTATAAAAAGTAGTTCTTTTTATAGATAGTTATTAAATAATAGTAATATAGATAATTAATTTAACCTAAAGAAAATATCTTACATATAGTGCTTATTGTTTTTTCTAGAATTCTTTTTTGAGTGGTTTGAATGCTTACTAGTAGCTATATTATTTTTTGGGCTTTTATGCATATTTTTAGAGTGATATTTATTAGGTACATTACCAATTAAACATTCTTTTGAATTGCCAATTAAATCTTCCCTTCCAGCCGTGATTAGTGCTTTTTTTACAAGAGAATAATTTTTAGGAACTGCAAATTGAATTAAGGCTCTTTGCATATTCTTTTCTGATTGAGTTTTAGGTGTATATACCTTTTCTCCGGTCATTGGATTAAATCCTGTATAGTAAATAGTTGTTGACAAACTTCCTGGAGTAGGATAAAAATCTTGAACTTGTTCAGGTGTATATCCCATGTTTTTAATATATTGTGCAAGTTCAATTGCTGCATTTAAATCGGAACCAGGATGAGAAGACATAAGGTAAGGAACAAGATACTGTTTCTTATTTATCTTTTTATTTATATCAAAATATTTATTTACAAATTTATCGTAAATATCTCTTGTTGGTTTACCCATTTGAGTTAAAACTCTAGGAACTACATGTTCTGGAGCAACTTTAAGCTGACCACTTATATGGTATTTACATAATTCTTTAAAAAATGTATCATCTTTATCATAAATAAGGTAATCATATCTTATACCAGAACGAACAAATACTTTTTTTATTTTAGGAAGTTCTCTTACTTTCCTAAGAACAGACAAGTATTCTTTATGATCAATTATTAGATTTTTACAAGGTTTTGGAAACATGCATTGTCTATTTTTGCAAGTACCATGTTCTATTTGAAATGTGCAAGCTCTATGTCTAAAATTTGCAGTTGGACCACCTATATCATGAATATATCCCTTAAAATCAGGAAGATTTGTTAGAAGTTTTGCCTCATCTACAATAGAATCTGCACTTCTTGTTTGTATAGTTCTTCCCTGGTGAAAGGTTAATGCACAAAATGAACAAGAACCATAACAGCCTCTATGACTTGTAATTGAAAATTTCACTTCATTTATAGCTGGAATACCACCATCCTTTTTATATATTGGGTGGTATGTTCTCATATATGGAAGATTGTATGTATAATCCATTTCTTCATTTGTTAAAGGATCTTGAGGAGGATTTTGAACTAAATATCTATCTCCATGTCTTTGGATTATAGTTTTGCCACGAACAGGATCTTGTTCTAATGATTCAAGCTTAAAACTTTCGCCATATTTATTTTTATCTTTTACAACTTCCTCATAAGAAGGAACAGAAACATAATTATTTAATGAAGAAATATCCTTTGTTATGTAACATGTTCCTTTTATATTTGTGATATTTTCAACTTTTGAACCATATTTAAACATATCAGCAAGTTGAATTATAGTTTTCTCGCCCATTCCATACATTAATATGTCAGCTTTTGAATCAAATAGTATACTTCTTCTTACTTTATTAGACCAATAATCATAATGGGCAAACCTTCTTAAACTTGCTTCAATTCCACCTATAGCAATAGGAACATCTTTATATGCTTCACGTATTTTATTGCAGTAAACTATAACAGCTCTATCAGGTCTATAACCACTTTTTCCACCTGGTGAATATAAATCATCATGTCTTTTTTTCTTTGCAGCAGTATAGTGGTTTACCATAGAATCTATATTCCCGGAGTTTACAAGAAAAGCATATTTTGGTTTGCCGAGAATTTTGAATTCTTCGACATTATTCCAATTAGGTTGTGCTATTATACCTACAGTGAAGCCTTGAGCCTCTAGAGTTCTACCAATAATAGCTGAGCCAAATGAGGGATGGTCTACATAGGCATCTCCAGTAACTATAATGAAATCTAATATATCTATATTTCTATCTATTAAATCCTTTTTACATATTGGTAAAAAGTTTTTTGCAAGTTTCATAAATTTCTCCTTTAAGTTTTATTTTTTCTTAATTTTGTTTGCTCTTAATTTAATTTTAACCTAATACTAACATAGAGATTTTTATAATACAAATAATAAAAAAAATATTTACATTTTTATATGTAAGTATATATAATAATAGTGGAGTTTACAGCTAGAAGTAAAATGAATTTTTAATAAAAGGTGGTGCGAGTAATGGAGGAAGGACCTCATAGTATTGATAACCCAAAACTGAATAATCTTCTAAGAGAAAAAGCCTGCATTATTCGTACTTTCATATATTAAATAGTATGTATAATTAGGTGCCCTCTTGGAAGAACAAGGAGGAAGCATAATTATGAGAAGACTATCAATTTTTCTTTATACACAAATACTAGGAAAGAAAATTTTAGATGAATTTGGAGATCCCTTAGGAGAACTTAAAGATATTTATGTTACTACTGATGAAGGATATCCAAGGGTTATTGGTTACAAGATAAAAAAGAATGGTAACATTTCAAATTATGAATTCAGAACTATTTCAGTGAATGAAGACAATAGTGGAAGAATTATTATAAAAACAACAGGAAGTAGAGAAATACTTGCAAGGACTTATACTTATCTTTTATCAGAACATTTATTAGATAAAAAAATAGTAGATATAACAGGTAAAAAGGTAGTTAGAGTTAATGATTTAAAAATAGCTGAAATGGCTGGAGAGTTTAGAGTCATTGGAGTAGAAACAGGGGCTCTTGCAAAGTTTAAAAGAATGGGAATTCCATCAATTGGGAAAGCTATATATAAATTGTTTCATAAAGATTATGAATGTAAAATGCTTATGTGGGATGATGTTGAATCAATTGATATGGTTAATGAAAATCTTCAAAAGGAACATTCCTTTACAAAGCTTTCAGCACTACACCCAGCTGATCTTGCAGATATTTTAGAGGATTTAGATACTGGAGATAGAAAGAAGGTTTTTGAATCATTAGATGAAGATTTGGCAGCAGAAACATTTGAAGAAATAGATGATGAATATAAAGGTAGTATAATAAAAGATTTGTCAGAAACAAAAACAGCTGAACTTTTAGAAAACATGGGTAATGATGAAATTGCCGACCTTTTAGAAGAATTAGATGGTGATGAGAGAGAAAAGGTATTAGTTAACTTAGAGCAAGATGATGCTAAAGAAGTAAATGAACTTTTAAAATACGAAGATGAAGCTGTGGGAAGTATAATGACTACTGAGTATATTTCTTTTGGACTTGAGGTTACAGTAGGTGAAACAAAAGAAATATTAAAAGAAATGAATCCAGATGAAGATATTATGTACTATATATATGTTACTGATGAATCAGGAAAGCTAAAGGGAACTGTTTTGCTAAAAGACTTAATTGTCAGTGAAGATGATAAAAAACTTCAAGATATCATGGAAGATACTGTTACTACCGTTAAAAGCGATGAAAATATTGATGAAGCAATAGAACAGGCTGTTAAATATAATTTAATATCAACTGCTGTTGTTGATAATGAAGATATAATTGTTGGAATAGTTCAAATGCAAGATATAATTGATGAGTATTTTTATCCTATTTGGAAAAAGAAAAACAAGGGAGCATAAAATTTTTTTTGTAAAAAAACTAAATGTTGACAAACCATAAATTAGGAATATAATAAAAGTATAAACCATAGTATAATACTAAGAATTAAAAACTATGAAAAAGGAAAGTAACATTTTGGAGGATTACAGAGAAAAAAGTATGCTGAGAGCTTTTTATCTATAAGAAATGTGAAGTGCCCTTTGGAGTTTATATCTGAATTAAGTAGGATTTTACGGTATCGCCCGTTATAGCGAAAGGGTATTTTATGTACCTTGCCATGAGTGAAACTATTAGATTAGTTTAAGTTAGAGTGGAACCGCGAAAATTTTCGTCTCTATGTATATAGGGACTTTTTTTTATATAAAAAATACCACTTATTTATAATTTTTTGGAGGGAAAATAATGATTTATAATAATGCTTTAGAAATGATTGGAAATACACCAATATTAAAATTAAACAATTTAATTAGCGACAAAGATTGTGCAGATATATATTTAAAAATAGAAAAGAACAACCCAGGTGGTAGTATTAAGGATAGGGCTGCACTTGGAATGATAGAAAAAGCTGAAAAGGAGGGAATATTAAAGCCAGGAGTGACAATTGTTGAGCCTACAAGTGGTAATACAGGAATAGGACTTGCTATGATAGGAAGATTAAAGGGATATAAAGTTTTAATTGTTATGCCAGAAAATATGAGTAAGGAAAGACGTGATTTAATTAAAGCTTATGGAGCTGAACTTGTATTAACAGATGGAAGTAAAGGAATGAAGGGCGCAATTGACAAGGCTATGGAATATGCTAAAAAGGGAGGCTATTTTATTCCTCAACAATTTGAAAATGAAGCAAATACAGACAAGCATTATGAAACTACAGCAGAAGAAATATATAATGACATAAAAGATTTAGATTGTGTAATAGCTGGAGTTGGTACTGGTGGAACAATTATTGGAATAGGAAAAAAGCTTAAAGAAAAAAATGAAAATATAAAAGTTGTTGCTATGGAACCAGAAAATTCAGCAGTTTTAAGTGGAGAGAAACCGGGACCACATAAGATTCAAGGAATAGGAGGTGGTTTTATTCCTAAAATATATGATTCAAGTGTAGTTGATGAAGTATTAAAGGTTTCAGATGATGATGCAATTAAGTATACTAAAGAAATTGCATTAAAGGAAGGTATACTTGTTGGAATATCATCAGGTGCAGCAGTGTGTGCAGCAATTGAAATAGGAAAGAAACTTGGAAAGGGTAAAAAGGTATTAGCAATTGCCCCAGATGGAGGGGAAAAGTATATTTCAATGGGAATATACGATTAAAATTATGTAAAGGAGTGTAGGCTTTGTTTGAAAATTTAAATCATGCTCTTGAAAGAGTATTAGAAAATGATCCGGCTGCTAGAAATAAGATAGAGGTATTTTTGCTATATCCTTGTATTCATGCATTAATTGCTTATAGGATAGGACATTTCTTTTATAAGCATAAATGCTTTTTTACAGCAAGGCTTATATCACAAATTTCTAGATTCTTTACAGGTATTGAAATACACCCAGGAGCAACAATAGGGAAAGGTTTATTTATTGACCATGGAATGGGAGTTGTTATTGGGGAAACAGCAGAAGTAGGCGATGATGTAATGCTATATCATGGTGTAACTTTAGGTGGTACTGGTAAGCATAAAGGTAAAAGGCATCCAACTGTAGGTAATGGTGTTACAATTGGAGCTGGTGCAAAGGTCCTTGGACCAATAAAAATTGGAGATAATGCAAAAATAGGTGCTAATGCTGTTGTGTTAAAGGAAGTACCAGAAGGTGCTACTGCAGTTGGAGTTCCAGCTAAAAATATATTACGAACAACTGCTACTATTATTGAAATTGATGACTTTAATGGAAAGAGACAATTTATCTATAACGATATGGTAATATAGTTTTATATGTAATGTTTTTGATTTAGAGAAAATTTAGGAGTAAGTAATGAACAAATTCTACAAATAATAATTTGAATACCTTGAATAAAGAATTTTCTTATTTGGGGTATTCTTTTTATGTAAAGAATATTATAATAAAATAGGTTGCTTTTAAGCAATAAACATTTTTAAGGTAGGTGTATTATTAAAATGTTGTCACCAGGAATTGCAAAAATAATTGAAATATGTCCAAATAGTATAAAAATTTTTATGGCTAAAAAAATTATGCTTGGCTATTTAAAAAAATATGCAAATATAAAGATTGAAGGTTTAGAAAATATTGAAAAATATGAAGGTCCTAAGATATTCATATGTAATCATTTGAGCAATTCAGATGGACTTATTTTAAGTGAAATATTAAAAGAAAAATATAATCCATACTTTGTAGCAGGAGTAAAGCTATCAAATGATCCAATTACTAATCTTGGTTCTGAACTTGTAAGGCGTATACAAATAAAACCTAATTCTGCTGATAAGGAAGCCATAACTACTATGGTTAAAGCAGTAAAATCAGGTGAAAATCTTTTTATATTTCCAGAAGGAACTAGAAGTAGAAATGGAGCTATGGGAAAAGGAAAAAAAGGAATTTTGCTTCTTGCAAGGCTTACAAAAGCTACTATTATCCCAATTGGAATAACAGGAACAGAAATACTTCTTCCTATTAGCAAAACTGGAGATATGGGTGGTGAAACATGGCATAATGCTGATGTAAATATTAAATTTGGAGAAGCTGTAACTTTACCTAAAAGAAACAAAGAACAAGAAAAACATGAATATGAAGACGAATGTATGAATGTTTTGATGGGAGGAATTGCTAGATTATTGCCTGAAAGCTATAGAGGAGTATATAAATAATGAAGGCAAAAACAAAAAAATATTAAATATTTTAAAAGAAACTTATCCAGATGCTAAATGTGAATTGAATTATGAAACTCCATTTCAACTTTTAATAGCAACTGTGCTATCAGCACAGACTACAGATAAAAAAGTTAATGAAGTTACAAAAGATTTATTTAGTAAATATCCTGATTTAGATTCTTTTTTAAATATAACTAGCGATGAATTAGAAGAGAGAATAAAAAAGATAGGTTTATATAGAAACAAAACTAAAAATATATTAATGATGGTTAGACAAATTAAAGAAAATTTTAATGGTGAAGTACCAAATACTATGGAAGGTATAACATCTCTTGCAGGTGCAGGCAGAAAAACTGCAAATGTTGTGCTTTCTAATGCATTTGGGGTACCATCTATTGCTGTGGATACTCATGTTTTCAGAGTATCAAATAGAATAGGACTTGCACATTCAGAAAATGTCCTTGAAGTAGAAAAGCAGCTTCAAGAAGAAATAGATAAAAGTGAGTGGTCTCATGCACATCATCTTTTAATATTTCATGGAAGAAGATGTTGTATAGCAAGAAAACCTAAATGTAGTGAGTGCCCTATTTCTGAATATTGTGAGTTTTATAAAGATTTAAAGTAGAATTTTGCTATTCCACATGTATTAAAAAATTTTGATAAAGTGGTACTTATAACTTTAGGTTTTTATAATATAATATTTTTAGAAAATAGTATATATAATTGCGGAGGATTTTTTATGATGAAAGTTGGCGTTATAATGGGAGGAATTTCTTCTGAAAGAGAAATTTCATTTCAAAGTGGTAAGGCAGTAGTTGAGAATTTAGATAAAAATAAATATGAAGTTGTTGAAATTGCAATAGATAAGAAAGAAGATATTGTAAACAAAGTAAAAGGAATAGATTTTGCACTTCTTGCACTTCATGGTCAATTTGGTGAAGATGGAACAGTTCAAGCGGTACTTCAAACACTTGGAATTCCTTATTCAGGATGTGGCCCTTTAAGCAGTGCTGCATGTATGGACAAAGATATGACAAAAAGTTTATTAAAGGCAGCTGGTGTTAAAACTGCACCTTGGATTAATATAAGAAAAGGTGAAGAAATAGATTATGATGCAATTGAAAAAATGGGATATCCTGTAGTTGTTAAACCAACACATGGAGGTTCAAGTGTAGCTACATTTATAATTAAAGATAAAAAAGACATTAAACATGCTGTTGAAGAAGGATACAAGTGGGATAAAGAAGTAATGATAGAAAAATTTATCAAAGGTGATGAAATTACTTGCCCAATGCTAGGAAATGAAATGTTCCCGGTAATTGCTATAAAACCAAGTAAGGAATATGAATTCTTTGATTATACAGCTAAATATGCAGATGGTGGCTCAGAGGAAGTTGTGGTCAATCTTGATGAAAAGCTTAATAAAGTTGTGAAAAAAATGGCTTTTGACACTTATAAGGTTTTAAAATGTGAAGTTTATGCAAGAGTTGATATGATTGTAACTCCAGAGGGAATTCCTTATGTTCTTGAGGTAAATACACTTCCTGGAATGACTCCAAATAGTCTTTTCCCTAAGAGTGCAAAGGGAAAGGGAGTAACTTATAGTGAACTTTTAGATTTAATAATAGAAGGTTCTCTTAAGGTTTGTAGGTAGCTTAAAGAATGGGTGTTGTATTAGTAGTTGAAGTTATGCTAATACAACACTCTTATTGTCTATAAAACCACTAAGCTCTGCTAGTGGAGAATATGGCTTTAGCTCTGCCCAGAAAATAGAAAGACTATAAAGAAAAAACCTCCTATGTTAAAATGTTAGCGACTGACAATCGCAAATAA
>JAAYQS010000168.1 GCA_012519155.1 Clostridiales bacterium
AAAAACAAATAATAGTATTCCAATAGTTACATACAAATATTTAACTTTTTGCTTAAGAATAATTCTACTTATCTTATGATCTTTATATAAAAATACTAAATAATCAATTGCAAAAAAAATAAAATTTAGTACTAGAAATATAGATATATAATTTTTTCTAATGTATTCAAAAAAACAATTATTATAAACATACTCTATAGTTATTAAAATAAAAGCGTGAGCAACTAAAAAAATAACATCATTTTTATATGTATAATAAAGAATATACATACTGCCAATTGAAATTATAGATGTAGAAAACAAAACTCCTCTAAGTATGTATATCCTTTGCCATGTAAATTGAAAGTTACATTGGCCTATTAAAGCTATTTCTAATATAATCATTAAATTTATTGCAATTATAATAATAATATTGCTATTATTAATTTTATCTCTTAGTAACAAAATGTCCTCCAATTATTTATATAAATTTATATTTTTTCTAATTATACCCAAATAAATATACCATATTTTCTCAATATAGTCCAATATAAATTATTTATTTCTTCATAACATAACACAAGACTTTGCAATTATAAATTCTTCATCAGTAGGAATTACATATACCTTTACTTTAGAAGTATCTTTTGATATTTCTAAAGCTTTTCCTCTTACTTTATTTTTTTCTTTATCAATTTCTATTCCAAGACCTTCAAGACCCTTTAATATTTCATATCTAGTCTCTGGACCATTTTCACCAACTCCTGCTGTGAAAACAATAGCATCAACTTTACCTAGTGCAGCCATATATGCACCTATAAAAAGTTTAATCTTATAATGAAATGTATCCAATGCTTTTTGGGCCATGTGATTTTTAGAATTTGCTGCATTTTCTATATCTCTAAAATCAGGACTTAATTTACTTAATCCATACACACCTGATTTCTTATTTAAAATATCATCCATTTCTTCTAAAGAATATTTATACTCTTTCATTAAATAAAGAATAATAGCCGGATCTAAACTTCCAGATCTAGTACCCATAATAACTCCATCAAGAGGAGTAAACCCCATAGTTGTATCTATGGATTTTCCACCATCAATAGCACAAAGAGAGGCACCATTTCCTAAATGGCACGTTATTATTTTTAAATCTTTTATATCCTTATTCATTATTTCTGCTACTTTCCTTGAAACATAATAATGAGATGTACCATGAAAACCATATTTTCTTATATGATCTTTTTCATAATATTTATATGGAATTCCATAAAGATAAGCTTTTTCTGGAATTGTTTGGTGAAATGCAGTATCAAATACAGCTACATTTTTTACACCTGGCATAATTTTCATAAAAGTTTCTATTCCTATTAAATTGGCTGGATTATGAAGAGGTGCAAGCTTAAAGCACTCTTTTATGTGATTTATAACTTCATTATTTATAAGAACAGGACTAGAATATTTTTCACCTCCATGAACAACTCTGTGCCCTACTGCATTAATTTCATTTATAGAGTCAATAGCACCATTTTGTTTATCTGTTAAGGCTTCCATAACAAGCTTTATTGCATCATTATGATTTTTAATATCCTTATTAATAATAAATTTTTCATTTTTTCTTGTATTTTGTTTAAGCCTTGAATCATTTATACCAATTCTTTCTACTAACCCTTTTGCTAAAACTTCTTCATTCTGCATATTGTATAATTGATATTTTAAGGATGAACTGCCACAATTAATTACTAATACTTTCAAATTAAAAACCTCCATAAAAAATAAAAATTGGTAAAGAAATCAAATATATTTTTACCATTATACTTAATATCTTTACCAATTTAATTTTTTTATTCTTTATGAATTTTTTCCCATCTCTCTAAATTTTTCGTATCTTTCATCTACAATTTCTTTAAGAGACTTGTCTTTAAATTTATCAAGTTCTTCTATAAGCTGTTTCTTTAAAAACAATGCCATTCTTTTAGGATTTTTATGAGCGCCACCATAAGGCTCTTTAATTATTCTATCAATAACATTAAGTGCTAAAAGATCTTGTGCTGTAAGCTTCATAACATCTGCTGCTTCTTTAGCCCTACCTCCATCTTTCCATAAAATTGATGCAAAACCTTCAGGTGATAAAATAGAATAAATAGAATGTTCAAGCATAAGAACACTATTTGCAACAGCTAAAGCAAGAGCTCCACCACTACCTCCTTCTCCCATAAGAACTGAAATAATAGGTGTTTTTAATCTACTCATTTCAAGTAAGTTTGTAGCAATAGCTTCACCCTGACCTCTTTCCTCTGCATCTACTCCACAAAAAGCTCCTGGAGTATCAATAAAACATATTACAGGTCTTTTAAACTTTTCTGCCTGTTTCATTAATCTTAATGCTTTTCTGTATCCTTCAGGTTTTGGCATACCAAAATTTCTTTCGATATTTTCCTTTGTATTTGCTCCTTTTGTTATAGATATGACAGTTACAGGCATATTTTCTAAATATGCTATTCCTGCTATTATAGCCTTGTCATCACCAAATCTTCTATCACCATGAAATTCTAAGAAATCATCAAATATTGTATTTATATAATATTCCCCTGTAGGTCTATCCTTATGTCTTGCAATTATAACTTTATCCCAAGAAGATTTTGATTTAATAAGTCCTCTATTCATTATTTCTTCACCTCATGCATAGAAAGAATTTTATATATATATTTTCTAAGTTCTCTTCTATCTACTATAGCATCAATAAATCCCTTTTCAAGTAAGAATTCTGCTTTTTGAAAATTATTTGGAAGCTTTTCATTAATGGTATTTTCTATAACTCTTCTACCTGCAAAACCAACTAATGCATCAGGTTCGCTTATAATAATGTCACCTTCCATAGCAAAACTTGCAGTTACCCCCCCTGTGGTTGGATTAGTAAGAACTGTTATATATAAAAGACCAGCATCATCATGCTTTGCAATAGCGGCACTTACCTTTGCCATCTGCATAAGAGAAAGTATTCCTTCCTGCATTCTAGCTCCTCCAGATGTGGTAAATATTATAAGAGGAAGTTTTTTGGCAGTAGCATATTCTATAAGTTCTGTAAGTCTTTCACCTACCACTGTTCCCATACTTCCCATCATAAAATAGCTATCCATTACACCTGCTGCTACCTTTATTCCATTAACCTTTGCAATACCTGTTATAACAGCTTCAGAACTTGGAGTTCTTTCTCTACTCTTTTTTATTTTTTCCTCATATCCTTCAAAATCAAGAGGATTATTTGTTACAATGTCTTGGCCAATTTCAACAAAACTATTTTTATCAAAGAAATAATTTATTCTTGTTATAGCCTTTAATCTAAAATGTGAATTACATTTAGTGCAAACATATTGATTTGCTTTTAAATCTTCTTTATATATTATAGAACCACATTTATCACACTTTAACCACATTCCAGATGGAATATTAGGCTTTTCAAATAAATCCCCCTCACCAGTACTAGTATTTACAGTAGCATATTCAGTTTTATTATTAAATAAATCCTTAAGCATCTTTTCTCACCATCTTATTATTTACAAAAATCTTATCAGCTAAATATGAAGTATCATAATTTCCATTAGCTACCTCTTCCATATCAAGAAGTGCATGCTGGAATGATATATTTGTTTTAACCCCTCCTACTGCAAATTCATCTAATGCTCTTTTCATTATGCATATAGCTTCATCTCTTGTATCACCATATGCAATAAGCTTAGCAAGCATGGAATCATAATAGGGTGGTATTTTATAACCACAATATATTGCAGAATCCAATCTAACACCTCTTCCTCCAGGAACAAATAGTTCTGTTATAGTACCAGGACAAGGAGCAAAATTATGCGAAGGATCCTCTGCATTAATTCTACATTCTATAGTATGACCTCTAAGTTTTATATCCTTTTGAGTAAGTGTAAGTTTTTCTCCTGATGCTATTTTCAACTGTTCCTTTACTATATCAACACCAGACACTATCTCTGTAATTGGATGTTCAACTTGAATTCTAGTGTTCATTTCCATAAAATAATAATTACAATCTTTATCTACAAGAAATTCAATAGTACCAGCATTTTCATACTTACAAGCTTTTGCAGCTCTTTTAGCAACTTCCCCCATTTCACTTCTAAGCTCATTAGTTAAAAAAGTTGATGGAGCTTCTTCTAATACTTTTTGATTTTTTCTTTGAAGTGAACATTCTCTTTCACCTAAATGAACAACATTGCCAAAACTATCTGCTAAAATTTGAAATTCAATATGTCTTGGATTTTGAACGAATTTTTCTAAGTATAATGTATCATCTCCAAAACAAGCTTTAGCTTCTGCCTTAGCTGTATTATATCCTTTTCTAAATTCATCTTCATCAAAAGCAACTCTAATTCCTTTACCACCGCCTCCTGCTGATGCTTTTATCATAACAGGATATCCTATTTCTTTTGCAAGTTTAACTGCATGATTTTCATCTTCAATTATCCCTTCAAAACCTGGCACAACAGGAACATTTGCTGATTTCATAAGTTCTCTTGCTTTTGCCTTGTTTCCCATAAGATCAATAGCTGTATACTTAGGTCCAATAAATTTAATATTACATTCCTTGCACATTTTTGCAAACTTAGCATTTTCAGAAAGAAATCCAAAACCAGGATGAATAGCATCAGCCCCTGTAAGAACACAAGCACTTAAAATATTTTCAATGTTTAAATAACTATCCTTAGCTGCTGCAGGACCTATACATACTGCTTCATCAGCAAGCTGAGTATGTATGGCTTCTTTATCTGCCTCAGAATAAACTGCTACTGTTCTAATTCCTAGTTCTCTACATGCTCTAATTACTCTTACAGCTATTTCTCCTCTATTTGCAATAAGTACCTTTTTAAACATTTTTATCACCTATCCTATAGCAAATGTAATTTCAGCTTCACAAACCTTTTTACCATCTACAGTTGCAATTCCTTTTCCAACTCCAATAGGACCTCTAAGCTTAACAATTTCACATTGCATTTCAAGCTTGTCACCAGGTCTTACTGGTTTTCTCCATCTAACCTTATCTGCTCCTGCAAAAAGTGGAGTTTTTCCTTTAAATTGTTCCATTGAAAGTATAGCTACTGCACCTACTTGAGCTATTGCTTCAAGGATTAAAACTCCTGGCATAACAGGATATTCTGGAAAATGTCCTTGAAAAAATTGATCGTTTATTGTTACATTTTTATAACCTTTTACTATTTTTCCTTCTTCAAATTCAGTTATCCTATCTACTAATAAAAAAGGATATCTGTGAGGAAGTATCTTTCTTATTTCATCTATATCCATCATAATATTAATTCTCCTTAACCTTAAATAGGGGTTGACCGTATTCTACCATTTCACCATCTTTTGCAAGTACTTCTATAATTGTGCCATTTACTTCTGATTCAATTTCGTTCATAAGTTTCATTGCTTCAATTATACAAAGAACATCACCATTTTTAACTTCATCAGACACATTTACAAAAGGTTCTTTATCTTCTCCTGGTGCTTTGTAAAATGTTCCTACCATTGGAGATTTTACTATATATAAATCTTCATCATCTAACTTTACAGCTGGTTTTTCACTATTTGTTTGTACTTTGTCTTCAGTTTTTGCTGCAGCTACAGTAGCTTCTTGTATAAATTCACCACCAGAAGTTTCCTTTGAAACAGTGTTTTTATTTTCATTACTACTTCCAATATTTCTTGTTAATGATTTATCCATTATTATATGACCATCGCATGTTTCATATTCAAAATATGATACGTTTGATGTATTTACTGCCTCAAGTATTTCTTTTACTCCGGTAAAATCCATTTTTTCTCCCTCCTAATCATTCCACTTCTTAAATAGTAAACATGCATTATGTCCACCAAAACCTAGGGAATTTGACATAGTATATTTTAGATCTGCTTTTCTTCCAGTTCCTTTTACATAATCTAAATCTAAACCTTCTCCTGGAGTTTCAAGTCCAATAGTTGGAGGAACAAATCCATCCATTAATGCTTTTACAGATACTACTGCTTCAATAGCACCAGCACCACCAAGTAAATGTCCTGTCATTGACTTAGTTGAAGAAACAGGTATATTGTATGAATCTTCCTTAAATACTTTTTTAATTGCAGCTGTTTCGCAGCTATCATTAAGACCAGTTGATGTACCATGAGCATTAATATATGAAACATCTGAAGGTTTTATATTAGCTTCTTGTATTGCAAGTTCCATAGCTTTTGCTGCACCATCACCATTAGGATCTGGAGATGTAATATGATATGCATCACAAGTACTTCCGTATCCAACTATTTCAGCTAAAATATTAGCACCTCTCTTTTGAGCTGATTCAAGAGATTCAAGAATAAGTATAGCTCCACCTTCTCCCATTACAAAGCCATTTCTATCCTTATCAAAAGGAATTGATGCTCTCTTTGGATCTTCTGTGGTACTTAAAGCTTTCATTCCAGCAAATCCTCCAACTCCCATTCTAGAAATTGGTGATTCAGCACTTCCTGCTATCATAATATCAGCATAGCCATGTTTAATTAATCTGAAAGCTTCACCTATATTATTATTACCAGTTGCACAAGCTGTAACCATTGATGTACAAGGTCCCTTAGCTTTATACTTTATTGCAATATTTCCTGCAACAAGATTAATAATAGTCATTGGTACAAAAAATGGAGAAACTCTTCTTGATGGATTTGCTACTACTTTTGCAATATCTGTTTGCATTGTATCAAGGCCACCAATACCTGCACCAACATAAACTCCCATTCTTTCTTTATCCACTTCATCTAAATTTAATTTAGACTCTTTAAGTGCTTCATCTGTTGCACATATTGCATATTGTGCAAATTTATCAAGTCTTCTACATTCTTTTTTGTCAAGAACACCTTCTGGGTTAAAATCCTTAACTTCTGCTGCTATTTTAACTTCAAAATTTGTTGTATCAACATTTTTAATATAATCTATACCAAGTTTTCCTTCTTTAATTCCATTCCAGAAATCATTTACGTTATTACCAAGAGGAGTTACAGCTCCCATTCCAGTAATTACAACTCTTCTTTCCATATTAGCCTCCTAAATAACCATTCCACCATCAACATGGATTACCTGTCCTGTTACATAATCTGCTTTTTCACTTGCTAAAAAGCTAACAACATTTGCAACATCTTCTGGAGTCCCAAGTCTTCTTAATGGTAGTTCTTTTTTAGCTGTTTCTTTTAATTTATCATTTAATACACTTGTCATGTCAGTTTCAATAAAACCAGGTGCTACAGCATTAACAGTAATTCCTCTTGATCCAATTTCTTTTGCTAGTGATTTAGTCATTCCAATTACTCCTGCTTTAGATGCAGCATAATTTACTTGTCCTGCATTCCCAGTTATTCCAACTACTGATGATATGCTTATTATTTTACCATGTTTTTGTTTTACCATAATAGGAGTTATAGCTTTTAAACAATTAAAAACACCTTTTAAATTTGTATTAATAACAGAATCAAACTCTTCTTCCTTCATTCTTAATAATAAGTTATCTTTAGTTATACCTGCATTATTAACCATTACGTCTATTGAACCAAATTTTTCTTTTGCTTTATTTACAAGGTTTAATACATCTTCTGTATTTGTTATATCACCTTGAATTCTTAATACTTCAACATTTTTTTCTTTTATTTCATTTTCAGTTTCAATTGCTTTATCTTCACTACTTCTATAATTTAAAACAATATTAAAGCCTTCTTCTGCTAGCTTCAATGCTATAGCTTTACCTATTCCCTTTGCAGCTCCAGTTACAATGGCTGTTTTTTTAGTATTTTCCATATCTAGCCTCCTTAATTCTTTAGGATTTATTTTAATGTTTCTATAGTTGCATTTAATGATGCCATATCTTCAACATTTAATAATTTTAAGCTTCTATCTATTTTCTTTACAAAACCTCTTAAAGCTTTTCCAGGACCTACTTCTACAAATGTTTCTACACCCTTATCTATCATATCTCTTATACTTTTTTCAAAATATACTGATGATCTTATATGATTTTTTAATATAAGTTTTATATCATCATCTTCTGTATAAGGTGCTCCTTTAACATTTGAATATACAGTTTTATTCATTTTTCCTATATTAGCCTTTTTTATTGTTTCATAAAATTCATCACTTGCTCCTGCAAGTAAAGATGAATGAAACGGTCCACTTACCTTAAGTTCTATTCCTCTACCACCTAATGATGCGGCTATTTCTATAGCCTTTTCTATTGCCTCATTATCACCTGATATTACTACTTGCCCAGGACAATTGTAATTTGCCCCTTCACAAACTCCATACTTTGAAGCTTCTTTTATAACTTCATTTACTTTTTCATCATCAAGTCTCATAATAGCAGCCATTTTCCCAAGTCCTTTTGGAAGTGAGCTTCCCATTATTCTGCCTCTTTCTTTTACAAGTAAAAGTCCATCTTCAAGTGTCATAGCACCTGAATGTACAAGACTTGCATATTCTCCAAGGGAAAGTCCTGCTGAAAATTCAGCATCTATTCCATTTAATTCAAGAGCTTTAAGACATGCAATTGTTACAAGAAAAATTGCAGGTTGTGCATTTTCTGTAGCAGTTAATGTCTCTAATGGACCATTAAAAATCATATCTTTAATAGGCATATTAAGAATTTTTTCGCCCTTGTCAAATATATCTCTACATTCTTCTATATTATCATATAAATCTTTTCCCATTCCTACATATTGAGCTCCTTGCCCAACAAAAAGAAATGCTATCTTTTTACTATTCATATTGTCCTCCAATATTCTTTAGTATATTATCTGTTTCACTTACTATTTCATTAATAATTTCTTCTGCAGTTTGTTCTTTATTTACAAGTCCTGCAATTTGTCCCGCCATTACAGATCCAAAATCTGTATCACCATCTTTGGCAGCTTTTGGAAGAGAACCAGTGCCAAGCTTTTCTAATTCTTCTACTGTAGCTCCTTCAGACTCAAGCTTTTTAAATTGTCTAGAAAGTTTATTTCTTATTACACGCACAGGATGTCCTGTTGGTCTTCCAGTAACTTCAGTATCTATATCTTTAGCTTTTAAAACTTTATCTTTATAATTTTGATGAACTGTACATTCTTTAGCCACTAAAAATCTTGTTCCAATTTGTACACCCTCAGCTCCTAATGCAAAACTTGCTACTATGCCACGACCATCAGCTATACCACCGGCTGCTAGTACTGGAATATTTACTGCATCAACTACTTGTGGCACAAGTGCCATTGTTGTAAGCTGACCTACATGGCCACCTGATTCAGTTCCTTCTGCTATTATAGCATCAGCTCCAAGCTTTTCCATTCTTTTTGCAAGGGCAACGGATGCAACTACTGGAATAACCTTAACCCCATGTTCTTTCCACATTTCCATATATTTACCTGGACTTCCAGCTCCTGTTGTAACAAATTTAACTTTTTCATCACAAACAAGCTTTGCTACTTCATCTGCATGAGGTGACATTAACATAATGTTTACTCCAAATGGCTTATCTGTTAATTCCTTTGCCTTTCTTATTTCTTCTCTTATCCATTCAATTGGTGCTGTTCCTGTTATTATGCCAACACCACCTGCATTACTAACAGCAGCTGCTAAAGATGCATCTGCTATCCAAGCCATCCCTCCTTGAATTATAGGATATTTACTTCCTAATATATTACACACTCTACTACTCTTCATACTTAATATCCCCCGGCAATAATTTGCATTTACATTGCATAGTTTAAAATCGGGCTTTCTAATTAAAAATTAGATGCCCGATTATAATAAATTACTTATTTTTTACTGCTTCTTCTACAAATTTAACAGCATCTTTAACTGATTTTATACTTTCTGCATCTTCAAGCTGAATACCATATTTTTCTTCAATTTCAATTACAACTTGGAATAAATCTAGTGAATCTGCTCCTAATTCTTCAAATGTTGTATCCATTGTTATTTTATCTTCTCCAACCTCTAATTGCTCACTTATTACCTTTTTAATTTCATCAAATATCATTATTTTTCCTCCAATTTTCAATGTTAAATTTTATATAAAAATTTAAACTTACAAATAAATTTAAATTTAAATTACAATTCTACTAATGCACTTCCATAAGTAAGTCCACCACCAAAACCTACCATTATTATTTTCATACCCTCTTTTAGTATATTTTTATCTTGCATTTCTGAAAGTGCTATTGGAATTGTTGCAGATGAGGTATTTGCAAACTTATCCAAATTCAAATAAAACTTGTCTATTCCTACATGCATTTTTTTGGCAGCATAAGCTATTATTCTTGCATTTGCTTGATGTGGAATAATATAATCAATATCATCAAGTGATAAATTTTCTTCATCTAATAACTTGTTAACAGCTTTAACTATTACAAGAGATGCAAATCTAAATATAGCTCCCCCATCCATCTTTATATATGGATATTTTTCTAAATATTCTCCTATAAATGGATTTTGAACATTTCTAGCTCCTATTTCTAATGCTTCACCTTTTTCTCCTTCTGATTTTGAAAAAAATCTTAAAACTTTCTTACTATCAGTTTTTGAGATTATAGCTGCACCTGCACCATCTCCAAATAATACACATGTAGATCTATCTTCCCAATTTGTTATTTTAGATAATACTTCTGCACCAATTATCAATGCATTATTAAAATTATCATTACACTTTAATAATGATGATGCTGTTTGAAATGCAAATATAAAACCAGAACAAGCAGCATTTATATCAAAAGCCATAGCATTTTTTGCACCAATATTCTTTTGTACAATACAAGAAACTGATGGGCAAAAACAATCTGGTGATACAGTAGCAACTATAATTAAATCTATGTCTTCAGCAGAAATATTAGCTTTTTTCATTGCATTTTCTGCAGCATTAGTTGCTAAAACAGATGTATCCTCACCTTGTGATATTCTTCTCTCTTTTATTCCTGTTCTTGTACTTATCCATTCATCATTTGTATCAACTATTTTACTTAAATCATCATTTGTCACAACATGTTTTGGAACATAAGAACCAAAACCTTTTATTTCTATGCCCTGCATATTTATCTCCTTATTTATCTAACTCGTATTTTGTCATAAAAAACTTATTTAGTTTTTCTAAAGATTCAATTAATATTTCCTCTTGCTTATCATCTAAACCATCAATGGAAGCATTAATCATTTCCTTATGAAACTTTTCATGTAATCTATATGCAAGCTTCCCTTTTTTAGTAACATACACTAAAACAACTCTTCTATCTTCTTCAGTTCTTTGTCTTTCAACATAACCTTTTTTTATAAGTTTGTTTATGGCAGTTGTTAAAGTTCCAACTGTTATATTAAGTTCTTTTGCCACTTCTGACATTGTCTTTTTCTCATACATACCAATAGCTTCAATTGTGTGTATCTCCGTAACAGACAAATCATTTAAAGGTCCATTTCTTAATGTTTTTTCTTCAATTAGAAGAATATCATTAAATAATTGCACCAAAAGTTGATTTAGCACTTTTTGGGTTCTTTCCATAAAACTCCTCCATTAAAAATACTTTATCAAATACTCTTTAGCACTATAATCAAAACATAAACTTTAAAATTTGCAATATATTTTGATAATCAAAGTATATTATATTCAAAGTAAATTGTCAATAAATAAACAAACTTAATTTCCATTTTTTTCAATTTAATAAAATTACAAGCTTAAGTATGGTTTTAATTATTTACCTCATTTCACTTTCTGTTCTTTATCACTTACAACTTCGGTTAATTAATAATTAAGAATTCAGAACATTTTTACTCCTTCCTGGTAAAAATTTTAATTATATTGTATGATTGAACAAGCTCCATATTTCAACGCCTAAATTAAATTTTACATAAGACCTAATATCATAAATGCTTTGAGCCTAAATATAATAATTATTAATTATCTTCTATGGAGATTAGCTTTTAAGCGTAGCTTAAAAAGCCACTTAATTATTAATTCTTAATTTCTAAGCTAAAGTTGTAACCTAATTAAGGAACTAATACTCCTCAACAATTTCTCCAAAGAACAATATGTGATTTGTTTCGTTTTCTGGATATATAGCCTTTTTAATTTCTGAATTTAAAGTATTATAATCAATAGGTTGTTTAAGCATTATCTTACATTCATAATATTTATTACATCCCTCTATTACTGGCGCTTCAACACTTTTTGATGGTATAAATTTTATTCCTGCTGCTTTTTCTTTATCTGTATCTCTACCTGAAGTTCTACCACATATAGCTAATGCCTTTTTCATATCATCATTATATGGAATACTTATAGTAAAAGATTTTCCAAGATCAAGGAATTTACTTGTATATCTACTTTCTCTAATCATAGCCATAAATATAGGCTTTTTCCACATAAAACCTATAGTTCCCCAACTTATTTCCATTGTATTTGCTTTTTCGCCATTTCCTGCTGTAAAAAATGCTCCTGTTTTATATAAATTGTCAAATGCTTCCTCCATTTGAAATGTAAATGTATCTTTCATTAAACATATCCTCCTATTTATTCTTTTATCCATATTATACATATTATTGTGGTTATTTTCAATTTTATTATGGGCACACATAACATTGAACATTTGTTAAATTTTTGTTAATATTAGTATATGTTAATTATTCTTAACAATTACTATTTGTTGGGGGAATAAAAATGAGATTACGAAGAATTATATACATTTTATTCATTATTTTTTCTATAGCATCTTTATCAGCATATGCTTCAAATAATATATTTGTAACACCTACTTATAAATCTAGCATTATTAACAATGTTAAAGATTATATAAAAGATAAATATAATGATGATATTGAAATAAATAGTATAAAATACTATTCATCACATTATGGATTATTTAACATTAATAAAGTTGAAGAAGCTGTATTATTTTTAGATTCTGATAACTATGAAATTTATTATGATATTAAAAATAACAATATATATGATAGCAAACAATATACATCTATATGCAAGGCAGTAAAAGACAACCTCATTTTAAAAAA
>JAAYQS010000019.1 GCA_012519155.1 Clostridiales bacterium
AAGATTTAATACCTTTGGATTTTGTCTTAAATACCATGTATCAGCTTTATTTCCTGCAAGTCTTGTGCAATGAATTCTTGATTGCTGACCAGCACCAATTCCTATGGCTTGACCACCCTTTACATAGCATACTGAATTAGATTGAGTATATTTTAATGTAATTAATGAAATAATTAAATCAATTTTAGCTTCTTTTGATAAAGTCTTGTTTTTAGTTGGAAGATTATTTAAAAGTTCTTCTGAAATTTTTGAATTGTTTCTTCCTTGCTCAAAGCATACACCATAAACTTGTTTAGTTTCTTGTGCTTCTGGTTCATAATTTGGATCCATTTGAATTACAAGATATGTGCCTTTACGCTTTTTCTTTAATATTTCTAATGCTTCCTTAGAATATGATGGTGCAATAATACCATCAGAAACTTCTCTGCTTAAAAATTCTGCAGTTTGTTTATCACATTCATCTGATAATGCAACAAAATCTCCATAAGAAGACATTCTATCTGCTCCTCTTGCTCTTATATAAGCAGTAGCCATATCTGAAAGTTCAATTCCTTCTACAAAATATACCTTTTTTAATGTTTCGTCTAAAGGAATAGAAACTGCTGCACCTGCAGGGCTAACGTGCTTAAATGATGCTGCCGCTTTAAGTCCTGTAGCTTCTTTTAATTCTTTTACAAGCTGCCAGCTGTTAAATGCATCAAGAAGATTAATATAACCAGGTCTACCATTTAAAATAGTAATAGGAAGCTCACCATTTTTCATATAAATTTTAGCTGGTTTTTGATTAGGATTACATCCATACTTTAATTCTAATTCTTTCATATGTTACACTCCTTTATGTAAGAAAGAGTAAAATTACTCTTTGCCCAGACGGTCGGCTTAATTAATAAATTATACTTCATGTGGTCAATTCCACTTCCGTCAGTCGTATAACTAATAATAAAATATCATTTTTTTATCATTTGGTCAAATTAATAACTTTACAATATTTTGTATTCTGAAATTTTAAAATCATTATCACAATTATCATTATTTAGTGCTTTTAATGTAATTAACAGTTCCTCATTAGTCACTTTTATATTATTACATCCTGAACTTTTTTTATTTGAAAAGTTTTCTTTATAATCATCAGTAAATCTATATAATCTTAAAAAGCATCTAATATTTATTTTTATTGTGCTCCTATCTTCATATATATTAATAAGTTTTATGTCATTAACAGAACATTCAAAAACATTTTCATAGGATTTTACAATATCATATAAATCTAAGTTATGAACAATTCCTTGAAGATCATTTTCATTATTTGCATAATGTACAGCTTTTATTTTCCAAACTAAACCTAATAAAAATGCATTTAAATTTATAAGGGGATATTTTTTGTAAAATTGTAATTCAGCACTTGAATTTATTGTTCTTTTCTTTTTCTTGTTTCTTCTTTTTTTGATCTTAGGAACTATTTTTACTATTAATATTGATAATACAGTAGCTAAAATAGCATATCTAATAAAAATCATTGTACCACCAATACTTTTAAGCTTAAAAAAAAGTCCTACTAAAAACAATAAATACAAAAGAAATATAACAATGTATTTAAAAAAACTTTGTTTTATATTTTCATTTAAATATTTAGTATTACAGCTTTCTATAAAGCCTTTTTGAGAATCATTATTATAATTTATTAAATACTCTAAATGAGACTTTTCCTTACCTTTATATAAAACTTCATCGTAACATATGTATTCTTTACAAATTGTATTTTTTATATCTACATAAAGATTTCTACTATTTATATTTTTTGAAAAAGCCTTTTTTATTTCCTCTTCCTTTATTTTTATACTTCTTCTTATATTATATTTATCAAATTTTTCCTTCTGCATTTTTATTATTTTTTTATAATTATTGCTACATAAAGAAAAAAACTCTTCATTTTTATCATCTTCAAAAAATTCATC
>JAAYQS010000169.1 GCA_012519155.1 Clostridiales bacterium
AAATAATTATAACCATATTCCGAAAATAATAAAAACTAAAAATAAAGAATTATATATTAAATTTAATAATTATTATGCATTTTTATCAGAATGGATAGAGGGGCATATCTGCAATTATGATAATCAAGTAGAATTTGAAAAGGCTATAATAAACCTTGCTAATATGCATATCAAAAGTAAAAATTTTTTAATAACAGATAAAATGAATCCTAGAATATATTGGTTTTCATGGATTAAGTTTTTTTCAACTAGAAAAAATGAAATATTAGATTTTGAAAAAAGAATAGAACAAAAAGCTAATAAATCAAAATTTGACTTATATTATAAAGACAATATAAAAAAACAATTAGAAATTGCAGATAACAGTATAAATGGTCTTATAAACAGTAATTATATAAATATTATGGAGAAGCACGTTAAAAAATTAGAATTTTGCCATCATGACTATGCAAATCATAATTTAGTATTAGACAATAAAAATAATATTTTTTTAATTGATTTTGACTATTGTATACTAGATAGCCATTTACATGATTTGTCATCTATTATTATAAGAACTATGAAAAATGGAAGGTGGAATAGTAAAAGGTGTAGTGAGATTATAAAAAAATATAGTAGTATATATCCTATTAATCAGGAGGAAATTGAAGTAATGAAATACTTTATAATGTTTCCTCAAGAATTTTGGCAAATAGGTATTCAAAAGTATTGGGAACAGCAACCTTATGAAGAAAAAAGGTATATGGAAAAGATTACAGGATGTATAAATGATTTTGAAAAAAAACATAAGTTTTTGCATGATTTCTTTTAATGGAGGATTATATGGAAAGAGAAAACTTAAAAAAATATCTTGCTCAAAATGACATATATGTAATGGACAATAATTTTTACTTTAATAAGGATGAGTATACTTTAGAAGAAATAAAAAAACACATTATAATTATTAATGCTATTCATAAGATTTTAATGAAGTTCTATAGTTATGAAAATATAGGGGTAAAAAGTACAATTGGAAAGAACATTGAAAAGCTAAAATTAGATATAAAAAGGCTTAGAAGAAGTATTATTAATATTGAAATTAAAAATAGTATGGATGAATTTATTTTTTTAAATGGAAATTCAATTTTAAATCAAGCTGAAGATGCAATTTTAAGATTAAAAAAATAAATTATATAGATCTTATAAGAAGAGCTATGAAAAAAAATGAAATATGCTTAGGAAAGGTTGATGAGACAAACATAAGGGTCATGGATAGAATTGAAATAGGAACTATAAATGAAATCTCATACAATTTAGTAGAAGATGATATATGTAATTACATACGCAAATTAAAGAAAAGCTCTTATGAAGATAATTTTAATGAAGTAGTAGATTGGTATATTAAAGTGGCGAAATTAAATAATACTAGTAAAGATTATATAAATACAATGTTATTAATACCTATAGATAGTATTAAGGTGTGGAAAAAATATTTGAAAAATAAAAAGAATTACGAAAGTAGTTATTACTTAAAAAAAATAAGTAATTCCTATAAAAATGAAATATTAATAATTATGGGAGAAGAGGAATATGAGTAGTATAAAATATCCTGAAAAGAAATTTTTACTAAATTATGATTTAAGCTTTGATTTTTTTGAGGAAATAGGAATTAATGTTTTAGATATAACTCCTCTTAGAAAAGTATTTTTATTAAAAACAGATAATAGCAAACTTATATTAAAGTATATAGATTATGATGAAGAAAAACTTAAGTTTGTAATTACATGTATAGAAGAACTGTCCAAGAAATACAAAAATATTGTTTCCTTAATTAAGTTTAAAAATGGTAGACACTATGTAAAGTGGAAAAATAAAAAATATATAGTTATGAAATTAATAGAAGGAAGGGAAGCTACATTTACTAATATTTTAGAATTAAAAAAATGCACAGAAGAACTTGCTAAAATGCATTTAGCTTCAAAAGAAATATTGCCTATGATTAAAGAAAAATTTAACAAGGATATTAATTCAATTAAAAATCTAAGTCTTAAGGAAAGATTTAGATTAAGTCTCAATAATATGGAGTTTTTAAGGTATTCTGTTAGTAAGTTTAAGTATAAAAATGAATTTGATGAATTATTTTTAGGTGGAGCTGAAGATTACATTAAAGATATTAAATATGCAAAAGATCTTTTGAATACTGAAAAATATGATATATATGAGAATAATACAAATAATATATCAATATGTCATAATGATTTAGCCAGCCATAATTTTTTAATAAATGATGAAAAGGTATGTATTATAGATTTTGAGTATGTTACCATTGATTTTTCAATTATTGATTTAGGAGATATATTGTTAAAGGGAATTAAAAATGCTGCATTTGATTTTGAAAAATGCATTGAAATTATTAATTCTTATTGTGCTATAATTCCATTAAGTAAAATGGATTATAGACTTTTATATATAATAATCCTTTATCCTCGTGACATTTGTTCTATTGTAAGGAGTTATTATTTAAAAGAAAAGGAATGGGAATATGAAGTTTTTTTAGATAGATTTCGTGATAAGGTAGAAAATGAGATATTTAGAAGAGAATTTTTAATTGAATATAAAAAGAAATTTTTATAAAAAATTATGACTGTATAAAAAACTTTAATAATAAGTTTTTATGCAGTCATATAATTTTACTTTGAGTTTTCATGATTTTTTAATATATTTTCATAGGCGCATAAGGTTTGACTAGCTGTATTATCCCAGGAAAAGGTTAAGCTTCTTTTAATGCCTCTATTTGACATATTGTTATATAAGGATTTATCAGTTAAGATTTTTTCAATACTAAGACTTAATTCATCAATATTATACGGATCAATAAGTATTGCAGAAGTACCACAAACTTCAGGAAGTGATGTGACATTAGAAGCTATTACTGGAGTTCCACAAGCCATTGCTTCTAGTGGTGGCAAACCAAAGCCTTCATAAAAGGAAGGATATACTAAAAGTTTTGAAGCATTATAAAATATAGGCATATGATCTAAGGAAATAAAACCAGTAAATATAACATCATTCATTATTTTAAGGTCAGAAGTACGTTTTTTGTATTTATCATATGATATTCCCTTTTTTCCGGTGATAACTAATTTGGTATTTTTTCTTTTGGAATAAGGTATTAAGGAAAATGCTTCAATTAGTCCTAATATATTTTTCCTAGGGCTAAATCCTCCTACATAAAGAATAAAATCATCATTAATTTTATATTTTGATTTTATAATATTTTTACATGTTTCTTTATTTAGTGGTCTATAAATATTTTCTGCAGCAAGGGGAGTTACAAAAATTTTATCTTTAGGAAAGTTAAATTCCTTTGATATATCGTTTTTTGAAAAATTTGAAACTGTTATTATTCCATCACAACTGTTTATTATTGATGGTAATTCTTCATTAAATATTTTTAAATATTTATCACTAACTGTTTGTGGCATTTTTAGTGGAATTATATCATGGAGAGTTATTACTTTTTTGCAATTTATCTTAGGTGATAAACCTACACCATTTTGAGGAACATGATATAATTCTATATTCTTGTTATCTAATATATTTGGTACATGTACCTGATCCCAAAAATTTTCTTCAAGATTTGCATTTATTGATTCTATTTTAAAGTTATTTTTGAAATTATCAAGGAGAGAACATTTTGGCAAAAATATAAGATAATCATTATTACTAGAAGATTTATTTAATGAATCTAAAAGTTCATGAGTATAAGTTCCTATACCAGTTCCTCTATACCATTTTGCGGCTCTGCCGTCTATGCCGATTTTCATGATATATCCTTTATTAGTGCTGTCATTTTATTATATTAATTTAAGGTTATTTTTGTTAATAAAAGAAATGAGGTCCACATATAAATAATAAAGGAGGTGGGCACAATGATGAGAGAATTTGAGATAGAAAGACAATTTGATATTAAGATTGAGACAATTAAAGCAAACAAAGGAATATACTATTTAAAAACTAATAAAGGTGAAAGATGCTTAAAAAGAATTAATTATGGCCCTCAAAAATTATTATTTGTATATGGTGCTAAGGAGCATTTAATTAAAAATGGTTTTGATAAGATTGATAGATATTACTTAAATATAGATGGAGAGCCTTATGCACTTGTTAATGAAGATTTATATACATTATCAAAATGGCTTGATGGAAGAGAATGTGACTTTCATAATATTGAGGAAGTAAAAATGGCAGCTAGAACATTAGCAGTATTTCATGAAGCATCAAAGGGATATGATCCACCTGAAAATTCAAAATTAAAAAGTGATTTAGGTAGATGGACACATTTAATGGAAAAAAGAATAAAATCATTAGATAAGATGCGTGATATGACTAGAAAAAAGAATAATAAAAGTGATTTTGATTTGATTTATATTAAATCTATGGAATTTTATAAGGAAATAGCCCAAAAGGCATTAGAAACTTTAGAGCAATCATCCTATTATGAATTATGTGCAATAGCAGAAGAACAAAAAAGTTTTTGTCATCATGATTTTACTTATCATAATATACTATTTAATAATCAAAAAGAAGTATATGTAATTGATTTTGATTTTTGTAAGCGTGAAGTAAGAACTTTTGATATTTCAAATTTCATGATAAAGGTATTAAAAAGAGTTGATTGGGATATGAGATTTGCAGTTGCAATATTAGATGCTTATAATAAGGTTTCTCCATTAAATGGTGAAGAATATAAAGTGTTATATGCATATCTTCAATTTCCTCAAAGATATTGGAGGCTTGCTAATAGATATTATTACAATGAAGTTAATTGGGGACAAAATACTTTTGCTTCTAAGCTTCAATCTATTATAGATGAGAAAGAAAATTATCTTAAATTTTTAGACGAATTTAGAGATGAATATTTATTATAACTAATAACTAAAAAACTTCCATAAAATAATTGACTAAGTGTCATTGTATATAATATGATTATAAGTAATAAATTTGAATTTATGGGAGTGGTACAATTGAATTTAGATAAATTTTATAAAGGTGATGTCTATGATGCATATGAATATTTTGGAGCTCACTTAGAAAAAGATAGTACAAGAAATGTAAATGGAACAAGATTTAAGGTGTTTGCACCAAATGCAAAAAATGTTGAACTTATAGGTGAATTTAGTAACTGGGAAGGCTTACAAATGGAAAAAGGTCCTGAATGGGGCATGTATTCTTTATTTGTTAAGGATGCAAAAGAAGGAATGATGTATAAATATCGTGTTTATGGAAATGATGGTAGTATAGTTGATAAAACTGATCCTTATGGCTTTTTTACAGAATTAAGACCTAATACAGCTTCAATAATTGTAGATATAGATAAGTTTAAATTTAATGATAAAAATTGGATGGAAAATAGAGATAAAGATTATAAAAAGCCTGTAAATATATACGAAATGCATTTTGGCTCATGGAAGCATAAGGTGCCTGATAATGAAGAGGCTAAGGATGAAGATAGATGGTATGGATATAGAGAAATATGTCATGATTTAATAAAATATGTTAAAGATAATGGATATACTCATATTGAATTTTTACCATTATGTGAATATCCATTTGATGGTTCTTGGGGCTATCAAGGTACTGGGTATTTTAGTGTTACATCAAGATATGGTACTCCAGAGGACTTTATGTATTTAGTTAATGAATGTCATAAAAATAACATTGGAGTAATTTTGGATTTTGTTCCAGTACATTTTGCAATTGATGAAACAGGACTTGCAAAGTTTGATGGAACTGAACTTTATGAATATAACAATGATGCTATGAGCCATAGTGAATGGGGTTCTTGCAATTTTAATTTTTACAGGGCAGAGGTTCAAACATTTATATTATCTTCAGCTAATTTCTGGCTTGAAAAATATCATATTGATGGAATAAGAATGGATGCTATTGGAAATATAATTTATTGGCAGGGAGATCAAAATAGAGGAGTAAATAATGGAGCATGTGATTTTGTAAGAAAAATTAATGGAACTTTAAGTAAACTTCATAAAGGTGTTATGCTTATTGCAGAAGATTCTACTAGTTTTCCAAAAGTTACAGCTCCAATAGAATATGGAGGCCTTGGTTTTACTTATAAGTGGGATATGGGATGGATGAATGACACATTAAGATTTTTCTCAATGTCTCCAGAGGAAAGAAAAGATAATCTTAAGCTTTTGACATTTTCTATGTTTTATTTTTACAATGAAAATTATCTACTTCCTTTTTCGCATGATGAAGTAGTTCATGGCAAAAAGACAATAATTGATAAAATGTATGGTAGCTATGAAGAAAAGTTTTCTGAATGTAAGTGTCTTTATACTTATATGTTTACTCATCCAGGTAAAAAACTTAATTTTATGGGAAATGAAATTGCACATTTTAGAGAATGGGATGAAAGAAGAGAACTTGATTGGAATTTGTTAAAATATCCTATGCATGAAAGTTTTTCTAGATTTTTTAGAGATTTAAATAAAATATATGCAAGCTTTGAAGCTCTATATGAAAATGAATATGATAGTAGATTTTATAGAGGCATTGAAACAAGTATGAAGGATGATTTAATTTATGCTTATGAAAGAAAAGCTAATGATGAAAATATAATTGTTATTTTAAATTTAGGAGATAAGAAGATAGATAAATTAACTGTAGGGTATGATAGGAATATAAAGATTACTGAAGTTATTAATAGTGATAGTACAGAGTATTCTGGGAAAGGCATTGTAAATGAAGGAATTATAAGGTCAACTGATACACCGTTTAATGATAATAGGTATTCTTTTGAAATTTCTATAGCACCATATGCTGCTATTATATTTAAGACAATAAATTAATTATTAATTAAAAAAATGTAGGTAAATTTGTATGAAAACAAATATACCTACATTTTTTATAAGGAAAATTGTTAATTAACTATACTTTTATTTCTCCAAGTACCTTTTTTCCATCTTATTAATACAATTATTGCTCTAAACCATTCATCCATTGCCATAGCTATCCAGATACCGACAAGACCAAGACCTAATTTAAGTCCTAATATATATGAGAATAAAACTGATATTCCCCACATTGAAGCCATTCCTAAATATGTAGGAAATTTAATATCACCAGCAGCTCTCATACTGTTTATAACTACAAGGTTTACTGAACGACCAAATTCTAAAAATATATCTATTATTAAGATTATAGAACCAAGCTTAATGATTTCACTGCTATCTGTAAATATTTTAAAGGTATATGGACATATTAGAAAGTTTATAATAGCAATTAATATAGAAATTGATATGGCGGATTTTAATGTTTGTAAAACTCTTTTATAAGCACCATCAAAGTTTTTGGCTCCAACTAAGTGACCTGTTATTATTTGTGTAGCTAAACCTGTAGAACAAGCATAAAGATAAGCAAAATTCATTAAAAGTGTTGAGTATATTTTTGTGTTAACTGCTATTACTCCTAAGGTATTAACAAATGTCATAATAAATAACTGTGATATATCATATGATATATTTTCACCAGCAGTAGGAAGACCTATTTTTATTAATTTCTTTAATGTATCAATAGGAAATGGCTTTAAATATTTTATTGATATTTTTCCTATATATTTATAGAAAAAGTAAACAGCTATAAAAAGGGCTATAAATCTACTAACTACACTAGAAATTGCAACACCTGTAACTCCTAAATTTAAATAGCTAAGTGGCCCAAATAAGAATAAGTAATTACCAATTATGTTTAAAATATTTATAAATATTGAAATATACATACCTATCTTTGTATAGCCATTGCTTCTAAATATTTGTGAAAAAACATTGAAGCAAGCTTGAAGAAATATAAAACCTCCAAGTATTGTCATATAACTTAATGCATCAGGAAGTAATTCTTGTGGTACATGCATTATAGAAAACATTGACTTATTAAAAAGTAATATTATTATGCTTATGATTCCACTTAATGCTAAGTTGAAAAAAATAGATACAGTATAAATTTCATTCATTTTAGATAAAAGTTTTGCACCAAGATACTGAGCTACAATAACTCCTGTAGCACTTGCTATAATACTAAAAGCTAGTGTTAATAAACCTAATATTTGATTTGCATTTCCTACACCACCTACAGCTGTTTCGGAATAGTTACTAAGCATAACAGAGTCTATATTACCTATTAACATTGCAAGAAGAGTTTCTATAAATATAGGCCATGTTAATTTAAGTAGTGATGTTTTTTCGTTAATTATATTTTGTTTATTATTGATTTTTTCTTTTTTACTTATACTACAACATTCCATATTATTTCCTCCCTTATAGGTATATTAATTAAAAAATATTGCTTTTATAAGTAAGATTATAATGAAATAAATATAAATAT
>JAAYQS010000170.1 GCA_012519155.1 Clostridiales bacterium
AAATTCAGAGACTTCAAAATTTAAGAGATTCCCTACTTCCTAAACTTATGTCAGGTGAACTTGATGTTTCAGATTTGGATATTTAGTTGCTCCGATAAATGGTAATTGATACGATAAATTTTTATTTATGTCTTTTTTTAATTTTGAATAGAGAAACAGTATAGTGAGGTGAACGTAAATGAAGAAATGGCTTTTATCATGGAATGCTGAGAGATGGGCATGGGATGATAAATTAAATGGTTATAAAGAATTAATTGAAGATATTCGTCAAGAGGGACATGCTTTTTGTAAATGGACATGTGGTGTTAACAAGAGTATTCAAAAAGGGGATAGAGTATTTTTAATTAAACTGGGGAGCAACCCAAGAGGAATTGTAGCAAGTGGCTATGCTGCAACTGGTGTGTTTGAAGGTACACATTGGGATATAGATAAAGCGCGAAAAGGAAAGAAGGCAAGACGAATTTTTGTTGATTTTGATAAAATATTAGATTACGATATGCATTCGATTCTTGAAATGAATAGTTTGAAAGAAATATCTTCAGAGTATCATTGGTCAACACAAGCATCTGGCATAGAGATTCCTGAGAATATTGCAATTAAAATAGAGCAACTTTGGGTTAAATTATAATGAATATGTTTATTTAGAATGATTTTTTTTGAAATAAATAAGTATAGTGATATATTACACAAGAAAGGGTGTGAATAATAATGGGGGTAAATGAAAACACTTTGGAAAAGGCCATAATAACTGAGCTTCAGGCTAAAGGTTATGAATATGTTTATGGCCCAGAAATTGAACGAGATTACCATGAAGTTATTCTAGAAGAATGTTTCAAGGCTTCAATGCTAAATATTAATCCTGGAATAACTCAGGAAATAATTTCAGAAACATATAAAACTATTAAAGATTTAGGACTTCTTAAGTTAGAGGATTTGAATGCTTCTTTTCATAAATATTTAATAGAAGGTGTTCCTATTCCTTATAAAAAAGATGGTGAAAATAGAACATTTACTGTTAAACTTATTGATTTTGATAATGTAGATGCGAATGATTTTAAAGTAATCAATCAATATACTATAATAGAATATAAAAATAAACGTCCAGATATACTTGTGTTTATAAATGGAATTCCAATGATTCTATTTGAACTTAAGAATATGGCTAATGATAGCACAACAGTTGAACAAGCCTATACTCAAATAAAAAACTATCAGCTAGATATTCCTAAATTGTTTAATTATAATGCATTTAATGTAATTAGTGATGGTATTGATACAAGAGTTGGTACAATTACTTCTGATTTTACACGGTATATGGCTTGGAAATCAGAAAATGGTGAAAAACCACAAGAGAATGCCAGTGACTTCTTTACGATCATGCTTAATGGTATGTTTCCAAAGGAACGCTTGCTTGATATTATTCGAAACTTTATTGTATTTCAGGATATTCAAGGAAAAACAGTGAAGATTATTGCTGGATATCATCAATATTTTGCAGTTCGTAAGGCTGTTGAGAGAACTAAAGAAGCTTTAAAAGAAAAGAGCCATAAGGTAGGTGTTGTTTGGCATACACAAGGAAGTGGTAAAAGCTTATCAATGGTATTCTATTCAGGAATTGTTGTAAGTGATCCAGAATTTGAAAATCCAACAATTGTTGTTCTTACAGATAGAAATGATTTGGACAACCAGTTGTTTGGTACTTTCTGTGCTAGTTCAAAATTGTTACTTCGTCAGACACCAAAGCAAGCAGAGAGTGGAGAAAATTTAAAAGAGCTTCTTAAAGTTAAAGCTGGGGGAATTATATTTACTACAATTCAGAAGTTTGAAGAAGGCGATGATGTAATAAATGATCGTTCAAATATAATTTTTATGGCTGATGAAGCCCACCGTTCACAATATGGTTTAGAAGCAAAATTGGATAGAACCACAGGTGAATGGAAATACGGTATGGCTAAGCATATGCGTGATGCATTGCCTAATGCTACATTTATTGGATTTACTGGAACCCCTATTGATATGAAAGATAAATCGACTACAGAAGTTTTTGGTAAATACATTGATATTTATGATATGACTCAGGCAGTAGATGATGGTGCAACAGTTCCTATTTATTATGAGAATCGTACTGCTAAGTTGAAATTGAATGAAGATATATTACATAAAATTGATGAAGAGTATGCTGCTATTGCAGGTGAGTCTACAGAAATTGAAATCGAAAAGTCTAAGGCAGACCTTACAAGTATAGAGGCTGTTGTTGGCTCACCTGAAAGATTAAATATGTTAGCAGACGATATTATTGCTCACTATGAGGATCGTCAGTATGTTTTGACAGGTAAAGCAATGATTGTTTGTATGACAAGAAAAATTGCAATTAATTTATACAAATTACTTATAAAGAAACGTCCAGAATGGGAAAAGAAAGTAAAGGTTGTATTGACTGATAGCAATAAAGATCCTGAAGAATGGCATAGCATAATTGGAAACAAGGCCTATCGTGATGGATTAATGGTAGAATTTAAAAACATTGATAGTGAATTTAAAATTGCAATAGTTGTTGATATGTGGCTTACAGGGTTTGATGTTCCTTCTATGGCAACTATGTATATTGATAAGCCTATGAAAGGCCATACTTTAATGCAGGCTATTGCTCGTGTTAATAGAGTATACAAAGATAAGGAAGCAGGTCTTGTTGTCGATTACATAGGAATGGCAGCAGAACTGAAAGCTGCATTAAAGCAATATACAAAACGAGATCAGGATAAGGTACCTGATCTTGGAGTTGCATATTCAATTGCTATGGCTAAATTAGAAATAATGCGTGATTTCTTCTATACATTTGATTACAAAGGCTTTTTTGGAGATTCAGATACTGAACGACTTAAAACTATTGCAGAAGGTGTTGATTTTGCACTTGGTTTTGAAGAAGAAGAAAAAAAAGAATTTCTTATTGCAGCTACAGCATTAAGTCAAGCAGAAACTCTTTGCAGAAGCTTATTGGATGATAGAACTAAAAAAGAAATCGAGTATTTCAAATGTGTAAAGGCTGGGTTATGTAAAATTGGTGGAAAAGGGAAGGTTACTTCAAATGAAATTAATGCACGTATTGTAAAAATGCTTGAACAAGCAATTGAACAGGATGGTGTATTTAATATATTTGAACAAGCTGGAAAGAAAAATCCTGAAATATCACTTCTTTCAGATGAATACATGGCTCAAATAAGAAAAATGAAACATAAAAATATTGCAGTAGAGCTTTTACGTAATTTACTAGATGATAATATTAAAGTGTTTTCACGTACTGGTGTTGTTAAATCACAACTTTTCTCAGAAAAGATGAAAAATGTATTGATTAGATATAACAATAGGATGATTACAAGTGCTGAAGTAATAGAAGAATTAATTAATCTTTCAAAAGAAATTGCTGATGCTTATAAGGCTGGAGAGGATAAGGGGTTATCACAAGAAGAACTAGCTTTTTATGATGCTCTTGCTGCAGATCCAGAAGTTCTTCGTAATATGGAAGATAAGATTCTTATAGAAATGGCTCATGAATTAACTAATCTTATCAGAAAAAACAGAACTGTTGATTGGGATAAGAAGGAATCAGCTAGAGCATATATGCGTACACAGGTAAAGCGCTTACTGAGAAAGTATAAATATCCACCTGAACAAGCAAAAACTGCAATTGATGTAGTGATTAAACAAGCAGAGCTTATGAGTGCTAATATTGTTCCAGAATAAAAATTTACTATTACAAAAAAATTAATATAAATTATAGTTTGAGATTAATTAACAATTCATAAATTTAGTTAAGAATGAGGCTTAGAGGATGAGAATATATGTATCCACTAAGCCTTATTTCATAAAAATGAAAATATAAACCGAAAAATGAAATGATATATTGATAAGAGTCAAAGATTTCACGTCTACAAAAAATATAATCCTCCTTGTAAAATTAAGTAAACATTAATTTTATGGAGGATTTTTATATACAAAAAATCAATTAATTAAGAATGGAAAGAAACCACTAATTTTTATTATAAAGAGAATCATTGTTTTATTATATTATTTAATAAATTAGTGATTTGTAAGCTTTGTTCACTAAAATAATTAAGCATATATACGGAATTGTAATTGCTTTCTGACAATATTTGCATAACATTCTTATAGTGGTCACGATTATTATAAGATTCAAAAAAATCAATTTTTCTGTTAAATTCACATTCTCTAATTTCTTTTGCTAGATTGTTTTTTAAAAATATATAAGATTCATGCCATTCTTCTTCGGTTATTATATCAGGAAATAATTCAATAAGTTTGTCTAACCTACAACTGCACTCTAAGGCCGGCATATAGTTAAAAGCTAATCCTATTTCTACTCCTAATAGAATTAAGAAGTTCAGGTATTTTTTTGATTTTTGAAATAATATGCATTTGCGTATTTCCATAGCAGTAAGGTTGATGCAAATTCTATGCTACCATTTACACCTTTATCCGGTATTAAGTTTGAAAAACCTTTAATTTCTTTATATGTTTCATTTATAATATACATTAAATCATCTAAATCAAAATTTTTTATATAATCTGAAAAACGTTTTTCGTATTTTATGTTGTTGGAATCTTTTATTATGAACATTATAGCACCTTCTTTTTTTAGTTTATTAGATTTTTATAAATCTAATCTGCCATCAGTTGTAGATATTTTATCTATTTCTTTTAATAGTCTACTATAAGATGTTGATTCTAATTTATTAATTAAAACAGTTCCAGATGCAAGCTTTAATCCAGGTAGAGGTGCAAAAAATGTTTTACAGGTATCACATGAAAATATTCTTTTTATTCTGAATTCTCTTTGTTCTGTAACTATTAGGTATTCAAACCCTGTTGGGAAAACTGTTTTATACATATGTTGCTTGCAGTAGGGGCATACATAACTTGAAATATAGAAATTCTTCGTATCTTTTACATAAGGCTGTAAATCTTTTGGTGTAGCTGTCCCAGCTTCTAATTTTTGATTAAATTCATACATTTTTATAAAACGGTCTACTGAAGTATCAGATTCTTCGAAAAGCGAATCTATTCTCGATTTTTCAAATTCAGCTGATTTTTTAATTAAACAATTAGTTAAAATCCAATTATTATAGGTGTTTTTTAGCATTTAACACTCCTCCTTATCAAGATAATTAAATTAGGAATTTCTTTATTTTAACTGTTGGCTTTTATATTTGAGCAAATTGTTGGTGTCAATATAAATTGGCTCTTCCGCAAATATTCGTATTAACGGAAATAATATTTGTAAAAGCATTGATAAATGTACATTTAAAATATATGAACACGGATTTTTACGGAAGAACCTATAAATTCCCCGAAAAAGGGAAAGAAAATTCCCCACCTTTGGGTATAATTAATTCAAGATTATTTTTTTATAATCCATTTAATTTTTCTTGTCGTTGTTTCATTCTATAACTTTCACCATCAATTA
>JAAYQS010000020.1 GCA_012519155.1 Clostridiales bacterium
AAAATATCAAATTATAAAGGAAGAAGGAATTAAATATTATATAAATAATTCAAAGAAAAAAATTACTTTATTTATTGGTGTAGTTATTTTTTTGTAATTATATATTGTTTATCTAATTATATATGGTCTGTTGATATAGAAACTGGTGAAAATATTGCTCCTTTTGAAATTAGAAAAGAGCTTTTTTAATGAAAATAAAACCAGGTATAAGCAAAAATAAAATTCAAGACACTATTATTGAAAAAGAACTTGAAAGCATAGATGATAGAATTCTTTGGGTGAGGGTAAGAATTGAGGGGGTATCTTTAAAGGTAAAGGTTATTGAAAAGGTTAATCCACCGGATTTGGAAGAAAATACTATTAATGATTGTATTTCAAAAATGGATGGAGAAGTGAAAAAAATTTATGTTAAATCTGGCACTGCAGTTGTAAAACCAGGAGATATGGTAAAAGAAGGAGATGTACTTATAAAAGCTCAAGATGGCAAGGAAGGTCTTGAATATGAGGAAATGGCAGAAGGAGTAGTAATTGCTAATACATTTTATGAAAAATCAATGGAAATGCAGATAAAAGGAAAGGAAATGAAGAAAACAGGTAAAACTGCTGAAGATATTTATATAAATGCTTTTGGAATGAAGATTTACTTAAAAAAATTCAAGAATAACTATAAAAACTATGATAAAATAGAAGAGAATAATTTTTTGATAAATAAAGTTAAATATACAGAAATGCAAGAAGAAATAGTTGATATTAATAAAGAACAAGCTGTTAATTTTTGTATAGAAAAGCTAAAGGATTCATTAAATGCTACATTATCAAGTGATGCTCAAATAGTAGATTATTCTTCCTATGCAGAGGATATAGAAAATGGTAAAATAAATGTAAAGGTAATGTTTAAAGTTGAGCAAGATATAGCTCTTAAAAATTGATTTTTTACGTAAACTAGAGAAGGTGAAATGATAAAATGAGAAAAAAGTCATTTGAAATAAAGGACCATAAAAACTTTGTAAAAAAGTGTATTTTATATATAATTACTTTTTTTATAGGTTATATACTTTTGATAACTGCAGTTGCTCCACAGAAATATGATTTGTCTGTAGGTGAAATTGCTAAAAGTGATGTTAAGGCTTCAAAAGAGTTTATAGATGAAGCTGCTTCACAAAAAAAGCTTCAAGAGGCAATAGACAAGGTTGATAAGCAGTATACGCAAAAGGGTGAAGTAAAAATACAAGCAGAAGATGACATTAATGAACTTTTTAAAAATATTAGCAGTGTAGCTATAGAATCTTCAGATGAGGCATCTAAAATAAAAAAATTACAAGAACAATATAATGTATCATTAGAATATAGTGATTTAAATTTACTTTTAACTACACAACAGGATGCTCTTAAAATTATTCAAAAAAAGATTTTAGATATTATTGATAATGTTTATGAAATGAATATTGAAGATGGAAATAGTGAAAGCTTAGAAAAAGCAAAGAACTATGCAAATTCAAAAGTTGATGAACTTGGATATAGTGGTGATATTAATTCTACTATTAAAAATATAATTTCAAATGAAATAAAACCAAATTTCTTCTTTGACAAAGAGAAAACTAATGAAAAAATTCAAGAAGTAGAAAAAAGTGTTGAAAAAGTAGTTATCAAAAAAAATCAAATTATTGTTAAGGAGGGAGAACCAGTTACAGAATCTCAAATAAACCAATTAAAGGAACTGGGTATCCTTAAGGAAGACAGTAGCGGCTTTGATATTTTATATTTAATAGTAGCTGTATTCTATTTGGCGGTATTATTTATTCAAAATTATTATATTTATAAAAATCATCCTAATATAAATAAAAATTTTAAAAAGGTATTTCTTATAAATTTAATATCAACAACATCTCTAGTGTTAGCAAGATTTGTTGGATTTGCTAGTGAATATTTAATTCCTTTTGCTTGTGCACCAATACTTATTACGCTTCTTGTTAATTCTAAAATATCTCTTGTTATGAATGCAGTTAATGTAATAGTTATAGCAGCTTTAGTAGGATTTGATCCGCAGGTTATACTTCTTGCAATAGCTAATGTGATTTTAGGATCTACTATAATAAAAAAATTGCAGCAAAGAAATGATATATTATATGCTACTATTTACATAGCAATTATTGTTACCATATTAAATTTCTCAATAGGATATATTTTGTCAAATAACCTAAGTGAAATATTATTAAATTCATTATTTGTAATAATTGGAACATTTTTATCAGGAGTACTTGCTATAGGCTTTTTACCAGTATTTGAAGCAACTTTTGATATAGTAACTACATTAAAATTATTAGAATTAAGTAATCCTAATAGTCCACTATTAAAGAGACTTTTAATGGAAGCTCCTGGGACATATCATCATAGCATGATGGTTGCAAACCTTGCAGAACTAGCAGCTGATGAAGTTGGTGCTAATTCTGTAGTAGCAAGAGTTGGTGCATATTATCATGATATTGGAAAGATTACAAGACCGTACTTTTTTAAAGAAAATCAGCTAGGAAAGGAAAATCCACATGATAAAATAAATGCTACACTTAGTACGTTAATTATCACAGCTCATGTTAAAGATGGAGTAGAGCTTGCAAAGGAATATAATCTTCCTAAAATAATACAGGATTTAATTGCACAACATCATGGAACTACTCTTGTAAAGTATTTTTATTATACTGTTAAAAATAATTCAGAGAATCCAGATGAGGTTAAAGAAGAGGATTTTAGTTATCCAGGACCAATTCCTAGTACAAAGGAAGCTGGAATTCTTATGCTTGCAGATTCAACTGAAGCAGCAGTAAGATCTATAAATGATCCTACAAAGGAAAAGATTGAAAAAATGGTATATGATATTATAGAAGATAAACTTCAAACAGGACAACTTGAAAATTGTGATCTTACTTTAAAGGATTTAAGTAAAATAAGAAAATGCTTTTTAAAGGGATTAACAGGTATATATCATCAAAGAATTGAGTATCCTACAGATAAGACTAAATTATAAATGGAGAGATTAAATGATTTATGTTGAAAATAACCAAAATAAAATAGAAATTAATGAGGAACAAATAGAAAAATTAAAAAAAGTTATAGATTTTGCCCTTAAGGAAGAAGAAGTTAAGGTTCCTTATGAAATATCTGTTTTGTTTGTAGATAATGAAGAAATAAAACAAATAAATAAGGAAAATAGAAATATTAATAGAGAAACAGATGTATTATCATTTCCTATGCTTGATTATGAAAATAAAATGGTGTTTAAAGAATATTACAAGGATTTTGTTTTTGACAAAACATTCTTAGATGAAGATAAACTAGTATTAGGTGATATTGTATTATCTTTAGAAAAAGCTTTAGAGCAAAGTAAGGAATATAATCATTCTTTTGAAAGAGAGGTTTCATATTTGGTTGTACATTCAGTTTTGCATCTTTTAGGATATGACCATATGGAAGAAGAAGATAAAGTGATTATGAGAAGGAGAGAAGAAGAAATATTAAATTTATTAGATATTAAAAGGGGTTAAATTATGAAGTGTCCAAATTTGTTAGATAGTTTTAATAATGCTATAAAGGGAATTATAGAAACTGCAAGAACAGAACGGAATATGAAGATACATTTAACTGTAGCTGTTCTTGTATTAATAGCTTGTTTCTTTTTTGATATATCAAAAATAGAAGTTTTAATAGTTGGTATATGTGTTACTATGGTAATTGCAGCAGAACTTATAAATACAGCTATAGAAGCAGCTATTGATATGACAACAAATTATTATCATCCTCTTGCAAAGGTCGCAAAAAATGCTGCAGCTGGTGGTGTGTTTATTACAGCAGTAGGTGCCGTAATATGTGGTTATATAATTTTTTGGGATAAACTTTCTACAATATCATATGCATTAATACATAGAGCTAAAAATTCAGAACCCTATGCTATTTTAATAGCAATTGTTGTAGTTTGTTTTTTAACAGTTATTATAAAAGCATTTTTTGGTGAAGGAACTCCCCTTAAGGGAGGTATGCCAAGTGGTCATAGTGCAATATCCTTTGCCATAGCAACAGCAATATCTTTTTTGACAGAATCTCAAACATGTATTGTTTTAAGTTTTGTAATGGCACTTATTACAGCTCAAAGTAGAGTGGATTCAAAGGTTCATTCTATATGGGAAGTTATTGTTGGTGCTATTTTTGGAGTGCTTGTTACTATGCTTATTTTTTCTATATTTAAAATTTGAATTAATTAATATAAATAGATATACTATAAAAAAGGATGATTAAAATGAAAGAAAAATTAGTAAAAGAAGCTATTAAGGCTAAAGAAAATTCATATTGTCCTTATTCTAAATTTAGTGTTGGTGCTGCTGCACTTTTTGAAGATAATGTAATCTATACAGGGTGTAACATAGAAAATGCATCATATGGTGCTACAAATTGTGCAGAAAGAACAGCTATTTTTAATGGCGTATCAAAAGGAAATAGGAAGCTTAAAGCATTGGCGCTTATTGGAAG
Organism: Clostridiales bacterium; assembly: GCA_012519155.1. Taxonomy (GTDB): domain Bacteria; phylum Bacillota; class Clostridia; order Clostridiales; family Clostridiaceae; genus Clostridium. Next base: position 4,519 of record JAAYQS010000020.1, read on the forward strand.
TACAAAAGAATTTACATATCCATGTGGTATGTGTAGGCAAGTAATGCTTGAATTTGCTGAAAACGATGATATGATAATATACATAGCAAAAAGTGAAAAAGAAGTAATAGAAATAAAAATGAAAGATTTATTACCTGGATCTTTTTCTAAAAAGGATTTAGGATTTTAGGAGGTACAATGTTTAAATCAGGATTTGTAACTATAGTAGGAAGACCTAATGTTGGAAAGTCAACTCTTATGAATAAGATAATGGGAGAAAAATTATCTATTGTTTCAAATAAACCTCAAACAACAAGAAACAATATACAAACAATATTAACAACAGATGATTATCAAATTGTTTTTGTAGATACACCAGGAATACATAAACCAAAGCATAAGCTTGGCGAATATATGGTTAATTCAGCTAAGGATTCATTGAAAGATGTTGATTTGGTTCTATTTTTAACAAACCCAGATACTGAAATAGGGCGTGGGGATAAATTTATATTAGAAGCATTAAAGGATGCTCAGTGTCCAGTTTTTTTAGTATTAAATAAGGTTGATGAAAATACGCAAAATAGAGTGGCTGAATCTCTTGTTATGTATTCTAATGAATACAAGTTTGACGAGGTTATACCTATATCAGCTCTTAAAGGCAAAAATGTTGATACATTGTTAGAACTTATGGTTAAGTATTTACATGAGGGACCTAAGTATTATCCAGATGATATGATTACTGATGTTCAAGAAAGATTTGTAGTTTCAGAAATAGTAAGAGAAAAGGCCTTAAGAACACTAAGAGATGAAGTGCCTCATGGTATTGCAGTAGACATAATTCAAATGAAAAAAAAGCCAAATGGAAAATATCATATAGAGGTAGACTTAATATGTGAAAAGGATTCTCATAAAGGTATAATAATAGGTAAAAATGGTCAATGCCTAAAAAAGATTGGTGAAACTGCAAGATATGAAATTGAAAAATTTCTACATGCAAAGGTAAATGTTAAGATTTGGGTTAAAGTAAGGAAAGATTGGAGAGATAATCAAAATCTTTTAAAGGAACTTGGATATAAAAAAGTTAAATAATAATATGCTTGTTATTTAGGAGATGGTTAATTGTCTTTATACAAATGTAAAGGTGTTGTAATAAAAACTCAAGATTATAAAGAAAATGATAAACTTTTATGGATTTTTACCGACAAATATGGTAAGGTATCTTCAATAGCTAAAGGAGCTAAAAAAAGCAAAAGTAAATTATTTGGGGTCACATTGAATTTATGCTATTGTGATTTCGTATTTTTTAAAGGTAGAGGACTTGCTAATCTTCAGGAAGGTAAAATAATAAAATCATTCCAAGATTTAATGAATAATTTAGATAAGCTTATATATTCTTCATATATTGCAGAACTTATAGATATTGCTCTTTTAGATGGAGAAGTAAATTATAAGCTTTTTAAAGAATTTATTACATGCCTTTATCTTTTAGATACAGATGCTTTAGATTATGAACTTTTAATAAGAGCATTTGAACTTAAATTATTAAAAGAAACAGGTTATGGGATTAATTTAGATTCATGTGCTATATGTAAAAAGAAAATTACTGTAACCAATTATATTAGTTTAGCTTATTATGGTGGTGTATGTGAAAATTGTAAGCGTGAGCATGGTATTTTTATATCAAAAGGAGCATATAATGCTATACGATTTTTAACAAATACTTCATCAGATAAAATATATAAATTAAATTTATCGGAAGACATAAAAAAGGAAATTGCTAAAGTGACTAACTTTATTATTTCTTCTAATTATGCTAAAAAACCAAAAAGTTTAGAGATGTTTAATTATTTAAGGGAGTGATGATTTATGGAAATTTCATTAGAAAAAATTGATCAAGTAGTTGAGAGAACTTATGTATCATATAAGGAAGCAAAGGAAGCTTTAGAAAGATGTAGTGGAGATGTTTTAGCTGCTATAATATACTTAGAAGATAAAAAGAAAAAGCAAGAAGATTTAGATAATGAAGGACAAAAAAATGAAACAGTTGAAGAATTTAAAGCATGGCTTAAGGATGTTATTAATAAGGGTAATGTAACAAGAATAAAGGTAAAGAAGGATGATAATGTTATTGTAGATGTACCAGTAAATGCTGGAATTGCTGCGGCAGTAATAAGTATTGTTGTTCCTGCAATATTTGCATTTGGTGTTATAGCAGCTGTGGCTACAAAAGTTACTATAGAAATTACAATGAAAGACGGTACAGTTAAGGTAGTTAATAAATATGTAAGTGATGCAGCAAAAGATATTAAGGAAAAAGCAATTAATATAAGTGAACAAATTAAAGCTGAAATTGATAAAGTATCTAAGAAGGATCAAGAAAAAACTCATGTATATACAGGAGATGAAACTATTTATAGCTACAAAGTAAATTTTGATGAAAATGGCAATGAGCAAGAAACCAAAATAGATGCAGATAACAGTGAAGATAGTAATGAAGTTTAAAGAAAGTGGCTGCGGCCACTTTTTTTAATAAAAATGTTAACAAAAATGTTAAAATAGGAAGAAAAACAAGGAAAACAGGGGATTTAAAGAGATTTATTATTTAAATTAACCATAGTCAAATTTATTTTACATGGTATAATTATAATGTAATGTAAATTAATGCTTTTAAGTTCTCAAGACTAAGAAAGAGGGAGTTACATGAATTTGTCTCAAAGACAAGAACAAATAATAAAATTAGTTAAAGAAAAGGGACCAATAACTAGTAGTGCTCTTGCTTCTATTTTAGGAGTTACAAGAGCAGCACTTAGGGCAGATTTGGCAATTCTTACAATGCTTGGTATTTTAGATGCAAAACCTAAAGTTGGATATGTATATTCTACTAAGCATAAAAATAAAGGGATGCTAAGTAGTATTTCTCAAATAAAGGTAAAAGAAATAATGTCAAAGCCTGCAATGGTTAATGAAGGAACTATGGTATATGATGCAATCGTATACTTGTTTTTGAATGATGTTGGAACAGTTTTTGTGGAGAATAAGGGATTTTTAGTAGGGGCAGTTTCAAGAAAAGATTTTTTAAAAATATCAATAGGTGGTACTGATATTCATAAAGTACCTGTTGGAGTTATTATGACTAGAATGCCTAATATAATATGTGGAAGTCTTGATGATAATGTTTATGACTTAGCAAAAAAAATTATTGTCCATGAAATTGATAGTATACCGATTGTAGAAAAAGTTAAAAGTGATGACAATAAAGAGTTATACAAAATAATAGGTAAGATATCAAAAACTAATATTACTAAGCTTTTTGTAAAACTTGGAGAAGATTAAAAAATTTTTGATACTTGTCTATTTGGGTGGTTACTTAAGAGTGCTGTATTTAGTATAGGATTCTTTTAGTATAAATATAATAAAATATAAAATAATAGACGGAGGAGTATTGAGATGGGAAAAAAATATGTTTACCTTTTTAGTGAAGGAAATGCTAACATGAGAGAGCTTTTAGGAGGAAAAGGAGCAAATTTAGCAGAAATGACTACACTAGGAATTCCAGTTCCACATGGTTTTACTGTAACTACAGAAGCTTGCAATAAGTATTATGAAGATGGTGAAAAAATTGCCCCTGAAATCTTAGAAGAAATTCAAAAGAATGTAAAAACACTTGAAGATTTAACTGGTAAAAAATTTGGAAGTTTAGATGATCCATTACTTGTATCAGTAAGATCAGGAGCAAGAGCTTCAATGCCAGGTATGATGGATACAATATTAAATCTTGGCTTAAATGACCAAGCAGTAGAAGTTGTAGCCCAAAAAACTAATAACCCAAGATTTGCATATGATTCATATAGAAGATTTATACAAATGTTCTCTGATGTAGTTATGGGTATTGATAAAAGATTATTTGAGGATAGACTAGATGAAATTAAAGATTCAAAAGGATATAAGTTTGATACAGATTTAACTTTTGAAGATTTAAAAGGAATAGTAAATGATTTTAAGAAAATATACAAGAAAGAAAAGGGTGAAGATTTTCCTCAAGATCCAAAAGTTCAATTAATTGAGTCAATTACAGCTGTATTTAGATCATGGAATAATCCAAGAGCTATAGTATATAGAAGATTAAATGATATACCAGGTGAATGGGGTACAGCAGTAAATGTACAACAAATGGTATTTGGTAATAAAGGAGAGACATCAGGAACAGGTGTTATTTTCTCAAGAAACCCTGCTACTGGTGAAAATAGAATATACGGTGAATATTTAATGAATGCACAAGGTGAAGACGTTGTTGCAGGTATAAGAACTCCACAACCAATAGGAAAATTAAAAGAACAAAATCCTAAGATATATGAACAATTAGTAGGGATAATAAACAAATTAGAAACACATTACAAAGACATGCAAGATATGGAAATAACAATAGAAGAAGGCAAATTATTCTTTTTACAAACTAGAAATGGTAAGAGAACAGCCCAAGCAGCACTTAAAATAGCAGTTGATCTAGTTAAATCAGGAATGATTACAAAGGAAGAAGCTTTATTAAAAGTTGATCCAAAGCAATTAGATTCTCTTCTTCATCCAGCATTTTTATCTGATGATTTAAAGAAAGCTAAAGCTGTAGCAAAAGGACTTCCTGCATCACCTGGAGCTGCATGTGGTAAAATAGCATTTACAGCTGATGAAGCTAAGGAAAGAGCAAAAAATGGAGAAAAAGTTGTTCTTGTAAGATTAGAAACTTCACCAGAAGATATAGAAGGAATGATTGCTGCTGAAGGTATATTAACAGTTAGAGGTGGAATGACATCTCATGCAGCTGTTGTGGCTAGAGGTATGGGTACTTGCTGTGTAGCAGGTTGTGGTGCACTTAAGGTTAATGAGGATGCTAAGAAAGTAATAATAGATGGTAAGGAATATGGAGTAAATGATTATATTTCAATTGATGGTGCAACAGGTAATGTTTATGCAGAAGCAGTTAAAACTGTAACTCCAGAAATTACTGGATATTTTGCTGAATTTATGACATGGGCTGATGAAGTTAGAGTGTTAGAAGTAAGAACAAATGCTGATAATCCAAGAGATACTAAGCAAGCAGTTGAATTTGGAGCAGAAGGTATTGGACTTTGTAGAACAGAGCATATGTTTTTTGCAGATGATAGAATAATGGCTGTTAGAGAAATGATAGTAGCAAAGGATGTAGATCAAAGAAGAAAAGCATTAGCTAAAATCTTACCAATGCAAAAGAAAGATTTTATTGAGATGTATGAAGCTTTAGAAGGAAAACCAGCCACTATAAGATTCTTAGATCCACCATTACATGAATTTTTGCCACATTCAGAAGAAGATATAAAATCTCTTGCAAAAGAAATGGATTTAAGTTATGAAGAACTTAAAGCAACTGTAGATGAACTTCATGAATTTAATCCTATGATGGGACACAGAGGATGCAGACTTGCAGTTTCATATCCAGAAATTGCAGAAATGCAAACAAGAGCTGTTATTGAAGCAGCAATAGAAGTAAGAAAAGAAAAGGGATATGATATTATTCCAGAAATAATGATACCTTTAGTAGGAGAAGTTAAGGAATTAAAATATGTTAAAGATATAGTTGTTAAAACAGCAGAAGAAGTAATGAAAGAAAACAACGTAAACTTTAAATATAAAGTTGGAACAATGATAGAAATTCCAAGAGCTGCTCTTACTGCAGATAAGCTTGCAAAGGAAGCTGAATTCTTCTCATTTGGTACAAATGATTTAACTCAAATGACATTTGGATTCTCAAGAGATGATGCAGCTAAATTCCTTGGAGCATATTATGATAAGAAAATATATGAACAAGATCCATTTGCAAAACTTGATCAAGTTGGAGTTGGTTCTTTAATTAAGATGGCAGCAGAAAAATCTAGAAGTGTAAGACCAGATATTCATCTTGGAATATGTGGTGAACATGGAGGAGATCCTTCATCTATTGAATTCTGCCATAATGTTGGACTTGATTATGTATCATGCTCACCATTTAGAGTGCCTCTTGCAAGACTTGCTGCAGCACAAGCCCAAGTTAAGAATAAGAGATAATATTTAAGAAGGTTGTATTGAAAAATATTAAGTTTTTAATTATTTTTCAATACTCCTTTTTGTTTTTTACTGCAAATCTTTTTATAATTTCCATTTTGTATTTTTAAAGTAGTTTATAGCATTGTTTACAAAGTTAATTTGGTATGGTAATGCTTGTAAGCTTTTTTTGAATATCTTTTCTATTTCACATCTATCTATAGAAGAATTTAGTCTTTTATCTTTTAGATTTTTGTTTCCATAAAAGTTTTTATCAGAATAATATGATTTAGAAAGTTTAAAATATTTTTGAGGGAAAGAAACATATGAAACTATATATTTTATATCATCTTCATTAAGTGTATAAATATTATTGTATTTTTTAAGTAATGATATAAATAATTTAAAGTCCCATTTTGTACTATTACGCTTTAAAAGCCTACGTAAAAAGTATGATATATCATGAGATATAAAGTCATATTTACATTTGTCAAAATCGATAACTGATGTTTTGGTGTTAGAAATAATAATGTTTTTATTAACATAATCTCCATGAGTTAAGGATTTAGATAAGTTCTCATAAGAAATTTTTGCAGAGACTTCTAAGGATTTTTCAGCAAGGAAATTATTTGCTTCAAAATTTTTAATAAAATAATTTGAAAAAGAATCATTTAAGTTTATAGCTAAAGATGAAATTCTATTTAAATCTTCAAAGTGTTTTAAGGTTTGTATGTATAAATTGCTTAGCCCTTTTCTTGGAAAACTTCCTTTAATTGGAGTGAAATCTTTTGAGGTTTTATGAATATAAGCAAGAGTTTCTATAGAATTAAATAAATGTAGTACATTATCAAAATTACATTTGTCACCATTAATCCATGGGGTTAATATAAAAAATTTATCAAAAGCCTTTGAAAATCTATTACAAGAAATAGTAGGCATAAGTCTTGGCACACTTATATTATACCTATATAGCCATTCAAGAGCAGAATAAATATATAAAAGGTTACTTTCATCATAATAAACTTTTTTTAAACAGTAGTTAATATTCTTTTTAGAAATTTTATATATTATTCTTTGTTTATTTGTATTTTTAAATTTTATAAGTGAAATATCACAATCAAATAAATTGTATTGGGGGAGTATATATTTGCTT
>JAAYQS010000171.1 GCA_012519155.1 Clostridiales bacterium
GTTATGATGAACAGGTAATAACAAATAATGTAATTGTTAAACAGAGTTTTTCAATAAAAGATAATATATCTGGAATAAAGCTTGGAATTAAATCAAATAGTAAAAAAACAAGAGGAAATTTAATAGTAAAGCTTTATGATAAAGATTCAAAAATATTAGTTAGCGAATGGAAAATTAAATTTGATGAAAATACTAAATTTGAGTATGATGGTGATTCATTACCTTTATTAATGAATAATAGTAATTATAATGTTTTGAATCCTGGAGTATATAATAAATATTCAAGAACAAAAAAAGAGTACACTTTGGAAATTACATCTGATAGTGAAGATCCTGATACTGCTCCTTGTGTATATGTTTCTAAGGAAAAAACATATAATGATGGAAACTTATTTGTTAATTATTCAGAACATAATAGTGATTTGTGGTTTAAGGTTGTGTCTAAAGGAAGCCATTTTATAAATACTATATATATGGTCATATGTGCAATTATTAGTATATTCATAATTTTTCTGTATTATTTGATTTTTATAAAAAAGTGTAATATTAAAAATATATTTTTAATAAGCTCGTTAATTATTGGTTTTATATATATGATTATTATGACGCCTTACAGTGTTTCTGATGAAGAAGGTCATATAACTACAGCATATAGATATTCTAACGTTATTTTAGGCAATGGATATCAAACTGAAAATGGAAATATGCTTAAAAGGAAATGTGATATAAGAGAATATGGTTTAGATACAATACCTTCAGAAAGTACTTATAAAGCTATTATTGATAATTTCTTTGATAAAGTATCAGAAGAAGATAAAGAACTTTGTGAGGTGCCTGGGGATCACATAGGAAACTTGTGGCAATATATACCTGCTTCTTTAGGTATAACTATTGCAAGAGTTATGAATGTGGGATATATTCCTTTAGTGTATATGGCACGACTATTTAATTTTATGTTTTTTATAGGATTAATCTATTTAGCTATAAAAAAATCCCCTTTGGGAAAATAACAATGTATACAATAGCAATGCTTCCAATGACCTTGCATCAAGGAATGTCCTGTTCTTATGATTCAATTGTTTATGGTATTTCATTTTTATTTATTAGTTATTGCATATATATAGCTTTTACAAAGGATAAAATAAAAAAAACTGATATACTTGTTTTAGCATTGTCAGGAGGAATTCTTTCAACATGCAAAGCTGGCATATTCATTTTTATTTGTTTTGCATGTCTTATTATACCTAAAAGTAAATTTAAAAATAAAAAAAATTATTATAAAACAATAGCAGGTATTATTTTATGTGCTGTTTCAATGCTTTTAATTTTTAATTTTGTTAAGGTTACAAAGGCAGTAACAGTAACATCAAATGATAATCTTCAAAATTTTTCAAGTGTTTCAGGATATACTTATAAAAATATAATTGAATCACCTTTAAATTTTACTAAAATAGCATTTAATACAATTAGAGAAAGTGGAGATTTTCTTTTTATGTCAACCTTTGGACAATATCTTTCATGGTCTACAGTTAGGCCTATTGAAGTACCTGTAGTAATTATAATATGTTATATAATAATTACAATTATTTCAGCACTTAAAGTTGATGGGGAAGAAAAGTATTTTAATTTTAAAAATAAATTAATATTTTTAACTATATCAATAACAATATTTTTCGTATTTATGGTTGTTGCATTTACTTGGACTCCGAATACACAAAATGTTATTTTTGGACTTCAAGGAAGATATTATGTAGAAATTTTACCGCTTTTAGTATTTTTATTTAGAAATAATACAATAGTGTTAAAGAAAAATATTAATAGGCAGATTATGTATGGGGTATGTATACTTCAATTTATTACTGTGCTTAATTTATTTGTAAATATTATTAAATAGAAAATAAGGAGTAGTACATTGTATAAACAATATGATAAGGATGTATTAAAAAAATTACAAAATGTCCAGCTAGAGATTTTGAGTGATTTTATAGATATATGTGAAAAAAATAATTTGGATTATTTTCTCGTATTTGGAACAGCCCTTGGTGCAGTTAGGCATAAGGGGTTTATTCCTTGGGATGATGATGTTGATGTTGGTATGCTTAGAGAAGATTATAACAAGTTTTTAGAAATTGCAAAGACTCAGCTAAGTAATAAATATGAAATATTAACTCCCTTAACAAATAAAGAATATGCCTGTTCAGTTACTCATTTTGAGAAGAAAAATACAAGTTTTATTCCTGAAACATCAAAGGATCTTAAATGTAATATGGGTATAAACATAGATATTTTTGCATTTGATAATATAGCTGATGAAAAATTTAAAAAGAATGTGCAGGCAAAAAAAGCATGGTTTTTAGGAAGACTTCTATTTTTAAGGGGGACAGCACATCCTATTATTCCTATAAAAGGAATAAGGGGAGAAATTGCAAAAATTATATGTGTAATAGCTCATTATATTCTTGTTATTTTTAATATATCAGCACCATTTATATACAAGAAACTTTTAAAAGTATCTAAGAAGTACAATAATATTTCTACTGAATATGTAACATGTTTTGAAGATTTTGCACCTATTAATGATATGATAAGAAGAAAAGATATATTTCCACTTAAACAAATAAAATTTGAAAATTTAGAGGTAAATGTTCCAAACAAAAATCATGAGCTGTTAACAGGAATGTATGGTGATTATATGAAAATTCCACCTAAAGATAAAAGAATTAATCATTGTCCTTATGTATTAGATTTTGGAGAATAAAATGAAGGAAAAGGTTTTTAAAAGTACAAAAAACTATAATATAAATACTAGCAAAAAAGCTTTTGTATGGAATATGATGGGAAGCTTGTTAAATGCAGCTTCTTCAATGATACTATTAATAATAGTAACAAGAATTAAAGGAGACTTTGAAGGTGGATTATTTGCATTTGCTTTTTCCACATCTCAGTTATTTTTAAGTATTGGAAATTATGAAGTTAGACCATATCAATCAACTGATATAAACAAAAAATATGCATTTAAAGACTATTTATCTTCAAGAGTTGTTTCATGTAGTTTTATGTTGTTTTGCGCATTTTTATATATTTTATGTTTTAATTATTCAAAAGAAAAAGGAATTTTGATTTTCTTGTTATGCTTTTACAGAATGCTTGATGCTTTTGCAGATGTATTCGAAGGAGAATTTCAAGTTAATGATAGACTTGACTTATCAGGAAAATCACTTGCTATTAGAGTTGTTATAGGAACAATAGTCTTTTTGTGTTCAATGGTTATTACAAAAAATATGATATATTCGTGCATATGTATGAATATATCATGTATTGTTTGGATAATATTGTATGATTTTATTACATGTGAAAAATTATTTACTAAAATAAAATTATCTTTTAGTAAAAGCTGTATCAATAAAATAAAAAATCTTTTTAAAGAATGCTTTCCTCTTTTTATTGGTGCATTTCTTCTTATGTACATTTTTAATATCCCAAAGTTTTCAATAGATAGGTATATGACATATGATATTCAAAATTATTTTAATATATTATTTATGCCAGTATCTATAATAAATCTTTTTAGTATATTTTTATTTAGGCCTGTTCTTACAAAGCTTGCAGAGCATTTTAATAATTTAAATATAAGAAAGTTTTTATTTATGATTTTTATTCTTTCTTTATGGATAATATTATTAACAGGTGTTTGTATTATAGGTGCATATATATTAGGAATACCAGTACTTTCACTAATATATAATACAAATTTAAGCCATTATAAATTAGAACTTGTTATTATGATGATTGGTGGAGGGTTTAGTGCATTATCAACATTACTTCATTATGTTATAACAGTAATGAGAAAACAAAAAAGCTTATTAATTGGTTATATTGTAACAGCAGTTTTAGGAAGTATTATATCAAATGTTCTTATTTCAAAATATGGAATAATGGGATCTTCCTTTACATATCTTATTCTAATGATTATTTTATCACTAATTTTTATTATTACATTAGTGTATTATATAATAAAAATAAGAATTAATATAAATATGGGTAGGAATAATAATGGATAAAAAAGTAGTTATATTTTCAGCATTATATTTACCAAGTGCTTATGGTGTTGAAAGATATACATATAATTTAGCAGATAAATTATCAAAAAAGGGATATAAGGTAAAAATAATAACTTGTAATGTATTTAACTTAAAGTATTATGAAAAAATAGATAATATTGAAGTTTTTAGAGTGCCATGTTTTAAGCTTTTGGGGGGAAGATTCCCTGTTACACTTTATTCTAAGAAATTAAGAAATGCTCTAAAGGATATTAAAAAGGAAGAAACAAATCTTGTAATTATAAACACAAGGTTTTATGTTAATTCTTTAGTAGGAGCATTATTTTCAAGATTTAATAGGTATAAATCAATAGTAATAGAACATGGTACAAGCCATTTTTCAGTTAACAGTACAATTTTTGATTTTTTAGGTCATATATATGAGCATTTTATTACATTTATTATAAAAAGATGTTGCAATAATTTTTATGGAGTATCTAAAGCATGTAATAAATGGCTTGCTCATTTTAATATAAATCCTAAGGGAGTATTGTATAATTCAATAAATATAGATTTTATTAATAAAATTCAAATTGAAAAGGATTCTTATAGACATAAATATAATATAAATAGCAATGATATTTTAATAGTATTCGTAGGAAGACTTGTTAAGGAAAAGGGGATTATTCAATTAATAAATGGATTTAAGTTGTTATTAAAAAAGCAAAACAATGTCCATTTGTTTGTAGCTGGTGATGGATTGCTTTTTGACGATATAATGAAAATAAAAAATTGTAATATTCATATACTTGGTAAAATTGAATTTGAAAATGTTATAAGGCTTTTAAAAGAAAGTGATGTATATTGCCTGCCAACTGAATATGCAGAAGGTTTTCCTACATCACTTTTAGAAGCTGCAGCCACAAAAAACTTTATAGTCACAACTGATAAAGGTGGCTCTAAGGAGCTTATAAAAGATGATAGTTATGGAATAATATTAGATAATATTAATGAGAAAACAATAGAAAAAGCATTAAGTAAGTGTGTAAACAATAAAGAATATAGAAATGAGGCTATTAATAAAGCATATGATAGATTGATTGAAAATTTTGAGTGGGAGAAGACATGTAAAAAAGTTATAGACATAATAAATGAATCTTCCAAATAAAAGGGGTGTTTAATATGAAAGCAGTTATATTAGCAGCTGGAATGGGAAATAGATTGGGCAAGTATACAAAAGATAACACAAAGGCCATGGTAGAATTAAATGGGAAAAAACTTATAGAGTATACACTTGATTCTTTAGAA
>JAAYQS010000172.1 GCA_012519155.1 Clostridiales bacterium
AAAAAATGGTCAGATAAAAAAATTTACCTTTCAGGTCTGCATGTAAGTCTTTTAACTTGATTTTATATAAATAGGGAAATATAATTAAGAAAAACTTAACTATAAATATAATTTTTTATAAAGTAGGTAATATTAATGACTTTAGGACTTTTGGGGTTAAAAAAAGATATAGATATAAGTATAAGAGAAGAATTTTCTATAACTGTTTCTGAAAAAAAGAAATTATAAAAGAGTTATTAAAATTCTTTAATGAGGTTATAATACTTAATACATGTAATAGAACTGAAATTTATGTATATTATGATAATTTTAACAAAGAAAATATTATAAATATAATTTTTGATACTTTAAAATGGGATAAAAGCTTACAAAATTACATTTTTTTCAAAAAGGATAAGGAGGTTTCGAAACATTTATTTGAATTAGCCTGTGGTTTTCATTCAAAAATTTTAGGGGAAGATCAGATACTTGGACAAATACGAGATGCATATAAGGATACTTTAAGTATTAAATCACCTTTAAAAGTACTTGGAAGAATGTTTGAAACATCTATAGCATGTAGCAGAAAATTTAAAAATGAAGCAAGACTTTATGAAATTCCTGTATCATCTATATCCATAGTTGCAGAAAAATTCTCAAAAATGAATTGTAAAAAGATAATGGTTTTAGGTTATGGAAATATTGGTAAATTAGCAGTTAAGTATCTTTTGCAAAATAATATAAGCTTAATATATTTAGTTGTAAGAAATAAAAAATCTGCAAATAATATAAATGATTCTAGGGTTAAGGTAATAACCTTTAAAGAAAAAAATAAATTTATTAATGATGTTCAAGGAATTATAGGATGTACAAAAGCTCCTCATGCTGTTGTGCTTCAAGGGGATATTAAGGAAAAGGGAGATTTTATATATTGTTTTGATATGGCAATTCCTAGAGATATTCATAAAAGTGTTTTAGAACTTAACAGAGTAAAAGTATATAATATAGATGAAATAAGCAGTCTTGATTATAAAAATAAAAAACTTAGACAGGAAAGAATGATAAAGTTTAAATATATAGTAAAAGAATACTTAGAAGAATTTAATAATTATATGAAAATTAAAGAAATAACTCCTGACATAAAAAAATAAAAGAAAATTCAAATGAAGTATACAAGAGAAGATTTGATACATATTGTAACAAAAGACAAAATTTTATAAGTATTTCAGGTTATGAAAGGGACAAAATATTAGTTGAAAAACTTATAAAAAGCACATCTGATTATTATTTAAATAGAGCTATTAATATTTTAAAGGAAGAAAAGCTTAAAGGATGTGAAGAGGAATGTATAAGGATAATAAAAAAGATATTTCAAAAGGAGAAGAAATAAATTATGCAATGATATCTTTATTATCTCATAAAACAAACATTGGAATAATAGGAGCAGGAGAAGCCGGTTTTATTAAAGCAAGACACTTTTTAAAAGAAGGCTTTAAAGTATATATGATTGCAAATCATAAACCAAAAGATAGAAAAATATTAGAATTTATAAATAGTAACAAAAATCTCATATTTAATATTCAAGATTACAATAAGGATTTTATACTTAATAAACATATAATTATTATTTGTGTAAATGACTATAATGTAAGGCAAAAAATCATAAAGGATTGTGAAAAACTTTCTAAAATATATATAAATTCTAGTGATTATAAAGAGGGGATGGCTATAGTTTCAGCTCAAAAAACCTATGATAATATAATTCTTGGAGTTAATACAAAAGGTGCAAATCCTAAAGGAGCATTATTTATTTTAAATAAATTTCAGGATAATATTTTAAAATATGATAGTTATATAAAATATACTTCTGAAATTAGAAAAATTTTAAAAAAACATCAAAATATTAAAAGTGAAGCTTTAAAATTTATATTTCATGAGGATTTTTATTTTTTCTTTAAAAAAGAAAAGGCAGATCTTATTTTGAAATTATTTTATGACAATATAAGGAGTCAAATTTAAATGGAAATATCAATTGCAACAAGAAAAAGCATTTTAGCTCAGGTTCAGGCAGATATTGTAGGAAAAATGCTTGAAAATAAGTTTAATATTACATATAAAAAATATTTAGTAGTAACAGAAGGGGACAAAAGACTTGATACTTCTTTATCAAAAATTGGAGGAAAAGGCCTTTTTACAAAGGAAGTTGAACTTGCTCTTCTTAATAAAGAGGCAGATATTGCTGTTCATAGTATGAAAGATGTGCCTTATGATATTTTAGAGGATTTTGAAATTATATCAATATTAAAAAGAGAAGATAAAAGAGATGTTTTTGTATCAAATACTAACGAAGATTTCACTCATTTAAAGAAAAATGCTAAAATAGGAACTAGTAGTGTTAGAAGGTCAGCTTTATTAAAGCAAATAAGACCAGATTTGAAAATTGTACCTATAAGAGGTAATGTTCAAACAAGGCTTCAAAAAATGAAAGAAAACAATTTAGATGGAATAGTTCTTGCAGCAGCTGGTCTTAAAAGATTAAACATGGAAAATATTATAACAGAATATTTTGATCCTGAAATATTCTTGCCTGCTGTAGGACAGGGAGCCCTTGGAGTAGAATGTTTAAAATCTAATTTAAATAAAGATATGTATAAAAAATTAGATCACTTTGATACAAGAATAGAAATAAATGCAGAAAGAAGTTTTATGAAAGAACTTAAAGGTGATTGTCATAGTTTAATTGGTATTTATTCAAAAATTGAAGGTAATCGTTTATATTTAATAGGAACCTTTATGATAAATGGAACTATAGTAAAAAAAGACATAACTGGGAATAAAGAAAATTGCATTAACTTAGGCAAAATGCTTGCACATAAAATTATAAAAGGAGTCTGATTTTTTGGTTTATTTAATAGGAACAGGACCTGGTGATGAAGAACTTCTTACTTTAAAAGCTATAAAAACATTAAAAAAATGTACTGCAGTTTTATATGACAGATTGGGAGCTTCAAATGTTTTAAATTATTTAAAGGAAGATTGTTTAACTTTTTATTGTGGTAAGGAACCGGGAGCTCATTACAAAACTCAAGAAGATATTAACAAAAAAATTATACAATTACATAATGAAGGTCATATAGTGGGAAGGATAAAAGGTGGTGATCCCTTTGTATTTGGAAGAGGTGGTGAAGAAATTCAAGCACTTCTTGACAATAACATTTATGACTTTGAGGTTATTCCTGGAATTACATCTTCAATATCAGTTTTAAATTATGCAGGAATACCTATTACTCATAGAGGTATTGCAAGAGATTTTCATATTGTTACTGGAATGACTAAAGAAGGAACTTTAATAGATTTTGAAAATTTAGCTAAAGATAAAGGAACTCTTGTATTTATGATGGGACTTTCAAGCTTAGATATTATAGTTTCAAATCTTATAAAGTATGGTATGAATAAAAATACAAAAGTTGCAGTAATTATGAAAGGTACAACATCAAAACAGAAAAAGGCCATAGGAACATTAGAAAATATAAAAGATAAGGTTAAAAGGCTTAATTTGAAATCTCCATGTATTATTGTAATTGGTGAAGTAGTTAAGTTTAATAATGATTTTAATTGGTATGAGAAAAAGCCTCTTTTTGGCAAAAATATATGTATTACAAGAGCAAAGGGTGCAGGAGAAAATTTAAAAAATAACCTTAGAGATTTAGGTGCTGAAGTAACAGAAGTTAATAGTATAAAAATTAAAAATACAAATGAAAGCCTACAAAATTATAATTTAGAAGAGTATAATTTTATTATATTTACGTCAGTAAATGGTGTTAATATATTTTTTGATTATATTATAAAAAATAATATAGACATTAGAAATATAAAAGCTAAATTTTGTGCAATAGGATCTGCCACTAAAAAAGCACTTTTAAAGAGAGCCATTGTGCCATATATAGTGTCTGATGAATTTACAGCAGAAGCTTTTTTAAAGAAATTAAAAGAAAATATTAAAAAAATGATAAAGTTCTTTTACCAGTATCTAAAAAAGCAAAAAAAACAATAGAAGAGGGATTAAAGGAAGCAAAAATAAATGTATCTAGAGTAAATATATATGATACTGTATGTGGAAGTGTTTTAGATAAGAAAGTAATAGATAATGTAGATTACATATTTTACACAAGTCCAAGTACTGTGAAAAATATGATAAAAATATTTGGATTAGATAAAATATCAAAAATTAAAGCTGTAGCTATAGGACCTGTAACAGAAAAAGAACTTACCAAAAACAATATACATTCTATTGTTTGCAAAAAACATTCTGAAAATGGTTTTATTGAAGAAGCAGCAAATATTATAAAGTAAGTGGGGGATTTTTTTATGATTAATAGACCAAGACGACTTAGAGCAAATAGTACAATAAGAGATTTAGTAAGAGAAACCAGCCTTTCACCAAATGATTTTATATATCCTATTTTTGTAGTGGAAGGTACAAATATAAAAAAAGAAATATCATCTCTTGAAGGATGTTTTCACTATTCTGTAGATAGGCTTTATGAAATAATAGATAAAGTATCAAAAGCAAATGTTAAGGGAGTTTTACTTTTTGGAATTCCAGAACATAAAGATTTCTGTGGAAGTGAAAGTTATAATGATAATGGAATAGTCCAAAGGGCTGTTAGAAAAATAAAAGAACTTAACAAGGATTTATACGTTATAACAGATGTTTGTATGTGTGAATATACAGATCATGGTCATTGTGGTATATTAAATGGCCATGAGGTAGACAATGATAAAACATTAGAGTATTTAGCTAAAATTTCTGTATCCCATGCAAAGGCTGGGGCAGACATGATTGCACCATCAGATATGATGGATGGAAGAGTATCATATATTAGAAATGCATTAGATAAAAATGGTTTTTCAAATATTCCAATAATGAGCTATTCAGCTAAGTTCTGTTCTGCCTTTTACGGACCTTTTAGAGAAGCAGCAGATTCTGCACCTAAATTTGGTGATAGAAAGAGTTATCAAATGGATCCTGCCAATAGAAGGGAAGCCTTAAAGGAAGTTTATATGGATATAGAAGAAGGTGCTGATATTGTCATGGTAAAGCCAGCCCTTCCATATTTAGATATAATAAGAGAAGTTAAAAATTCTACAAATGTTCCAGTAGCTGCTTATTCTGTAAGTGGTGAATATGCCATGATAAAAGCTGGTGCAAAACTTGGAGTTATAGATGAACAAAAAATAGTTATGGAATCATTAACATCTATAAAAAGAGCTGGAGCAGATATTATAATAACTTATTATGCAATTTATGCAGCTAAATTACTAATGAAAAATAAATAATAAGAGGTAAAGAATTATGAATAAGGAAATATTTAGTGAAAGCAGAAAATACATGCCAGGAGGAGTTAATAGTCCTGTAAGGGCATATAGAAATGTGGACCTTTTACCTCCTGTTATAAAGTCAGGTAAAGGTGCAATAATAAAAGATGAAGATGGAAATGAATATATAGATTTTGTTTTAGCTTGGGGACCTCTTATACTTGGTCACTGCAATGAAAAAGTGGTTAAGGCAATACAAAATGAAGCTTCTAGAGCCCTTGCTTTTGGTGCTCCAACGAAGCTAGAACTTGAAATGGCACAATTTTTATGTGAAAATATGATGAATTTTGATATGGTTAGAATGGTAAATTCAGGTACAGAAGCTACTATGAGTGCAATAAAACTTGCAAGAGGATATACAAAAAGAGATAAAATAATAAAATTTGCAGGATGTTACCATGGACATTTTGATGGATTTTTAGTAGAAGCTGGTTCAGGAGTTTTAACAGAGGGAATACCAGGGTCTTTAGGAGTACCTAAAGATAGTATTAAAAATACTTTAATTGGAATATATAATGATGAAAAGCAGGTAACAGAACTTTTTAATAAATATAAAGATGAAATAGCAGCTGTAATTATAGAACCTGTTGCAGGAAATATGGGAGTTATAAAAGCAGAAGATAAATTTTTAAAAACTCTTAGAAAGCTTTGTGATGATAATAAATCAGTTTTAATATTTGATGAAGTAATGTGTGGTTTTAGAATTGCCTTTAAAGGAGCACAAGAAATTACAGGAGTTACACCTGATTTAATTACATATGCAAAGATTATAGGAGGAGGCATGCCTTGTGGCGCTTATGGAGGCAAAAGGGAAATTATGAAATGTTTATCTCCAGAAGGTGCAGTTTATCAAGCAGGAACTATGTCTGGTAATCCTATTGTTATGGCAGCAGGACTTGCTACTTTAAATATTTTAAAAGAAAATCCGTCTATTTATTATCATATTAATAAAATGGGAGGAAGACTAGAAAAGGGACTTATGGATATTTCAAATAAGTATAGCTTCCCAATTACAGTAAATAGAGTTGGTGGTATGTTTACAATATTCTTTACAAATGAAATGCATAAAAAAATAACAACCTTCGAAGATGTAAAAAAATGCAATGAAGATACATTTAAAGCTTATTTTAAATATATGATAACTCATGGAATAAATATTGCCCCATCTCAATTTGAAGCTGCTTTTTTATGTTCTGAACACAAAGAAGAACATATAGATAAATTTATTAGCTTGTTTGAAGATTTTGTTAAAGAATATAACAAATAATATTTTCATATGAATGGGGGTTAAAAATGATAAAAAATATAAGTAAGAGAAATCAAGGTATCATATGTATAATATCTGCTGCATTTTTCTTTGCATTAATGAATTTATTTGTTAAATTATCAGGGGAAGCACCACTTATGCAAAAATGCTTTTTTAGAAATATTGTAGCATTATTTTCATCACTATTTATAATAGGCAGAATGGTAAAAAACAAAGAAGATATTAAGGTGCCTAAGGGAAATTTTAAATATCTTTTTATAAGAGCCTTTAGTGGTACTGCAGGGCTTATGTGCAACTTTTATGCTATTGATAATTTAAATATTTCTGATGCTTCTATGTTAAATAAATTATCACCTTTTTTTGCAACAATTTTTTCAATATTTGTTTTAAAAGAAGTTGCAAATAAAATAGAGTGGTCAGCTATTATATTAGCTTTTACTGGAGCATTATTTGTAGTTAAACCTTCCTTTAATTTAGATAGTTTTCCAGCTGCTATTGGAGTTCTTAGCGGCCTTGGAGCTGGACTTGCCTATGCATATGTAAGAAAGCTTTCAAAAAATGGAGTAAAGGGACCTATAATTGTTTTTGCTTTTTCACTATTTTCATGTGCTATAACATTACCTAAAATATTATTTGATTATACATATATGGCACCTAGGCAGATTATATTTTTGCTTTTAGCAGGAATAGCAGCTACTGGTGGTCAATTTAGTATAACTGCTGCTTATGCAAAAGCACCAGCAAAGGAAATATCTGTATTTGACTATACACAAGTTGTTTTTGCTGCTCTTTTAGGCTTTACATTTTTAGGAGAAATGCCAGACATTTTTAGTGTAATTGGCTACATAATTATAATAGGTGTTGCAATATTTAAGTGGCTTTATAATATGAAAGAAGATAATAGAAGTAATTAACAAAAAATTAATAAAAACTATTTATTTTTGTAATAAATAATGATATTATATAGTTGTAATAAATAAGCGCTTTTTTTGTTAATTGTATGAAAGCTTTAAGGGGAAGTTTTTGTACTAAAAATTTTACAAGGGAATAAAAAATATAAGTTTTAAGGTGTACGACGATACATTTAATATTAAATGAGAGAACTTGTCTTAATTAGTTTTATTAAGACAGTTTTTTTTTATAAATATAATTTTATTGACAACATAAGGTATAAAGCATATAATGTAGGTAAATGATATTAATTATCAATTGACATATTGATAAATATAATTTATGTAAAAAAGGAGGTAAAATATGTATTTAGAAGTTAAAGGATTAAAAAAATATTATGGTGTAGGAGAAAATAGAACTGAAGTTCTTAAAGGTATAAATTGCAGTGTTGATAAGGGACAAATTGCAGTGCTGCTTGGACCATCAGGTTCTGGAAAATCCACACTTTTAAATATTATTGGTGGTATTGAAACTATAGATGAAGGTGAAATATTAGTAGATAATGTAAAAATGGGCAAAATGAATGAAAAAGAATTGTCAAATTACAGAAGAAACAATTTAGGATTTGTATTTCAATTTTACAATTTAGTGCCTAACTTAACAGTTAAAGAAAATATAGAGGTTTGCGAATATTTAAGTAAAAATCCTCTTGATATTGATGATTTAATAAAAACCCTAGGTCTTTACGAGCATAAGGATAAATTTCCTAATGAACTTTCTGGTGGACAGCAACAAAGATGTGCCATTGGAAGAGCACTTGTAAAGAACCCAGGGCTTTTACTTTGTGACGAACCTACAGGAGCTCTTGATTATAAAACATCAAAAGAAATTCTTGAACTTATAGAAAAAGTTAATAAAAAATTTAATACAACTATAATAATAGTTACTCATAATGATGCAATTAAAAATATGGCTCATAAGGTTATGAAATTACATGATGGCCATATTTTAAAAGAATACACTAATGAAAATATAATGAAGGCTAAGGACCTTGATTGGTAAGCAAAAATTAAATGAAAGAAGGGGTAAAATGAAAAAAATCCACTTAATAAAAGATTAAAAAGAGAACTTTTTAGTAATAAAGGTAGATATATTGCAATATCTGCAATGCTCATTGTAACTATTTTACTTTTTTCTGGAATGCTTGCCATAACTGATGCTGTAAAAAGCACTTTAGCTGATTCTAGGGAAAATGATCTTGTGGAAGATGGACAGTTTGAATCCTTATTAGAAATGGATCAAGATACTATTTCTGATGTTGAAGATATTGGAATAAAAATATATGAAAATTATTATTATAACTTTTTGAATATAGAAAATGAAAATGATAAAGAACTAGAAGATACCACAGTAAGAATATATAAAGAAAGAAAAAGCAATAACAATGTAAATGTAGAAGAATTCTTTGAAGGAGAAGAACCTAAAGGCAAAAATGAAATTGCACTAGATAGATTATTTTTAGAATCTAACAACATAAAAGTAGGAGATTATATAAAAATAGATTCTAAAAAGTATAAAGTTTCAGGTAGTATTGCACTGCCAGATTATACATCTTTATTTGAAAAAAATTCAAATCTTATTATGGATGCACGTCATTTTGGAGTTGGAATAGTAAGTAAGGAAGCTTTTGATGAATTTGATATAAAAGATGTTATTTACAATTATTGTTATAGATTTAATAACAGGGATATTGATAATAAAATAGATTTTAATAATGACATAAAAAATAAATTAGTAGAAAATAAAGTAATGCTTACATCATTTTTATCAAAGGAAAATAATCAGTGTATATCATTTGTAGATGATGATTTAGGCTCCGATGTTCCTATGGTTAGAAATTTCTGCTTAGTAATAATAGGAATAATGGCTTTTGTTTTTGCAATAGTTATACTTAGCACAATAGATGAAGAATCTAAAATTATAGGTACTCTTTTATCTCTTGGTTATAAAAAGTGGGAAATTGTATTTCATTATTTAAAAATGCCTTTTTATGTTTCTATATTTTCAGCAATTGTAGGAAATGCTTTAGGCTATACTGCAATGGCAAATGTATTTAAAGATATATATTATAAAAGTTATAGTTTAGCACCTTGTAAGGGTGTTGCCTTAAATGCTGAAGCATTGATTTTAAGTACCATTGTACCAATTATAATAATGGTTGTTATAAATATGATAATGCTTAGGTATAAAATGACAATTACCCCATTGAGGTTTTTAAGGAAAGATCTTAAAAAGAATAAAAGTAAAAGAGGCATAAAGCTTCCAAACTTCAAATTTTTCAATAGATTTAGAATTAGAGTTATTCTTCAAAATAAGGCAAATTACTTAATGCTTTTAGTAGGAATAATTCTTGGAAATGTTATTTTATTTTTTGGCTTATGTATTGATCCAACCTTTGCAAAATACATAGATGATATTAAAGATACTTCCATATCAGAGTATCAATATATATTAAAAAATCCAGTAGAATTAGAGGATGAAGATGCTGAAAAGTATGTTATTGAATCTATGGAAACAGAGAATAAAAGTGCAGGAAAAGATATGGATATTTCTCTTTATGGAATTGAAAAAAATTCAAAATATTTAACAAGTATAAATTTAACTACTGCAGATAAAGGTGTTTATGTATCAACAGGTCTTTTAAAGAAAAAAAATATGAAAATAGGAGATTATATAACATTAGTAGATAAAAGTACAAATAAGGAATATGATTTGAAAATTGAAGGAACTATAGATTATGCAAGTGGTCTATCTGTATTTATGAACATTAAAAGTTTAAATACACTTCTTTCTAATGATGAAGATTATTTCAATGGATATTTTTCTAATGAAGAATTGGATATTGATAATGATAATGTATATACAAAAATTACAGTAAATGATCTTGCAAAACTTGGAGATCAGATGCTTTCAAGTTTTGCTGAAACATCAAAAATTTTGCTTGTTGTAGCAGTACTTATATTTATTTCATTAATGTATATTTTAACTAAAATAGTAATAGATAAAAATTCCATGAGTATATCTTATATGAAGGTATTTGGATATAATTCAAAAGAAATAAACAAATTATATTTAAGAGCAACAACAATTGTGGTGATTATTTCTATTATAGTATCTTTACCATTATCATATTATATTTTAAGGTATATATTTGCTGCTAGTATGGCAAAAATAAGTGGTTATATTGATATTTATGTAGGTGTAAAGGAATATTTAATAATGGCTTTCATGGGATTTGTTAGTTATCTTCTAATTAATTTACTTCATATAAGAAGAATAAGTAATATAACAATGGCAGAAGCTCTTAAGGATAGAGAATAATATTAATATTTTGTAAAAAATGACTTCTTTGTTTATTTGAAGTCATTTTTTTTAGTATATATAAAAGATTATGATTACAAGAAGTTATATATAAAATTAAATGTTTTCATGGTAAATTACTCTTTTTCTTGATATGATCTTAATTTGCTTTTCTAAATATGGTAATGATATACTAAATTATATTTTTGAGATAATGTTAATGTAGGAGGAAATAAGATGTTTTGTCAAAAATGTGGAAACGAGATTAATGACAAGGATACTTTTTGTGCTTTTTGTGGCGCTAAGGTGCAACCTAATAATAATTGTCTAAGAAAAAAGGAAAATTATAATATTCAATCAATAAATTTTAAGGAAACTGTCTTTGGAAAATTTGTGACAAATTATATTAAAAAGCCGTTGTCAATTTACTCTTTAATGAAAAATGAGGACACTCTAAAAGTTTCTATAGGAATGGTAATTGGTATGCCAATTATATATGGTTTATTTCATATGTTATATTTTGTTTCATTTTTTAAGAATTTAATAAATAACCTAGCCTATTATATAAATAATTTATTAAATACACTTGGAAGTTCTTTAGGAATAAAATATACTCCATCAGATTTTTTTGAAATTTCTGATGAAATATCAAAAATTAAAGATAAGATACAATCATATGTTTCTACAAATACGTCACTACACAATTATTTTTTTGAGGGAATAATTATAATGTTTTTAATAATGCTTATAGCTTTTGTAATAGTTGAAATTTGTAATGCCGTTATATTAAAAAATAGTATAAGTCAAAAAAATATATTTTTTATGTCAACAGTAAGTTTTATTCCATTAGTATTTGCATTGATTGTAAGCAATATTGTAATATACATTTCCTTTATAGCCACATTATGGATTTTAGTTTTAGGTTTAATTATGTCATTAATATCATTATTTGGTGGTATATTAGAACTTAATGAAACAAGTAAAGATAGAGCATATTGGACAATTTTAATTAATAACATTGCGTTTGTATTTTTGATTCCATTTTTAATTAAGTTCGGTACAAGCAATGTTATTAAAATAATAGGAAACACAATAAATGTAATAGGTAAATTATAAAGGTGGTAATAATATGAAGTATTGCAATAAATGTGGTAATGAGCTTAATGACGAAGCAAAATTTTGTACAAAATGTGGTAGTCCTGTAGAAGAACTTAAGGAAACAGATGAAGAATACTATGAGGAAGATTATAAGGAAGAACATAAAGTTCTTAAAGGAAAGATAATTGCAATTGTTGCAATTATAATAGTATTAATTTTAGGAGCTGTAGGTGTAGGAGTATACTTTTATACTGTAAAATCAGAAAATGTAAAGCTTGAAAAATCTATTGAGATAAAAGATGTAAGTACTGACAATTATCCTACAGTATCAATTATTATAGAAGCTAAAAACTTTGATGATGAAATTGTTCCTGATAATATTGCAATAAAAGAAGGAGAAGTATTTCCTAAAAATATTGCAGTAGAAAAATCAGGTGATGATAGTAGGTATTCAATAACATATAATAGTCCTAGTGATAATGCAGGGAAAAATTTAACTGTAGAATTAGAATATACAAATAGTAGTGGTGATGATATTAAATGCAATACAAGTTATACTGCTCCAGAATTAAAAACTGAAAAGAGTACCAAAAATAGCACATCATTAAATACTTATGATCCAAATGTAGAAATTATTAAAAATACTTATGATAGCTTTATAAAAAAATTTATATCTATGGTTAACTATGGCAATATATCATATATAAATGATTATGTAGTTATTGGAAGCGATTTATATAATGATTTCACAACAAGTATTGATAGTTTTAAAAAGCAAGAAATATATGAGAGCCTTGAAGGATATACTATTCAAGATGTAAAGAAAATAAATGAAAATACTTATGAACTGTATGTATATGAATCATATTATATAAACTATGGTAAGGAACATTCAAGCAAGATTAAAACATTTAATTCAATTTATACTGTTCAGAAATCAGGAGATTCTTTTAAATTTACAGGCTTGAAATATGCAGATAAATAATTAAGGATGTGATTTTATGTATTGTAGCAAATGTGGCGAAGAGATTCCGGATGATTCAAAATTTTGTAGAAAATGTGGTAATAAAATTAAAAACGAAGAAAATTTAAAAGAAACTGCAAAAGACACCACTGCTGAAGAAACTAAAGAAATAGAAAATGTTACACATAAAAGTGATGATAATATTTCTCAAAAAATCGAACCTACTGTAATAGAAGATAATGTTAAAGTTAAGAAGAGAAAAAATAAACTTGTATTTATATTTTTGTTTGTTTTAGTTATATTAATAGTTTTAGGAGTAATTTTTAGAAAAAATATTTCCTGTGCATATTATACAACTCAATATAATAAAACAGTAGATATAGAAGCAAAAGAAGTATATGCAGAAAAAGCATTTACAGTTTTACCTAATGAAAATACTAAAAAAATGTTAAAAGACTCTTTGTCAGAATTAGGAGAAAAAGATGCAGATTCTGCAGAAAAAAAATTACAAAATATAAAAGATAAAATTACAATGAATGACTATAAAGAACTTGCATGTAGTATTAAATCTGGCAAAATAAGCAATCTTTGTAAAGATTCAAAATATGAAGATGCTTTATCTGAACTTGAAAAAATGGTAGATTTAGGTGAGGATATTAGAAAAGATAAAAATTATGATGATATTATGCTTAATACATGTGCAAAGATTACAGGAAATTCAGTAAAAGGAAGTAAAAATCTTTTACTTGAAGATGATAATGTATATTATGGTGATTTAAGCGAAGGAACCTTTGATGATATTATTGAAGTTAAAAATACAGGATCCTTATCAAATTCTACAATAAAGGTAAATCTATATACATATAAAGACGGAAAATATAAGCAAGTAGATACAAAAGCATTTAGCAAATCTTACGATGGAAAAATTCAAGGGATATATACTTGTGATAAAGTAGATGGTAAAGATAAAAAGGCATTATACATGTATTATGAAGGAAGTACAAATTCATCATACTGTAAAGGTATATCTGTAATAGGTGTAAGTGATAGCAAATTGTGTTTAGTAGCAAATATTATGGGCAATAAAGATGCAAGTTGTGATGATTTTAATGGTGATGATATCTATGAAATATTTGCAAAAAGTACTAATGATGCAGGATGGTATAAAGTATTTTGGGATGGTACATTGCCACAAAAAATAGCTGATGAAAATGGAGCCGCATTATCAGATGCTTCTGAAGTTCATCAAAGTTCACAAACTATTAATGTTAAAACAAGTGATTATATCTTTTATAGTAGTAATACGAGCTATTTAACAGATAGTCAGCTTTCTAACCTAGACAAAAATACATTAGCACTTGCTAGAAACGAAATATTTGCAAGACATGGTTATGTATTTACAATGGAACCTTTTGTAATATATTTTAATAACAAAACCTGGTATAATCCAAATCCTAATTTTAAAGGTGAAGATTCAGAACTTAATGAATATGAGAAGGCTAACTACAGAAAAATTCAGGAATGGGAAAATAAATAATTAGGGTAAAAAAGCGTGTTATGAAATGATTAGCTTATGCTTAATCATAGTACACGTTTTTTTATTTTTACTGAAATATTAGGTTATATGGTTAAAATGGTATATAATAATAGAAAAGGAAATAGGGGGCATATAATGAAAAGGTTTATTTCAACATTTTTGACTACAATACTTTTAAGTATTTTTTTTATAAGCAATAATGTAGAAGCAATAGAAGCATTTGATTATAATGATGTTGGCAATGTTTATAGTAATGGAGAATTTACATATTGTGTAGCTTCATCAGGAATTATAATTACAAGCTATGATGGAGATAGTAGTGATGTTACAATACCAGATGAAATTGATGGCAAAACTGTTGTAACTATTGATTGGAAAGTTTTTCATGGTAAGGAGGAACAAATAAAAACTATTACTATTGGGCAATTAGGAGGTTATTATTGTTTAATGTTTAATGGCCTTACTAATTTGGAAAATATATATGTTGATGAAAATAATGGGTATTATAAATCAGTGGATGGTGTATTATATAGCAAAGATATGAGAAGTATCTATAGATATCCAGCAGCAAAAGGTGACAAGGATTACACTATAAAAGATGGAGTAGATACCATTGATTATTATACTTTTTATGATGCTCATTTAGATAATATTTATTTACCTAATTCCATAACTAGCGGAAAGTACATTGCCTTAGATAGCAAAACTAATTTAATAAGAAAATATTATAGTGTGGGAAATATTTATGTAAGTTCTCTAGGTAATATTGTGGAGGGAAAGCCTGTAAATATATCCTTTAGTATGTATAATTATGAAAATTCTAATAAAATACAAGGCCTTTTAGGAAATATAAAAATTGAAGGGGAAGATGGATTTACACAAGATATTAATAAAATAAAAATTAATGATAAGGGTATGGCAATTATTTCATATACTTTTCCTAAAAAGCAAAAGTACAAAATTACTGCATGCTTTACTGATGATTTTGCTAAATGTTTACCTAAGTGTAAAAATGTAGATGTTATTGGTGATAATTTTACTTATAATATGAGTATAACTCCTAAGGATACCTCAAGTATAAATGAAGAAGTTAACTTAACTTATGATTATGGAAATAATAGCTTATATAGCTTTAGTGTGGAGCATAATGGAAATGTTCAGGTGTTAAGTGATTTTTCAGAAAATAATTCATGTAAATGGGTGCCAAAAGATGGGGGCATATATAGTATATATGTTACTGTTAAGCTTAATGATGGAACTATTTCAAAAAGGGCTCTTGCTAGTAAATATATTGTGCCTTATACTGGTTATTCTTTAGATGATATGAAAAATATTATGTATAATGACATTATTAATGGTGATACTTTTGATGCTAATTTGTATGTGAAAGATGCAGATTTATTAGGGGAAAATGAAAAGGAATATTTAAGGTCTATTGCCTGGGATGTTTGTTTTAATGAGGATGCCATATCAGAAAATGGTTATTTAAGAGTTTCTTATAAGAATAAAATTTATAGGATTAATCTTCCTTATTCAAAAAAGGATATTGAAATAAATAGAAAAGTAAAAGATTTTAAGGATAAATATATTAAAGATAATATGTCTGAACTTGAAAAAGAACTTTCAGTTATAAAATATGTAAAAGACACCTGTAAATATGATTATGATGCAGTAAAGTGGAAGGAAGATGGTTCACTAGAGTCTGAAAATGAAAATCATAAATATGATGAAAGTTACACAGCAAAAGGCGCATTTATTAATGGAAGGGCTACATGCAAAGGGTATTCAGAAGAAGTTAAAATTTTATTAAACAGCGTTGGAATAGATTGTAATATAATAAATAGCAATACTTTAAATCATGTATGGAATATTGTAAAAATAGATGGTGAATATTATCAGCTTGATGTAACATGGATAGATACTACAAGTAATGGTACAGATAATGACTTTTTTAATTTTAGCAATTCAGATACAAGACATCAGGCAGATGATATATCTAACTTAGACTTATATAACAAGTGTACAAGCAATAAATATGATAATTTTATAGTAGCTAATTATAATGTGCAGCTAAGGGAAATGGTTAATTTTGAAGATGATTATTTTTACATTACTGACGTTTATGGTAATAATTATAGTCATTTGAATTTTAAAAAAGATAATATTTCCTACAATTCAGTTAAGTTCTCTACTGGTAAAATAGCAAGTGAATATTCAATTATGCAATATGATAAATATATGTATTATTGTACTAGACAAAAAGATGGTGCTACAAAATATCAAATTAGAAGAATAAATATTGAAACAGGAGATATAGAGAATGTAAAAGATATTAATGATACATGTAAATTAAGCATTCACAATAATAAATTAATTTTAGAATATTCAAGTAAAGAACCAGAAGAAATAGAATTGTATGAATTAGAAGATAAAAAATATTATAGTATAATATTTAAAGATGAACAAAAGGTACTTGATACACAAATTGTAACAAAGCCAGAAGAAATAAAATTTTATAATATGAAAGATAAGGAAGGGTATG
Source organism: Clostridiales bacterium (assembly GCA_012519155.1). Lineage (GTDB taxonomy): Bacteria > Bacillota > Clostridia > Clostridiales > Clostridiaceae > Clostridium. The sequence goes on from JAAYQS010000172.1 coordinate 17,018, forward strand.
TTTTTAAAGGGTGGAATGTAGAAAACAGTTCTTTAGGTATGGTTATAAATAACAGTGATGTAAATTATATAAATAGCAACATGGTATTTAATGCAGTATTTGAAAAAGTAGATGACAGTGATAATAAAGATGATAAAAATGAGTCTCAAGATGACAGGGATAATAATAAAAATAATAATACTTTTGATAAATTATCTTTAATAAAATATGCAAGCTTATTAATTTTCTTTGGTTTATTTATGGTAGCTACAAAAAAGCAAAAGGGAGACAAATATGAGTTTTAACCTTAAACATTGTAAATATTTAATGATAAGTGTAAAATGAAGTAAAGGTATAAAAAAATAGGGTTTATTGGAGGAGATATTATGGGACTATTTAGCAAAAACAGTAGTAATGTAAAAGATAGTGATTTAATAGATGAGCAAGAGTTATGTAATTTAATAAAGAATGATAAAATACCAGCTATAAAAGATCATAATGGTTTTGCTATTTTTGCAAGGGAATACGAAAATAGACGTATAATTTTATCAAATTATATTGTAAAGACATTAGTTAGAAATGATGAATTTGAAGATGTAGTTAAATATTTTAAAGATAAAAATTCAATAGATTATATTTCTTTATTTGAAGAAAGGTTTCATGGAGCAACTATGGTAAATATGAATTTAAAGGCAGAAGATACATATTTAGTTCCAATACATTTTCAAGGGGATGGTGACACAGAATTATCTGATAATAATATCCATTATTCTGAAAATGCAAAAATAATAAGTAAAGATTTAAGTAAAACAGCTACAAATATTAACGAAATGATATTTTGCCCAGTGAAGGAACTAAAAACAAACAAAGAATATTTACCACTTTTTAAAAGTGAAAAGGAACTTAGAACTATATTTCCTATTGAGCAATTTAGAATAGGTAAAATAACATATAAAGAAGCAGTAGATGAGGCAAAGAATTTTTTAGGGCTAGTATTTAGACCAACAGAAGAAAATTTTATTATATTAAATAATATAGCTGGATTATTTTCATCAGTTTCATACTATTCAAAATTATGCACTGATTATAAAAAGTGTACTGCATCAGAAAAAACTATTCAGGATAAAATAAAAAGATTACATACAATTAAGCCTAGTAAGCCTGAATTTAATCAATATTTTAGGGGAATTTTACAAAGTATTTCTGATTTAGACAAAATATATGTAGCATTAAGCAGAAGATCTATTAATTTAAAAACAAGAACTGGAACACCTATTATTACTAATAAAACTGGAACACCTTCATTATATGTTTTTTCTGATATAAGCATAGCAGAAAAATGGTCTATGCGTTATGAAAATTATCTTCAAGGTGGAATTCCACTTTTAGGTGAAGTAAAAAGGGAAAATGATTTTGATAGTATTTTTGCAATTGCATCAAGAATAGGTCCTGGCTTATGTACTTTTGATGATGGAAACTCCTTTTTAGTTTTTAACATAAAATTATTTATGGAAATAAATAATTTAGATAGTACCATTAAGCTTAGAGTTCCAAAAGCAGATGCAGATAAGGCAATCCTTAATAAAAATAAAAAGTTGCTTAATATAAATTATAATAGAATACATATACTTGGTATGGATAAGTTTGATAATACAGAATATACAGAATTAGAGTTTAAATAAAAAATGTAAGGGGAAGATTATGGGTTTATTTAGTAAATTAAAAAAACAAAAAAAAGACGTTGTAGATAAGGAAATAAAAAAAGAAAATTTAGAAAAAGAATTAGAAAAGGAAGATTTAAGTAAGCCTAAAGATTCAGTAGAAAATTTAGAAAAAGAAAAGCCAATTGATGAAACAGAAATATTAGAAACAATAAAAGATGAATCAATACCTGTTATAAAATCTGATAAAGGCGAAATTATATTTAGAAGAGATTATGAAAACAGAAGAATTATTTTAAATAATAATATATTAGAAACTTTAATTAAGAATAATCAATTAGAAGAATGTATAAGCTACTTAAGAGATAAAGACTTAATAGACTATATTACTGTATTTGTACAAATGAATCAAAAAGTAGGTATGATTGATTTTTATATAAATGGCGAAAAAACATATTTAGTACCAATGAATTACGCTGATGAAATTAATAATGTTACAAATATTGTGCCAGATGATAAAATTCATTATACTAAGAATGCCTTAGATTTAGAAATAAAAGCAGGCAAAAAAATAGAGGAAGATATAGAAGAAGGTATAAGCATGAAATTTTCTTCTATAAAAAATCCTGACACAAATAAGCAGTATCTTCCATTATTTAAAACTAAAGAGGAGTTAAGAATTATATTCCCAAGTACAAAATATCGTATAGGTGAAATGACTTACAAAGAAGCTGTTAAATTTGCAAAGGAATTTGAAGGTGTAGTATTTAGACCAACTAAAGAAAGCTTTGTTATATCTAATGAAGTGGCAGATTACTTTACAGGAATTTGTGAATACAAAAAACCTTATACTAATTATAGAAAGTATACAGAAAATGAAAAAACCTTAGAAGAAAAAATTCAAAAGATAGGCATTATGGAAAAGGGATCTAAGGAAGCTGATCTTTATTATAAAGGTATACTTCAAAATATTTTTGATTTAGATAAAATATATATAGCCTTAAGTAAAGATGATTTAAAAAATGGAGAAAGTATTCCTATTGCATTAACAAAGGATAAGGAGCCTGCTATATATATGTTTTCTGATTTATCTTATGCAAAGGAATGGGCAGAACATTACAACAATATAAGTAATGCAACACCTTTAGTTGGATGTATAAAATCAGATAAAAATTTTGACAGTATATTTTCCATAGCAAAAAAATTAGGAATAACTCTTTGTATGTTTAATGAAGGCCAAACTCTTATAGGTTTTGATATAGGATTATTTATGGAAGTAAATAATATGTCTTATGATATGAATGTAAGATTGTCAGAGGAAGAGGCAAAAAAGGTAATGGAAAATAAAGCAAATGAAGTTAAACTTAAATTCAACAGATATAATGTAATTGGAATGGAACAGGATGCAAATACTACAAAATATTATGAATTAAGATTACATTAAAATAGAAAGGAAAAAGTACATGGAATTACCACAAGAGCTTAAAATAGCTATAGAAGACATAATAAGCAATATAAATCACAAAAATTTAATTGCAAATTCTGAATCAATAACACAAAAATATAAAAATGAAAGTGGCTTAGGAAAGCACCTTATTACAAGTAATGAAGAAGCAGGAACATATTCAGTAGTAAGAATGCCAGCTACCTTTGGGGCAGTTTATTCTGCCCTTAAATTTACCATGGAATTTTACAATGAAGAGATAAATTCTCTTATAGATTTTGGAGCAGGTACAGGTGCTGTTTCATGGGCTTGCAGTGAACTTTTAGATTTTAAGGAAATAACATGTTTAGAAAGAGAAGATGCAATGATCTCTATTGGTAATAGTTTAATGAAAAAATCTAAAGGACCATTAAATAAGGCAAAATGGGTTAAATATGATTTAACAAGGGATAATTTCAATAAAAAAGCAGACCTTGTTGTATCATCATATGTGTTAAATGAATTAAGCAGTGAAAATAGATTAAATGCTATAGATAAAATGTGGCAAAGTGCTAATAAGCTTCTTATTATTTTAGAGCCTGGAACACCTACAGGATCATCTAATTTAATAAAAGCTAGAGATTATCTTCTTGAAAAAGGAGCCCATATAGTAGCACCATGTCCCCATGAAAATCCATGTGTTGCAAAGGATGAATGGTGCCACTTTTCTTGTAGAATTCCAAGAAGCAAAATTCATCGTGAAATAAAAAAGGCAGATGCTGCATATGAAGATGAAAAATTTTCATATATAGCAGTAACAAAAAAACAGACAGAAAAGCCAGAAGCAAGAATTCTTAGACATCCTATTATAAAAAAAGGAAGAATTCAGCTAGAAGTATGTACAAAGGATGAAATAAAAAAAGTAGAGCTTTATAAAAAGCATGGAGAACTTTACAAGAAAGCACGAAAATCAAATTGGGGAGATGCAGTTTGTATAACACCTAAGGATATTTAATATATCTTAGGTGCTATTTTTTACTAAAAACCATATTAAACATATTGACAAGGTATGAATTAAATTGTATTATAATAACATAGTTAGTAAAAATTAAGGGGGATACATGATATGTGCGAAATTTATGGAATAAGTTCAAATAAAAAAATAAAAATAAATGATGATTTAAAAATGTTTTTTAACCATAGTTATAAGCACTGTCATGGATGGGGTCTTGCAACAGATGGAAAAGAGGATACTATAATAAAAGAAGGTATAGCTGCCTATAAAAGTGATTTATTAAAAGAAAAATTAAGTAATGATATTATAGAAAAGCTTGCTATAGCTCATATTAGATATGCAACAGCAGGTAAAGTAAGTAAAAAAATGCTCATCCTTTTGTAAGAAAAGATATTTTAGGAAATGTATGGACATTAGTTCATAATGGTATTGCAACTAATGGAAATGTGTATAAGAAGTACAAAAAATATGCAGAAGGAGAAACTGATAGCGAAACTGTATTAATATTTCTTGTTAATAGAATAAATAAAGAAATTATTAAAAATGGCACAAAAAGTCTTACTACAAAACAAAAGGGTGATGTTTTGCAAAAGGCAATTAGCCAATTATCTGCTAACAATAATAGAATTAATTTGCTTTTTACAGATGGTGAAAATCTTTATGCTCACAGTAATTTTAAAAATTCACTGCATATTAAAAAAGAACAGGATTCAATATCATTTTCTACTGAACCATTAGAAAATGAAAGTTTGTGGCAGCCTATACAAATAAACACTTTATTTGTATATAAAGATGGTAAGCTTTTGTATGAAGGAAAAGCTCATAATAATGAATATTTCAAATTAGAAGAAGCTGAAAAAATAATAATATAATAAGAAATCTCAAATCTCTATTTTTATAGGGATTTTTTTGTATATAAATATAAATTAAACCTTTATTTACAAATAGTATACAAATAATGGGTGCAAAAGTAGTATAATTATAGAAATATTACTTTTAGGTTAAAGTGAGATGATTATATGGAATTGAATGTAGAACAAAGAAAAATAGTAGAAAGTAAACCTAATGGACATTCTTTAGTAAAGGGTGTTGCTGGTTCTGGAAAGACCACAGTAGCAGTATATAAGATACCTATATTATTAAATTATTATTGCCCTAATGATGATGATAATATATTGATGGTTACATATAATAAGTCATTAACTAAATATGTTGAATATATTTATAAGAAAGATGAATCAAAAAATAATATGCAAGAAAGTCTTTTTGGTGCAGAAAATGAAAAGAAACTTCACATAAAAAATATTGATTCGTTAATGTATGGATATTTTAAAAAATATGAAAGCTGTAAAAATATAGATTTTAAAATAGCTACAAAGTTTCAGATACAAAAAGCATTAAAGGATTCTATAATTTCTAATTCAAAAAAATATACTGATATTGATTTGCTAGATGTTAAAAATTTGTCCTTTATAAGAGATGAGATTTTGTGGATAAAGTCTTGCAATTATACAGTTTTAGAGGAATATCAAAATGTGGATAGAATAGGCAGAACTAATCAAAATAGTAGTGAAGGCCCTCAAAAATTAAGGAAAAACTCAAGGCAAAGAGAGGCTATATTTGCTGTAATGAGTGATTATAATGAAAATTTAAGAGAGGAAAGTTTAATAGATTTTCAGGATATGGCGGCTATTGCATTAAAATATGTAAGTAGTAATAATTGCAGAAGATATACACATATACTCATAGATGAAAGCCAAGATTTATCAAGAGTTCAATTAGAATTTTTAAAAGCTTTATATAATGAAAAAGAATATTCAAGTATTACTTTTTTAGCAGATGTTGCTCAAAGTATATATCTTCAAGCATGGCTTACTAAAAATAGATCCTTTACAACTATAGGTTATAACATGTCTGGAAAATCAAATTCTTTAAGTAAAAATTATAGAACTACTACACAAATAGCACAGGCTGCTTATAGTCTAATTGAAAAAGATGAAGAACTTGTAAGTGATAGTAATTTTGTAAAAGCTAATTTAATAGACAGACAAGGGGAATACCCAATATACGTTAATTTTAGAAATTCATTAGAAGAAGGAGAATATGTATGTTCATTAATAAGAAAGTTGCAGGATAAATATTCATTAAAGGATATTGTAATTATTGCAAGATTAAATGAACAATTAAAAGAAATGAAAGGTATTTTGGAAAATAGGAAAATACCATCATCAATATTTACTACTGATGATAAGTTTGATTTTTCAGATGAAACTATAAAATTAATATCTATGCATTCAATTAAGGGATTAGAATTTAAAGTAGTTATTATGGTAGGTTTAAATTCTAAAGTAATGCCCTATCTTCCAGCTAACAATGATTTTGAAGATATAGAAATAGCAGAATCAACAGAGAGAAAGTTATTATATGTAGGAATGACTAGGGCAACAGAAAAACTCTATATATCCTCCAGTGAAAGACCATCAAAATTTATTAAAGACATTAATTATAGATATTTAAGAATAAAAGAAAATTGCAAATTTAGAAGAATTAATAGTATAAATATTAATAATTACATGTTTAAGGATAAAATTAAAGATATATATAGCCAGGAAGAAAAGGTACGACAATGGGTATTGGCTGAATTAATAGAAACTTATAATTATCCAATTAATCTTTTAAATATAGAAGAAAGAATAAATATAGGTAGTAAAACATGTTTTGCAGATATATCAGTTAATGTATATAAAGATTATATTAAAAATCCTTATATTTTAGTTGAAACAAAGCAATGGAATAGTGGCATTACAGATGGCATGAACCAATTAAAAAGTTATATGTCAAATTGTCCAAGTGCTCAATATGGTATTATAACTGATGGTAACAAAATTGAAATTATTAACAAAAATTTAGAACATATAGATGATATACCTAAATTTAAATCTTCAATGCTTAAGTCGTCAATTATAAAAAATGAGTATATAGATATAAAAAAGAAAAGGTCACATATTATAATTAGAGATTCAAATAGTATAGATAAAATTTATTTAGAAGAAATGGGCATAGAAAAAGAAGTAGAAAATATAAAAAAGATTGATATATATTCTAATATAGCAGCTGGAAAGCCTATATTAATTAATGATGAAAAACAAGGAATATATTATTTACCAAAGGATTTAATAAGTACAAATGAACAGGTATTTATGCTTAAAATAAAAGGTGATTCTATGATTAATAAAAATATTAATGATGGTGATTATGTGTTAATAAAAAAACAAAATTGTGCTGAACCAGGTGATATAGCAGCTGTAAATATTGATGGAGAAGCTACCCTTAAAACATATAAAACTTTAGGAGATAATATTTTATTAATGCCTGAAAATGATTCCTATGAACCTTTTATATTAAAAGAAGATCAATTTTCAATACTTGGAGTAGCTATTGGAATTATAAAAAATAAGTAAATATAGGAGTGTAGAATGTGAAATATGATAAAAAGGTATTAGGGAGAGATATGGGGTGAGTAAATGACTATAACAGAAAATGAGGTTTTATATCCAAGGGGTATTAGTGAAATACCTGCTAGTAATGAAGTTGATTATAGATTATTTTCAAGAGTATTAGATAGCAAAATAATGTCTGCTAGTTACAAGGCATTTTGGCTTAGAGCCATATTAAAAGAAGTACAAGCAGGCAATTATGAAATATCTTTTAAAAAATTAGTTTGCCAAATGGTGGCATTTGCATGGTATCCAATTTCTGCATACAAGCTTTATTTTGGTGCTTGTGATAACTTGGCAAAGGTAGTTAATTATATATCACAAAAAGAAAATTTTAAAAGTAATTATTCTGAAAAGGATTTATTTAATTATTTAATGAATTCTAATAATAAAACAGTAATTAAAATGTTAAAGGATCTTACATATAATGTACCTTATAGATTTTTATCTCCATTTTTTAAAAATGAATTAAAGGGCAAGAAAAGTAATGTAGAAAAGATAATAGAAGAATTATCAGTTACAGATAGAGATTGTGTTTATGAAATAAGGCTTGATGAAAGTGGTGAAAAATACATAAAAATAAAGAAGCAATGGATTAATTATTTAAAATACAATTATGTTATATTAAATGATTGGACATCCTATAAATTAACTTGTTTTTTGCAGGTTAGAAATCCAAATGTTCCAGCTATAGCTTCTAAATTGGAACAACCAAAGACACGAAAGTTAACGCCACAGCTAAATATATGGAAAAATATATTAAAAGAACAAAAAGTAATAGATATATATTCCAATAAAGAATTTAATGAAAGTAATTTTCATGATTTAGGAGTATTAAGTCTTGATCATTTTATTCCATGGAGCTTTGTTCTTCATGATCAAATGTGGAATATTGTTCCTACATTTAAGAACATAAATAGTAAAAAAAGTGATAATCTTCTAGACTTTAATAGATATATTAATGGAGTATGTAAGATGCAATATATATCATTTTGTTATGTGTTTAATCATAAAATTTCTAAGCAGCAGGAAGAATATACAGATTTATTTAGAATTGATTCAGAGGAAAAGCTTAGGAAAATGATAAATTATGAAGAATTCTCAAAAAGGATGAAAGAAGTAATTTATCCTGTATATAATATTGCTAAAAATCAAGGATTTAGCGTTATAGAGAGTTTGTAAATATATATTAATATAAATAAATATTCATATATGCTTATACATATTTATTTGTATGTTTTTAAGA
>JAAYQS010000173.1 GCA_012519155.1 Clostridiales bacterium
AGTAGGAGGTGGAAATTATGAAATTTGAACAATTAAGTAAAGAGCATCAAGAGTTTTTAATGTATTGTTTATTTGGTCATATTAAAAGTAAGGTTAAGAAGGAAGAAAGGGACCAGGTCATAGAACCCACATACCAAGAGTATAAGGATTTCTTTGATGAGTTTGATGGAGAGTATGAAATAGTTGATAGGCTTCCAGAGTCGGATGCTTGTAATGGATTTGAAGTGAAGTTTAAAGTAGTGTTGGAAGTAGAGAAGTAATTAAAGTAGCACCCTAGCTGGATTGAGATAATCTGCTGGGGTGTTTTTTATAAATAAACATAAAAGGTATTAAAATACTTATTGACATATAATAAGTTCGGTGTTAAGATATGTATAAGGTATAAAAATACCTTTATATGTTTTGAACTTGGAGCTATATTTTTTTAGCTTAAACTAAAAGGTATGTAAATACTTAAGGAGGACTTATAATGAATGAAACAAAGAAAAAGCTAATTAAAAAGTGTATTAGCCAATTAAGGGGGGTGTTCAATGAGCAGCAAGCCTTTAATATTGTATTAGGATTATTGTTTATAAAATGGATGGAGCTAACAGATAAATATGGTGACTCAGTGTATTTAATCATCAACCCTATATTAGACAATGATAATTCAGAAAGTAAGATAGGATATTATGAAGCAGATTTCCCAGAAATAGCTGGAATACTTAGTACTCTTCTTAGTAAATCTTTTATAGATAAGAAAATAGATCTAAAGGAAGTTTACTGGGCTTTAAGTAATGAGGATATGAAAAATAAGAATGATATGCGAGAGCTGATAAATATAGCGGTGCAGGATGGCCTAGAAGTAAGAAACTTCAATGAAACACCTACTAGCATAGCTAGTCTAGTAGTAGACTTAATAAAGGCAAATAGAATAGACAGCTTCGCAGATTATTGTTCAGGGATATCTAATATTGCTTTAGAAGTATTTAGGCAAACTGACCATCAACCATATTATTATGCAGAAGAAATTAATACTACTATAGCTCTAATATCAAAACTTTTAATGATTGTTAATGAAGTGGAAAACTATGAGATTATAAATAAAGACATTTTTAGTAAAAGTGGTAAAGAAGAAGTTAAAGAATTTGATTTAGTAGTATGTGATATGCCTCGAATCTCAAGATATGATAGACAATTTAGGCCAAATGATCCAAGATTTCGTTATGGAACACCAGGAAAAGCAAATCCAGAATGGGCTTTTATCCAAAATATAATCTACCATTTGAATGAACAGGGAAAAGGTATAGCAATTGGCTCTAAAGGAATGCTTGTGAGAGGTTTTGAAAAAGGCGTAAGATCTATGGTAGTTGAAGAGGATTTAGTTGAAGCTGTAATAACCCTACCAGACAACCTATATGAAGGCACCAATATAGGAACTGAAATAATCATTCTAAATCGAGATAAGCCAATAGAAAGAAAAGGTTTAATACTCTTTGTTAACGCTCATGACTATGGAGTAAGACTTAATAGAAACCAATACAGCTTAACAGAAGAAGGCAGAGAAAAGATACTAGACGCTTATTATAATGGTATGGAAGAAGAAGGTTTTAGTAAGCTCATCTCCTTAGAGAAGACACAAGAATACGAGTATAGATTAAATCCAGTTGAATATATAGATTTTGAAACCATGAAAAATAAGTTCGAAGAAACTATATCACTCGATAAAATCGCAGAAATCACAAGAGGCCTTAGCCTTTCAAGAAATGAATTAGAAGAATTAGAATCTGAAGAAGGATATTACTTTATCAGCGTTAGAAATATTGATGAAAGCGGTATTAACTATGAAGATGCAGATAGGATAAAACCTGAGAACAATGAATGGTTAGAAAGGTATAGTGTTGAACCTGATGATATACTAATCACTACAAAAGGCTGGGAAACTAAAGTAGCCCTAGTAGGCACTAACTTTAAAGACTTATTCTTCAGCAGCAACTTAACAAGAATCAGGAACTGATGGAACAATCACAAATGTTACAGCTGAAATGGAATATAGAATTAAAGGTGATGGCGAATTTACAGCAATCACAGGAACAGAAGTAACAGGATTAGCAGCAGGAACATATGAAGTAAGACTTGCAGCTAAGACAGGATATAATGCAGGAGCTACAGCAGAAGTAGTAGTAGAAGATTATGTAGCACCACCAGTAACATATGAAGTAACAGTAGATGGAGATGCAACTGTAACAGATGACTATACAATTACAGGAGCAGAAGATTTAACTAAAGTAGAAACAGGAACAGACTTAACAATAACAGCAGTAACAGATATCACAGTAAATGGTGATAAAATAGAAATAGGATCAACAAAAGTAATAACTGTAAGTGAGGCTACAACAATTACAATAAGTAAATATGTAGCACCATTAGATAAATCAGCGATAGATACAGCAATCTCAGCAGCTAATGCAGCTAAAGCAGATGTTGTAATAGATACAGATGCAGCAAATGTAGAGCCAGGAACTTACTGGGTAACTACTGAAGTTAATGCAGCATTAGAATTAGCA
>JAAYQS010000021.1 GCA_012519155.1 Clostridiales bacterium
TAATGATATCAAGATTAACGTTTCAATTAGATTATACAGGTTCAGAATTAAATTACAATAATGGTTCAGTATTTCAAGGTGTATTAATGGAATTTGTAAATAAAGATTATGGAGAAATTCTTCATATGCAAACTTTAAAACCATATAGTCAGTATATAGAAAAAAATGATAAAGGATATATGTGGGTTATAAATACATTAACAGATGAAAGTAAAAAGGAAATAATAGATAGAATAATAGTATCAAATCCTAAGGAAATATTCATTAAACATTCTAATATTAAAATTTCTGTTACTGATATAAATTTATACCAATTAGATTACGATAAATTAATTAAGGAAAATTATATAAATAAAGAAAATAATAGTTATTTAACAGTAAAATTTATAACGCCTACTGCATTTAAAAGTAATTCTAAGTATATAATTTATCCAGATATAAAGTTGATTTTTAAAAGTTTGATTAATAAGTATAATTTATTTTCAAAAGATTTTGAAATTAACGATGAAGAAATATTAGATTATATAGTAAACAATGCAGAGATAATAGACTATAATTTGCGCAGTACTCGTTTTTATATGGAAGGTATAAGGATACCTTCATTTATAGGAAGAATACGTTTAAAGTTAAGAGGAACAACAACTACTAAGAATTTAGTTAATCTTTTATTAGATTATGGACAATATTCTGGAATAGGAATAAAAAATGCAATAGGTATGGGAGCTATAAAGATAGAATATTAATGAGAGGAGAAAATGTAATTATGGGAAAAGAATATGTGTTTTTTAGTAATATAGGGACTACAGATCCAACGAGAGGTCAATATGATGGACCTTTTTTACATATAATAAGACATTACCAACCTAAAAAGGTATACATTTTTTTAACAAAGGAAATGTGGGAACATGATCAGAAGGACAACAGATATGAAATTATGGCAAAAAAAGTTTGTTCTGATATTGAAATTATTAAACTTGTACATAATGAAATAGATAAACCTCATTTATTTAATGAATTAGATGATGTCTATGAAGAAGAAATGAAAAAAATTGTATTAGAAAATCCTAATGCAGAAATACTTGTAAATGTTTCTTCTGGTACTTTTTCAATGCAATGCAGTATATATAATTTAGCTGCACATGCTAAAAATAATTTTAAGATTATACAAGTTATGAGTCCAGAAAAAAATCAAATGATTCTGATAGGGAAGGTAAGGAGTATGATTGTGATTTGCAATTTGAGTGCTTAGAAGATAATAATGAAAGTGCTGAAAATAGATGCATTGAAGTATTCCCAAGAAATATTAGAAAGAAAACTCTTGAAGATACAATTGAAAAACAATTGGAAGTATATGATTATGAAGGTGCTTATAGAAGTTGTAAAGATGTTGGTGAATTAATAGATAAAGAAGTTACTTATATGATTAAAAATATGAATAACAGGAGTAAACTTCAATTAAATCATGTTGACAAAAAATATTTACCAATAGAATCATCAGATGTAAAAGCAATGTTTGAATATATATTAGTGCTTCAAATCAAGCAAAAAAGGCATGAACTTATGGAATTTACAAGAGCTATATCTCCTATAATTGCAGATCTTTATGAGGAATGTTTAAAGAATATATTTAATGTTGATATTCACAAATACTGTACAAAAAAAGTTAATCCTAGAACAAAAGTTAGCATATTAAATTTGGATAGAGATAAACTAGAGCCAGATGTTTTGAAATTCTATGATGAATGTTTTGGAGGCGATTTTAGAACAACAGCTTTATGTGCAAATAATATGCTTCCTTATATAGAGTATTTATCAGCAAACAACAATAAGGATGTATATAAACATGCTTTAAGATTAAGAGAATTTGAAGAAGCCTTTAGAAATACAGCAGCTCATGAAATAATAACTGTTACTGATGATCAGATTGAAAGAAAGATAGGCGTAAACAGTGAACAGTTATTAAATTCAATAAAAAAACTTTTTGAAATTGCTGAAGGTAAGAAGTATTCAAAAAATATAAATTGGAATTCATATGATGAAATCAATGAACTTATCATGAGTAAATTAAAAGAAAAACTATAGGGAGGAATCTTAATGGATGAATATTACGATTTAATGGTTGATCTTTTATTTGATGATATAAATGTTATATATAAAAGAGCTGGTAGAAGATTAAGCTATACTGATTTATTACCTAAGATAAGTAATGAGTTAATTAAAATAAAAAATGAAGCTAGGAATATATCGTTTTCAGTTGATAAATATTCCGCTCTAGATGAAGTTGCCTTAGATAGTATAAATGATAATGTTTCAAAACCACTTGAAAGTATATTTAATGTATTTAGAATGGAAAATAATAAAAAGCAAAATATGGTTTATAAGATTAATAACAAGAATGATACTATTAATTTTGCAGTTGATAATAATTTTAATTTATCAAAGAATGATTATGAAAGTTTATGTGATTATATAGATGAAAATGGCAAAAAGGCATTAATAAATAACAATTTAAATAACATATTATCTATATTAGAATATTCAGCATCATATATACCTTGCAGAACAGAAAATGAAGAAATATATGATGTGTCTTTATACAATAATAGTAAACTTACTGCTGCAATTGCTGGATGTTTATATTATTGCACTAAAGAAAATAATGAAAATAAATATCCATATCTTCTAGTATCAGCTGATGTAAGCGGTATCCAAAGTTTTATATATACAATTTCAAGTAAAGGTGCATTAAAATCTTTAAGAGGTCGTTCTTTTTATCTTGAAATTATTATGGAAAACATAATTGATGAGATATTAGATGAAGCCGGTTTATGTAGAAGTAATTTATTATATTCAGGTGGCGGCCATTTCTATATGCTACTTCCTAATACAGAAGCAGTAAAGAAAATACTTGATAAAACTAAGGAAAACTTGAATAACTGGTTTATTGAAAAATATCAAACTAGATTATACATAGAACTTGATTATGTAACAGCTGATAATAATACATTATGCAATAACGATAAAGATAATAATTTAATAGGTGAATTATATAAATCAGTTGGACATAAGGTATCTAAAGGTAAATTACAGAGATACAGTAATGAGCAATTACAAAAATTAATACTAGATAATACCCTAGAAAAAGGATTAAAGGATTGTCAAATATGTCATAAATCTGTAAAGAATTTAGTTGAATTTAATGAAAACTCTTATTGCTGTGAAAATTGTAAAAATATTATGGAACTTGGTAATGCATTACCAAGAATTGAATCTGGAAAGACTAAACTTATTATTTCGAGGGAAGAAAAAAATAAATCATTGGAATTACCATCAATAAATACAGATAAAGTTTATTTATATTTAGAAAATAATGAATATTATTCTGATATAAAAAACACTATAAGAAAATATTCTGTTAATTCAAAGGAGAAAATTTATGATGATACCATAAACTTATGGTGTGGTATTTACTCTAAAGAATCTAGTGAGGAAAATAAATTAATTAGTCTTGAAGAACTTGCAAGTAAAAGCATTGGAATAAAAAGGCTAGGAGTTTTAAGAGCCGATGTAGATAACTTAGGACAAGCTTTTATTAGTGGATTTGAAAATAATAGTTCCTTAAAAGAAAAATATAAATATATTTCATTATCAAGAAACTGCAATTTATCTTACGATTTATCACAATTTTTTAAATATGAAATAAACAAAATATGCAGTGGTAAAATTGGATTTAAGCAATTTAAAATTATAGATAATAATTTAAATGAAAATGAAGCAAAAAATGTCGTAATAGTATATGCAGGTGGTGATGATTTATTTATAGTAGGAGCTTGGAATGAAATTATTGAACTTGGTGTAGATATAAATAATTGTTTTAAGAAATTCTCAAATAATAAAATGTCACTATCAGCTGGTATAGGAATATTTCATGACAAATATCCTATGAACCAAATGGCAGAGTATACTGGGAAATTAGAGCATAGTGCAAAGACTAATGGTAAAAATAGATTATCATTATTTGATTGTAAAGCAATTATGCAAAATAAAGATAGTATTGATTATGATTTATCAAATATTTATGAATGGGATGATTTTGCAAACAATGTATGCAGAGATAAATTAGCTAAACTTTATAAATGGTTTGCATTTAATGAGGAAGATAAAAGCAAGATGCCTATCGGAATGTCATTAATATATAGATTATTAACACTTGTAAGAGAAATTAGAAAAGGTAATAAAATTAATCTTGCAAGAGTAGCTTATGCTATTGGAAGATTAGAACCTAAAAATAAAATATTTAAAGAAGTATACGAAGAATTTAAGAAAGAATTTTATAAGTGGATGCTTGATAAAGAAGATTTAAGACAAGTAGAAACAGCTTTAACATTAGCAGTTTACTTAAATAGGAAGGGAGAAGATGAATAATGGATTATGTTAAGAGAGCAGAATCTATACTAACATCATTAAAAGAGCAAGAAGAAAGAGAAAAATGTGATAGAAATATAAAAGTTAAATTTAAACTTGTTACAACATCTCAATTAAGAAAGTTTTTGGCATTATCAAATGAAATTTATAATGAAGCAAAATTAATTGATTTAAAGGGAAAAATAGAAGATGATAAATTGCCTCAAAATATTATTAATGAGATTTTATCTATGAAAGTTAAACTTGTATATCAGTGTGGTCGTGAAAAAGCTGTAAAAGATTTTGTAGAAAAAACAGAACTACTAAAAGAAATTGACAAAATAGATGGAAGTTATAAGAGATTTAAAGAATTTTTTTCATATGTAGAAGCATTAACTGCTTATCATAAATATGTAGGGGGTAGAGAATAATGGATGAAGTAATGGTTGCATTATTTGGCAAATTAATAATAGAAGGAAATTTAAAGTTATTAACAGGAATGCATATAGGTGCAGGTAACGATTTTGCATCAATTGGTGCTGTAGATAGTGTTGTAGTAAGAGACACATTAACTAAAAAGCCATATATACCTGGAAGCAGTATAAAAGGGAAAATGCGATATCTATTATCAAGAGTTTATTCCTCAAACGGTAAATTACCAGATATAAAAAATGAATGTAAGGAAATAGGCCGTCTTTTTGGTCAAAGTGAAAAATACATAGCAAGATTACAGTTCTTTGATATATTTTTTAACCAAGAAAGTGCAAGTAAACTAGAGAAAGTAGATACAGATTTATATTTAACAGAAATAAAATTTGAAAACACAATTAATAGAGTTACTGCAGTTGCAAATCCTAGACAATTAGAAAGAGTACCTGCAGGTTCAATATTTAATTTTAAATTAGCATATAATGTAGAAAATGCCAAAGATTTAGAAGAAGATCTTAAAAATATAAATAATTGTATACAATTATTACAAGAAGATTATATAGGAGGACATGGAACTAGAGGCTATGGAAGAGTAGCTTTTGAAAATTTGAAATTTTCATATAATGAATATAATCCTATAGATATAGATGTGGAGGGAAAAGCAAAAGAATTAATAAAGGTAGGTGTGTAAAATGAATTACTATATATATAAACTTAAATTTTTAACACCTGTACATTTTGGCGATGGTATTTTACAAAGCAGTACGTATACATGCCATGCTGATACTTTATTTAGTGCTATATGTCAGCAATATATAAAAATATATGGAAACATTGATTCATTAATTGAAAATGTAAATAATGATAACTTTTTAATATCTGATACATTTCCATATTTAAATGATGAATTCTATGTTCCAAAGCCTGTTATTTTTATCGAAAAAAAGGAAGAAGAAAATCCAAAAGTTGATAAAAAAACAATGAAAGCTTTAGGCTATATTCCAATAAGCAAATTTAATGAATATATTGATTTCTTAAAAAATGGTGGAGATCTTCCTTTTGAAAATAAGATATTTGCAAATGAAGAAATTTCTAAGAAAGCTTCTTTATTACGTGTTCCATCTGAAAATAAACGTACAGAACCTTTTGTTTTATCTATTCAACGATTTTCAGAATCAGCAGGGCTATATTTTATAGTTTATACTACAGAAGAATTAAAAAATAAACTTGATAATATTTTAGATAGTCTTTCAACTGAAGGGTTAGGTGGTAAAAGAAGTCTTGGATATGGTAAATTTGAATTTGCTTCTTGTGAAAATCTAGAATTAGAAAAATTACTAGCAAGTGATGGAGATTATTATATGAATATGTCTATATTAAAACCTAATGCAGAAGAATTATTATCTATAGATAGAGAAAAATCTACATATACATTAATCGAAAGAGAAGGATATATAGATTCTATAAATTATTCTCAAACAAATTTAAAAAAGAAGCCACTTGTTATGTTTAACTCTGGATCATGTTTTGATAAAAAGCTGAAAGGCGAAATAACAGATGTTTCTAATGGAGAAAATCATAAAGTATATAGATATGGTAAGCCTTTATATCTGGGGGTGAAGATTTAATGGATTCAGGAATAAAAACATATAAAGTTAAATTAAAAGTATTATCACCAACATATATTGGAAGCGGTGAAAGTTATAACAAATGTGATTATATAAGAATTGGTAATAAAATTTGTATTTTAGATCAAGACAAATGGATATCATATCTTATGGAAACAAGGCTTTTAAACAGTTTTACAAGCTATTTAGAAAAGTTTGGAAAGAATGCTCGAATAGATACTTGGATTAAAAATAATGGAAAAAGAATTGAAGATGTTGAGAAAAGATGCACATTTACTAAATTTAATATTTCTCAATTTGAAGATTTTAAAAATAATGATATATCAAGTTTTATAAAAGATGTTCACGGAAATCCCTATTTTCCTGGCAGCAGCATAAAAGGGGCAATTATTTCTGCTCTTACGGGCGAAATTGCAAAAGATAACGATATTACCTATAACAGTGATATAAAGGAAATAAAAATTAACGGAATTTCTGTTAGTGATAGTACATCATTTTCACCTGATAGTTTAGAATTATATAAAAAAATTGATAATGTTATAGTTAATAATAAAATTAAAACTGCTAAATTACCTAGTTATAAAGAATGTGCTAAAAGTGGAGTAGAAGTTGAATTTATACTTACAATAGATAAGTATAAGCTAGAAAAAAGTTGCTCAGATTTACAGGAAATAAAAAAATCCGATAAAAATACAAGACAAAAGTATTCAATTATAAAAAATACTGATGCAATAGCTAAATGTAAAGATATAAATTATATATTTGAATTGTTATCTATTAAATATAATAATCTTTATGGAATAAATGGAGTAATATCAGAAGCTAAACAGGCATTAGATTATTTACCTAACAAATCAAATGAAAAAGGTGTAATTATACTTGGTGGAGGAACAGGATTTCAAGCAAAAAGTATTATATCATCAATTTATGATAAGGATAAAGCTATTGAGGAAACAAAAAATACATTAAATAATATTAAAAGCTTTAAAAAGCATAAACATTTTCTTGATAAACCTATAAGCCCTAGGGCATTAAAGGTCTGTATGGATAATGGACGTCAAGTTTATATGGGATTTTGTAAGCTTGATTTGATAGCAGGTGATAAATATTAGCCATGTATATTTATGTGGTCAGTATTCTCTACATTTTATTGAAAATCAAATAGTAATAAAGAATAATGATGACTTAGTAAGAGAACTTCCTATTGAGTTGGTAGAAAGTATTGTTATAAAGGGTTCTTCTCAAATATCTTCAAGAACTATAATGGAACTATTAAAACGTAATTTACCTATTATTTTTTTAGATTCACATGGAAAGTATATTGGAAGATATTCTGATGAAAAAGTAAATATTATTTACCAGCGTAAACAATTTGAATATAGTAATAATTTGTCATATTGTCTTGATTTTTCAAAGAAAGTGATTATTGCTAAGATAATAAATCAGAATGTTGTACTAAAAAGATATTCAAAAGATTCTACAAACGAAAAAACATCCATTAGTATTACTAGAAATATAAAAAAGATTAAAGCAGCTACTAAAATATCTGAAATACGAGGATATGAAGGTAATGCTGCTAAATTATATTTTGAAGGAATAGCTAATATAATTAATGAAAAATTTAAGTTTAATGGTCGTAATCGTAATCCATCTAGAGATCCTTTTAATTCGCTTTTAAATTTAGGCTATACGCTTTTATATAATGAGCTTATTGTTGCTATTAATATAAAAGGATTAAACCCTTATGCAGGATTTATGCATGAAGATAAAGTTGGACATGCTGCACTTGCAAGTGATCTGATGGAAGAATGGAGAGCAGCAATAATAGATTCTTTGGTTTTGAATTTAATTCAGAATAATATAATAAAAATAGAACATTTTGATATTAGTAATAATGGTGTATTTTTAAATAAAGAAGGCTATAAAATATTTGTTGATAATTACGAGAAGAAAATCAATATGAAAACTAAATATCTATCGAATATAGATTATAAGTTAACTTTTAGAGAAGCAATCATATATAAAATTCAAAGCCTTATAAGTACTTTTGCTGATGGTGATATAGATTTATTGGAACAATTTATAATGAGGTAATAAGTATTATGATAGATAAGTGCAATAACGAAGAGTTTATAAATGAAATTAATTTAAAAAGAAAATATTTAGTTGTAATTATTTATGATATAAGTGATAACAAAAGACGTAGAAATGTAGTTAAATGTTTAAAGGGCTATGGAATAAGAGTACAAGAATCTGCATTTGAATGTGTGTTAGATAATATTAAGTTCACAAAATTATCTAAAGAAATAGTTAAATATGTAGATGTTAAAGAAGATTTACTTAGAATATATAAGCTTACTAAAAGAAATGAAATATTGAATTTTGGCAATTCAAATATAACAGGTTTTGACGATACTATAATATTATAAAAAAGCTATTCTAAAAGAATGTAATATTCTTAATAGAATAGCTTTCATAAATTAAGGACAAAATGGATAAGTACAAATTAGACACTTGATTAATTTACATCTGGTACACATATTACAATCACATCCTTTAATAAATTTTGTATAGTTATTTGATAATTTTATTATATCAAGCTGAAATAAAGAGAATGTTCAAAAATCATGTGAAACAAATTAATCATTTATTAATAGACAA
>JAAYQS010000174.1 GCA_012519155.1 Clostridiales bacterium
TGATTTAATCCTTTCAATTACTTTTGGAAATGTTTCTTCAAAGGATTTTAAACCATAACTTATATTACTTTTTATTTCCTCATCATATTTACCATTTAATAAATCATTATAAAATTCTTCATATTTACCTAGTAAATCACTATAACTTGAATTTTCATCATCTGCATGAATATGCCTATTTATTATATCTAAAAGCGGAAGCATTACATCATTACCACCTATTGAAATGTTAATTATTTCAGCTTCTTTTACTTTATTTATGTAATCTTCATTGTTAAGTTCGTCTAATAAACTTTTTGAAGTTGAACCATCAACAGCAAGATTAGTATAATTCATATTAAGTTTAGTTGATAATTTTTTTCCATAAGAAAAATCTTCTGATGATAAACCATATCCAGTACCAATAGAATCTCCTAATACAAGAAAATTTTTATTTAAATAGCTATTTTTTATTTCTAATAATTGATTTTCAGAGTAAGAACTAATAGCAGCTGTAGCTACTATATTATTAGAAAAAATAAGTCCCATACATAAAATTCCACACATAATTTTTCTTTTAACCACAATAATCCCCCTAATCTCATAACATTATTACTATTAATTATACCATAAAAAATATACATGAGAATTTTTTAAATAAATATTTTATTTTAAATCTTGAAATACAATTTTATTATTGTATAATAATTCATATATGAATAGTATATAAAAGGAGTGATAATATGAAAATTTCTTCAAAAGGAAGGTATGGCCTTGCTGCTATGATATATATAGCTGATAAAAGTCGTAATGGAGAATACATTACAATTATTAGAATAGCAGAAGATTTGAAAATATCAAAAATATATTTAGAACAAGTTTTTTCTTTGTTAAAAAGAGCTAATCTAGTTGTTTCTATAAAAGGTGCTCAAGGAGGATATAGATTATCTAAAACCCCTTCTGAAATATCAGCAAGAGAAATATTAGAGGCTATTGAAATATCTCTTTTTGAAAAAGCAGATAAAACTGTGCCCAAAACTGCTCCAGGCATTGAAAATGCTATGGAAACTTTACTTTGGAATAATCTTGACAATGAAGTTGCAATATCTCTTGCAAAAGTTTCTCTTCAAAACTTATTAGAAGAATCAGAGAAATATATTGATAATAATGAAATTATGTATTATATATAACATAAAAAAACTATACAAAAAAGTTTTTAGCTTTTTTGTATAGTTTCTTTTTATTATTTGCTTTTTTTGTGAAAATATACTCCAATAGATATTCCAATTATTCCTGCAGCAATTGCACCTGCAGCACTTGCTATTAAAAGCCTTTTATGTTCTTTGCATGTTTTCTTTATACAAGAACAACGACCATTTTCTTGTATATCTATTTCTTTTTCAAGTTTTCTTGCTACATAATAAGCTGTCATAAATTTTTCTTTAGAAAAATTTTCTTTTAATTCCCCTAATAGACTTTGTAAATATTCCATATTCCATTCTTTTGGCTCTGTCTTTAAATTATCATCAGTATTTTCTTCAAAAATACCATATGTTTCTGCAAGTTCTATAGCATCCTTAAATACTTCATGAGGATAATCAGTTCCTATTAATTCCTCTGTCATTATTTTTCTTGATTTATCAATATCCTTTTCACTTATTGCCATTTTTAAATCTTCTAGCATATTAACCCCTCCAAAATATATTCTTTTAAAATAAATTTTATCATATAATATTAAATTTAGTATGAATATTTAATAAATTTTTATTAATATTAATAATTATCTTCAGTACTTTTATTTTTATTATATGAATAAACATTGTAATCTTTCCAAATTAATTCAAGCCTATTAAATATATCAGAAATATTTTCCTTTTCACGCATTCCTACA
>JAAYQS010000175.1 GCA_012519155.1 Clostridiales bacterium
TAATACTCAATTATAAATATGTTAGGAGAAATATATGGATTTTATAGCGATAGATTTTGAAACAGCAAATGAAAAAAGAAATAGTCCTTGTTCAATAGGAATAGTGGTTGTAAAGGGTGGCAAAGTAATAGAAAAAATTTATCACCTTATTAAGCCTAAGGAAATGCGATTTACGCCTATAAATATAGGGATTCATGGCATAAGACCTGCTATGGTAAAGGATGAATTAGAGTTTGATAAGGTTTGGGAAAAAATCAAAAGGTATTTTGATAATACCCTTGTTATAGCACATAATGCATCATTTGATATTTCAGTACTTAGAAATACTTTAAGCACTTATAATATAGAAATGCCATCTTTTTCATACATATGTACAATGAAGCTTTCACGCAATTTTTATAAAAATCTTGATAATGCAAGGCTTAATACAGTTAATAAATTATTAGGATATAAGTTTAATCATCATGATGCCTTGGCAGATGCACTAGCTTGCGGTAATATACTTATTAATATTTCAAAGGAATTAAATACTACTGACATAAATGAAATTTCAAAACTTGTAGGTGTAACAATAGGAAACGTAAATAATCAAGGATATAAACCTTCATCATCAAAGGGTAGAATATATAAAACCTCTAATAAGATTTTTAAGAATAATGCAGAAGATTCTTACAAAATCAATGGAAGTGCATTTAAGGATGAAGTAGTGGTATTTACAGGAAAGCTTTCTTGTATGTCAAGAGATGAAGCAATAATGATGGTTAGAAAAGCAAGTGGCATTGTAGGAAGTTCAGTAACTAAAAAGACCACTATTCTTGTAACTAACATGAAAGGGTTAAATCTTGACTTAAATGAAATGAGCACAAAGCTAAGGCGTACAACTATTCTTAATGAAAGAGGACAAAATATAAAGTTAATAAATGAAGACGAATTTTTACAAAAAATAAGATTACCATAATGATACATCCTTTGTCTATTTGATGAAGGATGTATTATTATGACAGCTTTTTTGAATATATTATATAAAATTGTGCACAATAATCATAAATAATATTATGAAATAGTGAGGCACAATATATGAAAAGTAAAAAAATGACATTAACAGCGCTAATTTTAATGATATTTACTTCTGTTTTTGGTTTTAATAATATATCTAGAGCATTTTATTTAATGGGATATTCAGCAATTCCATGGTACTTATTTGGAGCAATTGGATTTTTTATTCCTTATGCATTTATGATGGCAGAATATGGAGCTGCCTTTAAAGAAGAAAAAGGAATATATGCATGGATGGAAAAATCCATGAATCCTAAGTTTGCATTTGTTGGAACATTTATGTGGTTTTCTTCTTACATAGTTTGGATGGTTTCTGTATCATCATCAATTTGGATTCCATTATCTAATTTGATTTTTGGAAGTGATAAAACTAGTGAATGGAGTCTTTTGGGTTTAAATGCTCCTAAAACATTAGCCGTTCTTGGAGCTATGCTTGTTATTGCAATTACATACTTATCTATGCAAGGATTAAAGAGTATTTCAAAAATTGCATCTGTTGGTGGATTCTTTGTTACAAGTGCAAATGTAGTGTTAATTGTTGGGGCATTAACAGTGTTTTTATTAAATGGATTTAAGCCTATGGAAAATATGAGCTTTAGGTCATTCTTTAATTCTCCTAATATCTCATATACCTCATTACTCTCTATATTTGCATTTCTAGTTTATGCAATATTTGCCTATGGTGGCTTAGAAACTGTAGGTGGTCTTGTTGATAAAACTGAAAATTCACAACATAATTTCCCGCTAGGAATAAAAATATCTGCATTAGTTATTGCTGTTGGATATTCCATAGGAATTCTAATGGTTGGATTATGTACTAATTGGGATAGTGTTTTAAGTTCCAAGGATGTGGGTATGGCAAATGTATCTTATGTTGTCATAAGGAATTTAGGAGTACAGCTTGGAAATGTATTTGGAGCATCAAATGAAGTTTCGCTTATTATTGGAACATGGTTTGCAAGGTACATTGGACTAGCAATGTTTTTAGCTTTAATTGGAGCATTTTTTACTTTAATATATTCGCCACTTAAGCAATTAATAGAAGGAACACCAAAGGAAATATGGCCAGATAAATTAACAGTGACTAATGAAAATGAAATGCCTGTTTATGCTATGTGGATACAGTGTGTATTAGTTGTTCTTATAATTATTGTTGCTTCATTTGGTGGAGATACTGCAGCGGTTTTTTTGGATTATTTAATTTTGATGAGTAATGTAGCAATGACTATTCCTACTGTGTTCTTAGCAACTTCTTTTATATTTTTTAAGAAAAACGATTTAATACATAAGCCTTTTATAATCTTTAAAAATAAAACCTTTGCTTATTTTTGTGCAGCTGTAGTAATTTTTACAGTTAGCTTTGCTAATATATTTACTATAGTTCAGCCAATTTTAGAAAGTAAAGATTATATATCTGCATTATTTCAGATAGCAGGTCCAATAGGGTTTAGCATTATTGCATTATTGTTATTTAGAAATTATGAAAAAAGAGCTTAATATATTTTTGTGGATTATAGTAGATGTGAAAAAGATAATTTTGTAAATATGTGCATGTCTATGTTTAAATTTCAAACAGAGGATGAATGGGTAGTAAAGTTTAGGCAGATGCTTATTATAGAACAATTTAAAAATCCAGAAATAAGTAAAATTTATAAAGAATTATTTATTGATATGCCAATTAATAATCAAGCAAAAGTATTTGAAAATCTTATGGAAGCTAATATTATAAAAAGAAATAATGCAGTTGTTATGGCAATGGAATTATATTCACCATTTTTTATGTTACATACAGTAAGAGATAAGTATAATTATGAAAAATTATTAAAAGAACATACAAAAAATTTTATGAAAATATATTTAAATTAATTTATATTAGAAAGGGGTAATTATTATGGGTAAACTACTGATTTCAAAAAAATTTATAAGAAAGAATAAACAATTAAAGAAAATTCAAAAAGATTATTTAAAAGCAAATAAAAAGATAAAATTAAAATATCCAAAAGCAAAGCTTGGTAAAGTTTTAGAAAATTATGATGAAAGGTTCATTGATTGTTCCACTAAAGATGATAAAGAAATTTCGTTTGATATAAATAAATATTCATCTGCACAAATATTAGATAAAATTTCATCAAAAGATATAAGAGGTCTTAGTGGTTCTGGATTCCCAGAAATTAATAAAATAAAAAGTGTATTAGAATCTAATGCAAATGAAAAATACCTAATTGTAAATGCAGTAGCTTGTGATCCAGGTTTATTGCATGATAGCTATATTTTAAAAAATCTTATTAAAGAAGTAAAAGAAGGAATTGAAGTTTTACAAAAGTGCATTAATTTTAATAATGTAATAATTGCATCAAAAGAAAATATACCTTCAAAATATCCTATGGGGGCAGAAAAAATATTAATAAAATATCTTTTAGGAATAGATATAGGTAAAGATGAAGTACCAGCAGATAAAGGCATACTTGTTATGAACATTCAAACAGTATATTCAATTTATGAAGCATTTTATAAGGAAAAAAGTAATAAAACTAGATATATAACTGTAGGTAATTTAAATAATGGAATGGGTGAAGTTGCTAAAGTAGAAATTGGACAAACTGTAGGTGAAATATTATCAAAAACTAATATTTCATATGAAAGCTCTGAAAAAATATATATAGGAATGGGTGCTATGGAATCGCATGATGCATCACTAAATACAAAAATATCATTAGAAGATAATTTTATTGCTTTTGGAGAGGCAGCTATATTTAATGATGATGAAAAATGCAAAGGATGTGGTGGATGCACTAGAAAATGCCCTATGGGTGTTGATGTACATGAAATAATAAAGGCTATTGATAGTGGAAATGCAGAAGATTTAAAAAGATATAGTATAGATAATTGTATTATGTGTGGTACATGTTCTTATTTTTGCAGAGCATCTAAAAACACAATGAGGATAATCCAAAGTGTAGGATAAATTTGTTGAATTTAGTTCATATAGTAGAAAGGGAATTAAAAAATATAATGACGGTTAAAACATTTCATATGAAAGATTAAGATGTATTGCTATTTGCATGTGTAAATAGCAATACATTTTGTTATATTGGCAATATTAAAGAATGTTAGCTATCATCATAGCACCAATTATATGATTTATTACAGAAATAATTAATGCAATAATAGAAAGAACTATTCCTGCAGTATTGTACTTATTATATGGATTTTTTTTACCTTTTATTGATATTACTAAGGCAGCTATTCCAAAGCCATAACCAGCTAGTGGTATAAGTATACCTAAAAATGCCAATATTCCAAAAATTAAAGGTTTTGGATCTGCTGATTGTGGAACATTGTAAGTATAATTATTGTTGTTCATACCATTGTTATATCCATTATTTTGATTAAATTGATTATTATAGTTTGTATTATTGTATTGGTTATTATCCATTTTCATTCCTCCTATGAGTGTATTACCTTATTAGTGAATTGTATACTAAAAAATACAATATGAAAATACTTATTTTAATTATATTTTAGAATAAAGTATATAGAAACAGTACATAATATTCATGACTAATTTTTATGGATGTGATAGATATGTTATTAAGAAAGCGGAATAATATAAGGAGTTTTTTTATTGTAAAAATATTATTGTTTATAAGTTTATTTATTATATTAGGTATAAATATAACTTTTGCATGTGAAAATGACAATTCAACTAAACAAACAATTTTAATAGATCCAGGTCATGGTGGTTCAGATGGTGGTGCAAAATCTAAATCTGGCACAAATGAAAAAGAAATTAATTTAAGTATAAGTCTTAAACTCAAAAACAAGCTTCAAGATGAAGGATATAAGGTATATATGACTCGTGAAGATGACACTGAATTAAAACCTAATAAAAAAGCAGACTTAGAAGCACGATGCAATATGAAAAAGGAAACTAAATGTGATGCATTTATATCTATTCATCAAAATAAATTTCAAAATACTAAGTGTTTTGGTGCTCAAGCATGGTATTCAGATTATAAAGATAGTGAAAGATTTGCTTTGTGTATTCAAAATTCTTTAAAAGATGTTATTGATAATGGCAACAAAAGAGTGCCTAAAGCTGCTAAAAAGCAATATAAAATTTTAAGAGATGGTTATGAAGCACCTGCAATTATACTTGAATGTGGCTTTATATCTAATTATAATGAGGAACAAAAATTAAAAGATGATGACTATCAAGACAAAATTGTTCAAGGTATAGTTAATGGAATTAATGAATATTTTGGCTTTGAAATATAGTTTTATTTTAAAAATGGGTTTAATTAGTATTTTACTAAAACAAAGTTATAACTACAAAGGTGGGGCTTTTAGTACCCACCAATATGATAAGGCAATAGTGTATAAGATTACATTGAGTAATTAAGCCAAATATGAGAATAAATTACTTAACAAAAAAGTATGATAAAATTTACAATTTTACTTGTAAAAATTACTTAAAAATTTTAAACTATAAGTATAGCATAATTAAATATGCTTAACATAATACTTGGAGGTTTTTTAAGTGAGAGAAATACAAGTAAAAGAAATTGAAAATGCAGTTAGGGATTTATGCATTGAAGCTAATTATTACATTGGAAACGATATAAAAGAGGCTCTTAAAAAATCAAAGGAAGAAGAACCTTATAAAATAGCAGAAGATGTTTTAGATAAAATATTACTAAATGATGAAATTGCCGAGAAAGAGAAGATGCCAATGTGTCAAGACACAGGAATGGCTTGTGTATTTTTAGAAATAGGTCAAGATGTGCATATAACAGGTGGCCTTTTAGAAGATGCAATTAATGAAGGTGTTAGAAGGGGATATACAGAAGGTTATTTAAGAAAATCAGTTGTTAAGGATCCAATAGATAGAGTAAATACAAAAGATAATACACCAGCTATTATTTATTATGATATAGTTGCAGGAGATAGAGTAAAAATTACATTAGCACCTAAGGGATTTGGCTCAGAAAATATGAGTAGAATAGGAATGCTTAAACCAGCAGATGGACTTGAAGGAGTTAAAAAATTTATAATTGAAACAGTAAAGCTTGCAGGACCTAATCCATGTCCACCAATGGTAGTGGGAGTAGGAATAGGAGGTACTTTTGATAAAGCAGCATATTTAGCTAAGAAGGCGCTTCTTAGACCTATTAATACAAGCAACAAACAAGAATTTTATAAAAATCTTGAAGAAGAATTATTGCAAAAAATAAATGAACTTGGAATAGGACCACAAGGATTTGGTGGTAAAACTACTGCCCTTGGATTAAATATTGAAACTTATCCTACACACATTGCAGGATTGCCAGTTGCTGTTAATATTAATTGCCATGCAACTAGACATAAGGGAAGAATATTATAGGGGGTATACTTATGGAAATTAAACTTACAACACCTTTAACAGAAGATAAAGTTAAAAAATTAAAATCTGGTGATACTGTGTTATTATCAGGAGTTTTATATACAGGAAGAGATGCTGCACATAAAAGATTAATAGAACTTTTAGATAAAAATGAAAAATTACCACTAGAAATAAAAGATCAAGTTATATATTATGTAGGCCCAAGTCCAGCAAAACCAGGACAAGTAATAGGTTCAGCAGGGCCAACTACTAGTTATAGAATGGATCCATATGCTCCTAGACTTTTAGATTTAGGCTTAAAGGGAATGATAGGAAAAGGTGCAAGAAATCAAGAAGTAATTGATGCAATTGTAAGAAATAAAGCAATATACTTTGGAGCAATTGGCGGTGCAGCAGCCCTAATAGGCAAAAGTATAGTGAAATCAGAAGTTATTGCATATGAAGATTTAGGAGCAGAAGCTATAAGAAGAATTGAAGTTTGTGATATGCCATTAGTTGTTATTATAGATTCTAATGGTAATAATTTATACGAAACAGGTAAAAAAGATTATTTAGAAAATTATAAATAGAGAGGTTTTTTAAGTTATGAGAATTAAACTTCCAGGGTCACCTAAGGTTAAAACTTTTATTTTAGCAATATTAGTGGTGATTGCAGTATTAGTAATAGGTAAAACTGCCATTGACAATAAAAAGGCAGCAGATTTAAAAGCACAAGAGGAGCAGCAGGAACAAGAAAGAATTGCAAAAGAAGAGGAAGAAGCAAGAATAGCTGAAGAAGAAAGACAAAAGAAACAAAGAGAAGAAGAACTTTATAATAATGCATATAATTTATTTCATAGTGGTCAGTATGATGAAGCCATTAAGGCCACTGATGATTTAATAAATGAATTTAGTGATAGTTATAAGGGATATACATTAAAAGGAATATCAGAAGGTTATGCTGGTAATTTTGATGCTGGCATGGCAGATATTGACAAGGCGCTTGGAATAAAGGCTGATTATGGATATGGAAGATTCAATAAGGCACTATTATATGAATTAAATGAAAAATTTGATGAAGCTTTACAATGGTATGATAAGGCACTTGAAGTTGAAAAATATATGTGGAGTTATTATGGAAAAGCATCTATTTATGGTAGAAAAGGAGCTGTAGATGATGCTGTAAATAACTTAAATCTTGCCCTTTCAGCTGCACCAACTGATGCAGATAAAAATGCTTTAAAGGAAAATGCAAGAAATGAGCAGGATTTTGATCCTATAAGTGGAGATAAAAAATTTCAAGATGTTATAAAGTAATATATACATGAAAAATACATTTTATTGCACTAATATTCGTAGTAATAATTATGTCTATTAATGTAGCAAAAAATTATTTATAAGGCTATTTCAAAATTAGTAATTTATTTTGAAATAGCCTATTTTTATTATTAGCAAAAGAGAGGTAGATTTGTATGTATAATATTTTGGTAGTTGATGATGA
This sequence comes from Clostridiales bacterium, assembly GCA_012519155.1. Classification (GTDB taxonomy): domain Bacteria; phylum Bacillota; class Clostridia; order Clostridiales; family Clostridiaceae; genus Clostridium. The sequence goes on from JAAYQS010000175.1 coordinate 7,920, forward strand.
AAAGGAAATAAGAGATGCTATAGAGATCTACTTAAGGGGAGAAGGACTTAAAGTTATTCAAGCTTCTGATGGTATAGAGGCTTTAGAAATTTTAGAATCAAGGCAAATACATTTAATATTATTAGATATTATGATGCCAAGATTAGATGGAATAAGAACTTGTTTAAAAATAAGAGAAAGTAAAAATATACCTATAATAATGCTTTCTGCAAAAGGTGAAGATTCAGATAAAATATTAGGTCTTAATGTGGGGGCTGATGATTATGTTACTAAGCCTTTCAACCATTTAGAATTAGTAGCAAGAGTAAAATCACAACTTAGAAGATATGAAAAGCCATTAGAGGTAGAAAATAAGGAATGTATTAGAATAAGAGATCTTGTTATAGATACTTTTAATAAAAAAGTAACAGTAAGAGGCGAAAATGTTAAAGTTACAGCTACAGAATATAAAATATTACATCTTTTTGTAAGCAATCCAGGAAGAATTTTTTCAATTAAAGAAATTTATGAAAATGTATGGGAAGAACCTTTTTATAAAAGTGAAAATACAGTAACAGTACATATTAGAAGAATAAGAGAAAAAATAGAACTTAATACTAAGGAACCTGAGTATATTAAGGTGGTGTGGGGAATTGGCTACAAAATTGATGGATAAAATACACAAGTATTTTAATAATATATGGCTTATTGAAATAATTTACTTGGTTATTTTTATACTGTGCTTAATTTTTAATGTTACAGAAGATATAAAGTATTCTAATGAGTTTTTTGGTTATAAGGGTGAAGATTGGTATCGTACGTATGAAATTATATTTTCTTTGGTAGCAGCCGTAATTTTTGTAAAAATTATTGTAGTCCTTTTTAAATATAAAAAAAATATAGTTATAAGAGGAAATTTTCTTTTTAGTTTTATTTATGTTTGGAAAAATGGACTTAAATTTAAGCATACAAAGAAAATGCTCTTTAATGTTATACTTATAGACACAATTATTTTTATTATATATCTTTATGTAATTGCAATGAAAAGTTCTAGTAATAATATTTTATCAAGATTCTTTTATCTTTATCCAATTAAGGGAATACTAATTGTACTTATTGTTCCAACAATAGCTGTTATTTATGTTATAAAAAAGAATATTGAAATTAGTAAAGTTAATGAAAAAATTCCAAATATAGAAAGCTCCAGTTTGAAGGAAGATATTAATTCTCAAACAAGTGATGAAGTTGTACAATTAATAGAAAATATTTCTGCCATTAAAATTGGCTATGAAAATGCAGTAGATGAAACATTAAAAAATGAGAGATTAAAAACAGAACTTATATCAAATGTGTCACATGATCTTAGAACTCCACTTACATCAATAATTAATTATGTAAATATATTAAGTGATAAAGCTATAACTGAAGAAGAGAGAGAGGAATATTTAAAAATATTAGATTCAAAATCTAAAAAACTTAAGGTTTTAATTGATGATTTATTTGAAATGTCTAAAATAAATAGTGGAAAAATTGAATTGCATAAAGAAAGAATTGATATTATGTCTTTAATTCACCAGGCTATAGGTGAATATTCTTGTTTATATGAAGAAAAAAATATTAATTTTAATGTAGAAAGTTTTAAAGAAGAAATATACATGATGCTAGATGGAAAGATGATATCTAGAGCAATTGAAAATGTAGTTATTAATGCTTTAAAGTATTCTTTAAAAAATACGCGCATATATATTGAAGTAAATTGTAAAAATAAAATGATAGAAATATCATTTAAAAATATAGCTAATTATTATATGGATTTTGATAATGATGAAATCTTTGAAAGATTTGCAAGAGGTGATAAATCTAGAAATTCAAAAGTAGAGGGATCAGGATTAGGCCTTGCAATTACAAAGAGCATAGTAGAATTACACCAGGGTGATATAAGAATAAAAAGGGAAGGAGATATGTTTAAAATATATATTTATTTACCATTAGAAGAAAACTAATGGATAATAATAATTAATTAACTGATATTGTTCCTTAAAATATATTGTTTTATAATAAAAAATATAATATACTTATTAGTACAAAACTAAATGTTGTATTTATATGCATTTTAAAGCTTAGAATATACTATATGTTGTGGAGGATATTTATGAATGCTTTAGATAAAATATGTAATATTGGAATAGAAGCTATTAAGGATAATGAAGGAATTTATATTAAGGAAAAATTAATAAAAGAAGCAGACCATATTGTACGAAATAATATGACTGAAGCAGAACTTATTAATGCAGTTATACAAGTTGCATTAGAATTAACAACTGCTGAAGAACCAAAATGGCAATATGTTTCATCAAAATTATTTGTGCATAATTTATATAGTGATGTTAGAAAAAATAGAAACTTGCCAAAAGATCAAAATTTATATGAAAATTTTTATGGTTTTATACAAGATTTAACAAGTCAGGGGTTGTATGGTGAATACATATTAAAAAACTATACAAAAGAAGATATATTAGAGCTTGAAAAAGAGTTAAAACCAGAAAGAGACTTTATTTTTACATATAGTGGTATAAAACTTCTAAAGGATAGATACCTAGTTCAAAATTACAATAGAGAGATTTTAGAACTTCCTCAGCAAATGTTCATGGGAATAGCAATGCATCTTGCAATTCCAGAAAAGAAGCACAAAAGGGTAATGTGGGCTAAAAGGTTTTATAATGTATTAAGCTCTCTTAAGGCTACTATGGCTACACCTACAATTTCAAATGCAAGAAAGCCATTTTATCAATTAAGTTCTTGTTTTATAGATACTGTTTCAGATAGTTTAAATGGTATATATAAGTCATTAGATAATTTTGCGAAGGTGTCTAAATTTGGTGGAGGCATGGGAATATATATAGGAAAGGTAAGAGCTTTAGGTTCTCCAATAAGAGGATTTAAGGGAGCATCTGGAGGTATAATTCCATGGGTAAAATTATTTAATGATACTGCAATTGCTGTAGATCAACTTGGAGTAAGAAGCGGATCTGTTGCTATATGGCTTGATGCATGGCATAAAGATGTTCCTGAATTTCTTCAAATAAGAACTAATAATGGTGATGATAGAAAGAAGGCCCATGATGTATTTCCTGGAATATGTTATCCGGATTTATTTTGGAAGCTTGCAGAAGAAAATTTAGATGCTACATGGTATATGATGTGTCCCCATGAAATAAAGCTTATAAAGGGATATTCTTTAGAAGATTATTATGGCTCAGAATGGGAAAAGAGATATTACGATTGTGTTAATGATGAAAGAATAGAAAAAAGGACTATAACAATACGAGATATAGTAAGATTAATAATAAAAAAGTGCAGCAGAAACAGGAACTCCATTTGCTTTTTATAGAGATGTAGCAAATAAAATGAATCCTAATAAACATAAAGGTATGATTTATTCATCTAATTTATGTACTGAAATAATGCAAAATATGAGCTCAATTGAAATAATGCAAAATGAAGTTTTAGATGAAAACGGAGATAAAATAATAATAGAAAAAACAAAAGCGGGAGATTTTGTTGTGTGTAATTTATCATCTATAGTTTTGGGAAATATAAATGTATTAGATGATGAAGAATTAGACTATATTATTGAAACACAAATTAGAGCTATGGATAATGTTATTGATTTAAATTACTATTCTGTTCCTTATGCAGAGGTGACTAATAAAAGATATAGAGGTATTGGACTTGGAACAAGTGGCTATCATCATATGCTTGCAAATAATAAAATACATTGGAATGCAGAAGCACATAAAAATTTTGCAGATAAAGTATATGAAAAAATAAATTATTATGCTATTAAAGCAAGTATGAATATAGCAAAAGAAAAAGGAAAGTATAACGAATTTGAAGGATCAGATTGGGAAAATGGTGATTATTTTAAGTTTAGAAACTATAATTCTAAAAAGTGGCAAAAGCTTAGTGAAGATGTAAAAAAATATGGTATGAGAAATGGCTATTTAATGGCGGTAGCACCAAATGGATCTACAGCTACTATTGCTGGAACAAGTGAAGGTATTGATCCAATTATGTCAAGATTTTATCTTGAAGAGAAGAAAGGAAGTATAATTCCTAAAACAGCACCTAATCTTTCTTTTGAAAATTTTTGGTATTACAATTCAGCATATAATATTGATCAGTCACTATGTGTTGAAATAAATGGTATAAGACAAAGGCATATAGATCAAGGACAATCTTTTAATCTTTATATAACTACTGAGTATACCATGAGGCAAATAATGAATCTTTATATAAAAGCATGTAAAAGCAATGTTAAATCAATATATTATGTTAGAAGCAAATCACTTACAGTAAATGAATGTGATAGTTGTTCGTCATAGGAGGTATTATATGGACATAAAAAGAAAACCACTCTTTAATGAAAATGGTGATGTTGAAGTAAATAAAAGAAGAATGATTAATGGAAATACAACAAATCTTAATGATTTTAACAATATGAAATATTCATGGGTAAGTGATTGGTATAGGCAGGGAATGAATAATTTCTGGATTCCTGAAGAAATTAATTTGTCACAGGATTTAAAAGATTATAATAAATTATCAAAAGAAGAAAAAACAGCTTATGATAAAATATTATCATTTCTTATATTTCTAGATTCGGTTCAAACTGCTAATATTGGAAATATTTCTAACTATATAACAGCAAGTGAAGTTAATTTATGTCTTACTATTCAAGCATTTCAGGAAGCAGTACACTCTCAAAGTTACAGTTATATGCTTGACAGTATATGTTCACCTGAAGAAAGAAATAATATTTTATATCAGTGGCGTGATGATAAAATTTTGCTTCAAAGAAATAAATTTATAGGCGATTTATATAATAATTTCATTAATAATCCAACTAAAAAGAATTTATTAAAAACTATAATGGCAAATTACATTTTAGAAGGTATATATTTTTATTCTGGATTTATGTTTTTCTATAATTTAGAGCGTAATGGTAAAATGCCAGGTTCTGCACAGGAGATTAGATATATAAATAGAGATGAAAATACTCATCTTTGGCTTTTTAGAAATATTATTAAAGAATTACAAAATGAAGAGCCAGAGCTTTTTACAGATAATATGAAAAATGAACTTATATCTATGATGAAACAGGGAGTTGAAAATGAAATAGAATGGGGACACTATGTTATAGGCGATAACATTCAAGGAATAAACAAAAAGCTTATAGAAGATTATATAAAGTATTTAGGAAATTTAAGACTAAGTGCTATAGGTTTGCCAAAACTTTATGATATTTCAGATGAAAATCCTGCAAAATGGGTAGATATATTTGGTGATGCTAATCTTGTAAAAACTGATTTTTTTGAAGCAAAATCAACTGCTTATGCAAAAGCATCAACTTTAATTGATGATTTATAAAAAAGGTTGCAAATTAATGCAACCTTTTACTATCTTCCGTTACCCACAAAAAATAATGCCATAGTAGAAGCACCTGTATGACTTCCAATTACGCAACCTATAGATCCTATTATTACCTTTAAATTGTATTTGTCTGTAATCATTTTTGCAAGTTTTTGAGCATCATCTAAACAATCAGAGTGACATATTGCAACAACCTTTTGATTATTTATGTCAACTGCTTTATTTTCAAATTCTTCAAAAAGTGTGTTAATACCTTTTTTTCTTCCTTTAACTTTTGAGTAATTTATAAGCTCACCATTTTCATTCATTTTGACAAGGGGTTTTATCATAAGAAGGCTTCCAAGTACAGCAGCAGTTCCTGATAATCTTCCACCTCTTTTTAAGTATGATAAATCATCAAGTAAAACAATATGATTTATATTAGGTGCAGTTTCTGTTAAAAAGTTATAAACTTCATCACAGGAAGCTCCTTTTTTGGCATATTCCATAGCCTTTATAATTAAAAGGCCATATCCAAGGGATGCACATTTTGTGTCAAAAATTCTTATATCAGCTTCTGGATATTTTTCTAAGACATCTTCTCTTGCTAAAAGAGATGCATTATAGCAACCGCTTAAGGCTGAAGAAAAAGCAGGATATATTACTGTTTTGCCTTCCTTTATATGTTTTTCAAAAACTTCGTAATAAGTATTTAAATTAACTTGAGATGTAGTAGGCATGGCACCTTCACGTATAGCTTTATAAAATTCATCATAAGAAAGTTCCATATTATCATCTTCTATATATTCCTTGTTATTTAAAATACATTTTAAACCTAAAACTTCAATATTATATTCATGGCGCAAATTTTTTGGTATATCTGAAGCAGAATCAACTATTATTATATAATCTTTCATAAATAAACCTCTCTTTTTTAAGTTACTATATAATTATATCATAGAAGTTGCAATTATAAAAAGTATATGGTAAAAAAAGTAAAGAAATTATTGATAAAATATTAATATTATTGCATAATAAATATAAATGTATCAAAGATAATAATTATAGGACAAGGGTGAATATGAGTAAAAAGAGAAATAAGAATAAAAAATATATTATGGCAACAAAATTTTATCAGAATGGCGAAATAGATAAAGCTTTAAAGAAATGTGAAGAAAGCATTGCAGAGGATTTGAAAAATTCAGCAGCATTGAACCTTAAAGGTCTTTTATTGTATTTAAAAGGAGATCTTAAAGGAGCAGTAGCAACATGGAAAATTAATGCTGATTTTAATGATGATGACATTGCAAAAAACTATATTGAAGATAGCAAAAGAGATAAAGATAAAATTAAATTATATAAAGAAGCAGAAGTACTTTTAACTAGACTTTCAATTAATGAGGCTGAAAAGAAACTTAATATGTGTAAGGAAAGTGACTTTAATGCAATAAAAGTAAATTTAGCGCTTTCAGTATGCTATTTAAGAAAAGGTGATTATGAAAATGCTGGAGTTTCTTTAACAAAGGCATTATTAATAGATAAGAATAATCCTCAAGGGAAGAAAATTGCAAAGGAATTTGAAAAATATTCTGATTCTAAACTAGAAATTTTAAAGAGTACATCAGAAAATACCATGAAAGTTTTGATGGGTTTAGTATGTGCTGTGGCAATTTTTGTAGTATTATTTGGTGGATATAAAATAATCAATAAATTTATTAATTCAAATGATACAGATGTTTTGTCTACTAACAATAATGAAAATGAGAATTTAATTAGTAATGAAGAAAATATTGAAAGTGAACAGGAAGAGGTAACAAATTCTAAGAATAATGAAGATGAAAATGGGGATAATAATATTAAGGTAGACGTAGAGAAAATTCAAAGTTGCATTGATTCTAAAAATTATGATGAACTTTATAATTTAGTTAATAAGCTTAATATTAATGAACTATCAGGTAAGGAGCAAGCTGTTACTAAAATAGCACAAGAACTTTTAATTAAGGAAGGCTGTGAATATTTTTATAATAGTGCTATGAAATATTATAATACAAAGGATTATGATAATGCCCTTATACAAATAGAAAAGGCGTATAAATATTCACAAACAACTTATCTTGCATCAGAGGTTTTATTCTTTGATGGTGCTATAAATGATAAAAAAGGAAATAATAATCAAGCTATTAAGCTTTATGAAGAATATTATAATAAATATAAAAATGGTGATTATATTGGTGAAGTCTTATATGGTTTAGCTATGTTATACAAAAGTGAAGATTTATCTAAAGCTAAAGTGTATGCAAATGAGCTTAATAATAACCATTCAGAATCTATGTATAATAATGAAAATATCAAAAGTCTACTTAATTAATATTAGGGTGTGATATTTTGTTAAACATTATAAGAAATATAGAAATATACAATCCAGAATATTTAGGAAAAAAAGACCTTTTATTTGCCTTTGGTAAAATAGAAGGTCTTTATAATAATCTTGATTTAAATTCTAAAGATATTAATATTAATGAAATAGATGGAACTGGGAAAATTCTTTTGCCAGGATTTATTGACTCACATGTTCATATATTAGGTGGTGGTGGTGAAGGAGGATTTGCTACAAGAACACCAGAAATAACTTTTAAGGAATTATCAGAAGCTGGTATAACAACTGTTGTAGGGTGCCTTGGAACAGATGGCATAGGAAGATCTATGAAAGGGCTTGTAGCAAAATCAAAAGCTTTAAGGGAAGAAGGGCTAAATTGTTATGTTTATACAGGATCATATCATATACCTGTTTCAACATTAACTTCAGATATTCAAAGTGATTTAATGATGATTGATAATATTATTGGAACTGGAGAAATTGCAATTTCTGACAATAGAAGTTCTAATCCTTCATTTAATGAATTTGTTAGATGTATTTCAGATACAAGAGTTGCAGGGTTATTATCTAAAAAGGCTGGAATATGTAATGTACATGTTGGCGATGGCAAAGGTAAATTAGATTTACTTTTTAAAACTATTGATGAAACAGATATCCCCTTTGAAAATATTCTACCAACCCATATAAACAGAAATAGAACATTGTTTTATGAAGGACTAAAATATGTAAAGGCTGGAGGATATATTGATCTTACTACAAGTGCTGATATAAATAACCTTACAGATGAAGAAATTTTTGCAAGTGATGCCCTTGAAATATATCTGAAAAAAGGCATGCCTATAGAAAATATTACTTTTTCATCAGACGGTAATGGAAGTATACCATCATTTAATGAAGATGGTACACTACTTGAAGTTGGAAGGTGTAGTGTGTTTTCTTTATATGAAGAGGTGATTAAGTGTGTTAAAAATAAAAAATTTAAACTTCAAGATGTTATAAAAGTCATAACTTCTAATGTTGCAGATAGATTAAAACTAGAATTTAAGGGCTATATAAAACAGGGATATGATGCGGATTTTGTTATTGTAAATAAAGAAACCTTAGAAATAGATAATGTTTTTTGTAAAGGAGAAAAAATAAGGTAAAATATTAATAAATTGTTAATCTTCTGCTAAAGAACTTAAAAATAATTGACAAAAAATGCTATTTGGAATATTATGTATTCGTACTTAAGAAAATAACTTTTAATAATGCTAAATGTTACTTGTGTATTGAGAATAATATGAGGACTATTTTTAGTTTAATTGTAAAAGATATGTTTATTGAGTATATGAGGTATTATGATTTATGGGTTTTATACTATGGTGTAAAATTTAAATGGGTAGAAAAAGGCAAAAATAAAAAATTTGCCTTTTTTACTTTTATAATATTATTTGCTGAAAAATACATGATTACCAATAGAAATTTTATTATGCTTTTCTGTATTTATCATCCATGATGATGTTGCTAAATTAGGATTATAGAAAAATAAAGCCTTATTAGTAGGGTCGTTGCCTTTTATTGCAGAATAAACAGCGTTGTAGCAACTTTCATCAGGATATGCATTTATATTTTTGTTTTTAACACATGAAAAAGCATTAGGTTCAAAAATAACGTCCTTTATGCTATTGGGAAAACTATCATCTAACACTCTGTTAAGAACTACAGAAACAACACCTACCTTACCATCAAAGGGTTCACCCCTACTTTCTGCATATACTAATTTTGCCATTAAGTCTATATCTGACTGGGTTATTAACAATTTTTTTTCATTATAATTAAATACTTCTATATATTCACCTTCATTGTTTAATTCATTTGTACTTTTAGAAAAAGAAAATTTAGTAAAGGAAGGATAATCCTTATTAAATATATCTATTTCTTTACAATTGGCTGTATAAGGAACAGAAAAAATCATTGAAAGGGTTAAGAAAAATAAAAAAACTTTTTTCATAAAAAACCTCCTTTTATAACCCAGTCAAAGAATAGTGTGCCACCAATTAATTATTTTATACATAAAATTTTATTAAGTTATACTATTTATATCTTCTTTAAATTCTGCAAAAACATTTTTATAGTCGTTATATTTGGATAGAGCATCCTTATAATTTGAATTTATGTCACTCATGTCAAATTTATTAACGGAGGCCTTATGAATAAGAAACGCACTGCTAAGAGAAGATATATAACTGTCATAAGAATTTATAGTTTCTTGGAGTTTTTCATAATATTTAGTGCAATCTTCTGGAATAGATAGTTTAAAACTTTCATTTTTTATTGTATTTAATGTGCTTTTTTTATTTTGAATGTCACTTGCTAATGAATCTAAAGATCTATTATTTGCATATATATCAGTAATGATTGGTTCTAAATTATCTGATATACAATCTAAGGAATCAATTGTTTTTTTTAAAGTAAGGCAAAATAATCTTTTTTGTTCAAAAGATATATCAGTATCTCTGGAAATTTTTATTAGTGTATTAGCATAATTAGTTACACAATCAAAAAAATCAGTTGCTTTTGTTGGAAAAGTAATTTTTAGTTTGGAATTTTTTAAAGACTCATATTTTTCTTTTAAAGCATCTAATTCTAATTTATATTCATTAAAGATTTTGCTGATGTCTTTAGAAGAATCATTTGATAGTATTTCTTTTGCTAGTTCAAATAGTTTTATATTTGATTTTAATGTATCTGTTAATTGATTTTTTTAAATCATCGTTAGTTGAAGATTCTAAGGATAATCTATTTAAATCATCTAAAGAGCTATTTAAAATTACAAGATTATCACATAAAATATTGTTTGCACATGAAATATCAATAGTATTGTCTTTAATGGCATCTTTTAAATTATAGTTACTTTTTTCTATGACTTTACATATATCATTTAAGTTTTTCAAATCTTTATTATCAGGTGACAATTTATAAATAATCAAATAGGATAAAAAAATAATAAAGGATAATAAGAAGATGAAAAATGAAGTTTTATTTATTTTAATTTTTTCAAAATTCATAAAGTATGCTCCTTAAATATAAAAATTATTTATTAGAGTATATTATTAAAAGTTTTTTATTATAATATCTTTTATTAAAGTATATTAACTTTATTGAAAATTAATAAAAAGTTAAGAGTTGTAATTAAAACTTTCAAGTGTTTGGGGTATAATATAATTATTAATAATTATTGTTAGTAAAATTAGATGAGAAGGAGGTTCAAGATGGAAAATTTTTATAAATTAACAGTTAATATATTAAAGAATATGTCTATAAATTCTATTCTTGATATTTTAGTTGTTTCATTTATTTTTTATAAAGCATATGTTCTTATAGAAGAAACAAGAGCTGAACAATTATTAAAAGGTCTTGTTTTAATAGTTATATTAATTCCTATTAGTGATATATTAAAGTTAAATATGCTTAATTTTATACTAAATAAGACTCTTACAATAGGAGTACTTTCTGTGGTTATTATCTTTCAGCCAGAAATAAGAAGGGCATTAGAACACTTAGGAAGAAGTGCCTTTGAGGATATTCATTCTTCTCGTCCAATAGAAAACAGAAATGAAGTTATAGAGGAAATTACTACAGCAGTTGATAATTTAGCAGCAACTAAGACAGGAGCCTTGATTGTAATGGAACAGGGAACTGGACTTTCAGATATTCTTAGTACAGGTACAATTATTGATGCAAAGGTATCTGCTAGTTTATTAGAAAATATTTTTGTTGTAAATACTCCCCTTCATGATGGTGCAACTATAATAAGAAAAGGAAGAATACATGCATCGGGGTGTGTGTTGCCTTTAACAAATAACACAAAAATAAACAAAAAACTTGGAACAAGACATAGAGCAGGTCTTGGAATCTCAGAAAATTCAGATGCACTTGTTATAATTGTATCAGAGGAAACAGGAGTCATATCACTTGCTGTTAATGGAAAACTTACAAGAAATTACGATAAGCAAAAATTGAAAAATATACTAACAAGAATAATGGATAATAGAGATTCGAAAAAAGTTAAGTCATTAGAGGAAAAGGTGAAACTATGGATAAAAAATCAAATAAAAAAATCATAGTACAATTAGTGTGTGTTATTTTATCCTTTGCTTTATGGTTATACATAAATAATGTGGAAAATCCAGTAAAGGAATCTACAATAAAAAATGTTCCAGTTGAATTTGTTAATGTTGAATCATTAACAAATTCTAATTTATCTTTAGTAGATGATGAAGAATACACTGTCGATGTTAATATATCAGGACCTTCAAATCAGATATATACAATTACAAAAGATGATTTTAAGTTAAAGGTAGATTTATCACAATATGCACTAAAGCAAGGAGAAAATACAATACCAGTAGAAGTTGTTGATTATCCTGAAGGAATAAATATTAAAAATACAAAATCCCTTGCAGTAAAAGTAAAAATAGAAGCATGTGTTGAAAAAGAAATTAATCTTGAATCAATGGTGGACGTAAATTATCAAAGTGGTTTTTCTGAAAAATCATTAAGTATAGAACCTTTATCTATTAATATATCAGGACCAAAATCATTAGTAGAAAAGGCTAGTAAGGCTGTAATAAAGGGAAAAATAGATAATGTATCTCAAAATATAAAGCAGGATTATGATATAGTAATTTTAGATGATAAGGGCAATGAGATTAATGATTTAGAATTAAGTGAGTCTTCTGCAACCCTTGAAATAGAAGTAGTTAAAGGCAAAGAAGTACCAATTAAGGCAGCTTTTGTTGGAAATTTAAAAGAAGGATTAACCCTTCAAAGTAGTGAACTTTCTTTAAGTAAAATTACCATAAGTGGTGATACTGATAAAATAGACAAAGTTAACTTTATAAATACTTCTGAAATAAATTTAGACAATATAAATGCAAGCCAAAAGATTGAAGCGCAATTAGAAATACCAGAAGGCATAACTATACAAAATGGCAGCAATAAAGTAACAGTAACACTTAACATAAAAGATTCTAAAATAGTAAATAAGACTATTTATGGAGTAAAGATAAACTTTGTAGGAATGGATACATCAAAATTTAAATATGAAATGCAAAATACATGTGATATAGTAATTTCAGGAACTGAGGATGAAATTCAAAATATAACTAGCAGCAATATTTCAGTTACAGCATCATTAGAAGAAATATCTGCAGAAGGTGATTATGATATTACTTGGACAGCTAAGTTAAATACATCAAATAATGCATCTATTGTTTCTAATTCGGGAAAAATTTCTGTGAAAGTTAAAGCAATAAGTTAACGTGATATTTTTACAAAGGAGGCCCTTATGACATTAAAAATTAACAATATTAATTTAGAGTTAGATGAACCTTTAAGTGATATAAAAACAAAGATTTGCAAAAAACTTAGAATTTCTAAGGATTCTATAAATAGTTTTAAAATATTAAGAGAAAGTATTGATGCAAGAAAAAAGGATAATATAAAGTTTAATTATTCTGTAGAAGTTAATTTATGTGATGAAAAGAAAGTATTATCAAAGATAAAGGATAAAGATGTATTTTTAGAAAAAGACAATAATAAAGAAGAATTTGTTTTTGGAAAGGAAAAGATTAATGTTAGGCCTATAGTTATTGGACTTGGGCCTGCAGGTCTTTTTGCTGCGTTGTCTCTTGCACAAAATGGTTATAGGCCAATTGTTTTTGAAAGAGGTCAAGATGTAGATTCAAGGACAAAAACAGTACAGGATTTTTGGAATGGTATATCAGATTTAAATCCAGAATCTAATGTTCAATTTGGAGAAGGTGGAGCTGGAGCTTTTTCTGATGGAAAACTTACAACAAGAATAAAAGATAAAAGATGTTCTTATGTATTGAAGGAATTAGTAAAAGAAGGTGCACCTAAAGAAATAATATATGAGGGAAAGCCTCATGTGGGAACAGATATATTAAAAGATGTGGTGAAAAATATAAGAGAAAAAATAAAAGCTTTAGGTGGTGAAGTTTATTTTAATTCAAAGCTTGATAATATTTATATAAAGGATGGAAAAATAAAAGAAATAAGTATAAATAATAACAAGATACCTTGCGAAACACTAATACTTGCTATAGGACATAGTTCAAGAGATACATATGAAATGCTTCTTTCAAATAGTATATTTATGGAACCAAAAGATTTTGCAATTGGTGTACGAATAGAACATTTACGTGGATTTATAAATGAAAGCCAATATGGCAAATTTGCAGATCATCCTAGGCTTAAGGCAGCTAGCTATAATCTTGCATATCAGTCTCAAGAACTAAAAAGAGGTATATATTCATTTTGTATGTGCCCTGGTGGAGTTGTAGTGGGTGCAGCATCTGAAAAAAATAGACTTGTAACTAATGGAATGAGTTATCATTCAAGAAATGATGAAAATTCAAATTCAGCTTTAGTTGTTACAGTATCAGAAAAGGATTTTGATGGTAGTACACCTATTAAGGGAATGGAATTTCAAAGAAAGTATGAAGAACTTGCATACAATCTAGGTGGTGGTAATTATGTAGCACCTGTTCAGCTTTTAGGAGATTTCATGCACGATAGAAAGTCAAATAAGCTTGGATGTGTTAAACCATCCTATAAACCTGGATATGAATTTAAAGAATTAAAAGAATGTTTACCACAGTCTGTATGTTTTGCGTTAAAAGAAGGAATACAAAAGTTTGATCAAAAAATTAAAGGCTATGGAATGGATGATGCAGTACTTACAGGTGTTGAAACAAGAACATCTGCACCAGTAAAAATAACTAGAACTAGAGAACTAGAAAGTATAAGTGCATCTGGTCTTTATCCAACAGGAGAAGGAGCTGGTTTTGCTGGAGGTATAATATCAGCTGCTGTAGATGGAATAAAGGTTGCAGAAAGTATTATGAAAAAATATGCAAGACCTTAAAATTATATTTTAATATATTTAAATTTTATGTATAATTAAATTGTATAGAATATTCTGAAAAATACTTTTATTAGTGATAATTCTGTTACAATAATAAGGAAGTAATGCGATAAATATAATTATATTTGTTATAAATTTAACAACTATTAAATAAAATAAATTTTTAAGAGGTGCTTAAAGGATGAGTAAGAGTTTTGATGACTTATTATCAAAAGTAAAGGAATGTAGAAGAAAGAAAGTTGCAGTTGCAGTTGCACAGGATGAACCAGTTTTAGAAGCTATTAGAGAAGCTAAGGAAAGAGGAATAGCTGATGCTATACTTGTTGGTGATGAAGCTAAAATAGCTGAAGTTGCAAAAGGAATTGGAATGAACTTATCTGATTATGAAATAGTTCATGAACCAGATACTAAGAAAGCTGCATTAAAAGCTGTTGAATTAGTACATGACAGAAAAGCTGATATGTTAATGAAAGGATTAGTTGACACAGCTACATTTTTAAGAAGTGTATTAAACAAGGAAGTAGGTTTAAGAACAGGAAAGGTTATGTCTCACGTTGCTGTATTTGACATAGAAAAGATTGACAGATTAATATTCTTAACAGATGTTGCTTTTAATACTTATCCTGAATTAAAAGAAAAAGTTCAAATAATAAACAATGCAGTAACTGTTGCTAAAGCATGTGGTATTGAATGCCCTAAAGTTGCACCAGTATGTGCTGTTGAAGTTGTAAACCCTAATATGCCTGCAACATTAGATGCTGCACTTTTATCTAAAATGAGTGATAGAGGTCAAATAAAAGGTTGCGTAGTTGATGGACCATTCTCTCTTGATATTGCATTATCAGAAGAAGCTGCTAAGCATAAGGGAATCAAGAATAACGAAGTTGCAGGAAAAGCAGATATAATAATGCTTCCAAATATTGATGCAGGTAATATTATGTACAAGTGCTTAACTAAGACTACAGATTCTAGAAATGGTGGTATATTAGTTGGAACATCTGCACCAGTTATTTTAACATCAAGAGCAGATAGCTTTGAAACAAAGGTTAACTCATTAGCATTAGCTGCAGTGGTTGCTGAAGCAAGAAAATAATAAGTATTTAATTTTGGAGGATTTATATTATGGCTTATAAAATATTAATAATAAACCCAGGTTCTACTTCTACAAAAATAGGAGTATATGAAGACGAAAAAGAAATTTTAGAAGAAACTTTAAGACATTCAACTGAAGAAATTGCTAAATATGCAACAATATATGATCAAAGACAATTTAGAAAAGAAGTTATCTTAAATGTATTAAAGGAAAAGAATTTTGATATAAATACATTAGATGTTGTAGTAGGTAGAGGTGGAATGCTTAAACCAATTCCTGGTGGAACATATGCTGTATCAGATAAATTAGTAGAAGATTTAAAAGTTGGAGTACAAGGACAACATGCTTCAAACTTAGGTGGAATACTTGCAAAGGAAATTGGTGACGAATTAAATGTACCATCATTTATAGTTGACCCAGTTGTTGTTGATGAATTAACAGATGTTGCAAGATATTCAGGTATGCCAGAAATCCCAAGAAAGAGTAAATTCCATGCATTAAATCAAAAAGCTGTTGCTAAGAGATATGGAAAAGAATCTGGAAAGGGATACGAAAATCTTAACCTTATTGTAGTTCATATGGGTGGTGGAGTTTCAGTTGGAGCTCACGATCATGGTAAGGTTGTTGATGTTAATAATGCATTAGACGGTGATGGAGCATTTTCACCAGAAAGAGCCGGAGGAGTTCCTGCAGGTGACTTAGTTAAAATGTGCTTTAGCGGTGAATATTCAGAAAAAGAAGTATATAGTAAGTTAGTTGGTAACGGTGGATTAAATGCCTATGCAAAAACTAATGATATGAGAGATGTATTAAAGCTTATGGCTGATGGAGATGAAAAAGCTAAAGAAATATTTGATGCATTTATATATCAAGTATCTAAAGATATTGGAGCTATGGCAACTGTTCTTAAAGGAAAAGTTGATAAGATCATATTAACTGGTGGAATAGCTTATTCTGATGTGGTTGATAATGCATTAAAAGAAAGAACTGGATGGATAGCAGATTTTAAAGTATATGGTGGAGAAGATGAACTTCTTGCTTTAGCACAAGGAGCTATAAGAGTTCTAAACGGAGAAGAACAAGCTAAAGAATATTAATATTCTTTAAAAATAGTCTAGTAAGGGTGATTAGAATACCTAATACTAGGCTATTTTTTATCCTTGTTTTGAGGAAAAGGATATGACATATTCTATAAAATGTTCTTGCAATGATGTAAATATTGATGCAGAATGGATATATAAATTTAAATAGCAATAGTTCTTATACTGAGTTTAAAATGATAATTCCTTTATAAACACAAATAGCACAGATTTATTTTGAAATCTGTGCTATTTGTCTTTAATAAAAGTATTCATACTAATATATTTAGAAAAGATTAAGAAATAACATAAGATTTTTTTAAACAATTTACAATATAATTTATTTACAATAATTTATAGATAGAGTTATATGTTATCATTAAATAATAAACATATTTGAGAAGGGGAGTTTTTATTTATGAATAAATATAATATTTTAGTTGTAGAAGACGAGATGGAGATAGCAGAGGCTTTAGAGATATATCTTAAAAACCAGGGTTATAATGTGCTTAAAGCTTCAAATGGAGTTGAAGGATTAGAGGCTATAGAAAATAATGAAATACATTTAGCTTTGGTAGACATAATGATGCCTGTAATGAGTGGCGATATAATGGTAATGAAACTTAGAAAAAAATATGATTTTCCAGTAATAATGCTTACTGCAAAATCAGAAGAAATTGATAAAATAACAGGACTCAATATAGGTGCAGATGATTACGTAACTAAACCTTTTAATCCAATGGAATTGATTGCAAGGGTTAATTCTCAAATAAGAAGATATGAGAAGTATCTTAAACTAAAAAATGGTGCTTTAGATATAAGTGATGATAGTGAAGTGATTACTGTTGGTGGACTTGAAATTAATTTAGAAACAAAAGAAGTATTTGTTGATGGAAAAAACATAAAGATAACTCCAATTGAATTTAAGATATTAAAACTTTTAATGGAAAGTCCTGGAAGAGTATTTTCTGCAGATGAAATATATGAAAGGGTATGGAATGAACAGGCAATTAATACTGATACTGTAATGGTTCATGTAAGACATATAAGAGAAAAGATAGAGATGGATGCTAAAAACCCAAAATATTTAAAGGTGGTGTGGGGTATTGGATATAAAATTGAAAAAATCTAAAAAAGATAATTTAGAGAAAGATAAAGATCTAGAAGTGGCAGAAAATATTTCACAGGAAAATGATAAAATAGATAATCTGCAAGATGATAATACTTATAGTAATGAATATGATGAATTAGATAACAATAAATATGATGAACTAGATAATAATGATATTGATAAACAAAAAAACAATGCAAATAGTATAGTGCCTAAGGATGAACATATAAATGATTATAGCTATTTAAGAAATTTACTTGCAGGGATAATAGTAATTGTATTAGCTGTTGTTACATTTTCAAGTTATGGAGGCATAAAACAATTATTAAAACAAAATAATACGGAAATATATTCTTATAATATTTCGGAAAATTCACCTATACTTCCTGAATATTCAAATGTACTATATAAAAAATACATAATGGGAAAAAATCCTGATATTCAAAATTATTCTGATATATTTATAGAAAAATATTCATCAAATGATGATTATAACAAACATGTTCAAGAAAAATTAAAAGATACTATAGATTCATGGGAAATGAATATTTCTAAGAATTATAAAAATTTAGACTATACTATATTAGATGAAAATTACAAAAATGTTATGAGTAATTGTGATGATGATATGTATAAGTATTATAAAGATAATCAAATGGAAAAATTAAGTGATGATTATGATTGGTATGAAGTAGTACAATATGGCATTGATGGAAAATCAGTACTAAATGATTATGTGGGAAATTATTCAAATGTAAGATATTTTAACTCTGATTTTTTAAAGTCTACCATAAATTCTGAATATTCAAAGTATTTTCCAAATGTAAATAGCAACATTAATTATGACAATAATTCAAATACTAAAAAGGATCAAATCGAAGTTAAACCAATTAAGAATATGACTTTTATTTACGGAATTAAGAAAGTACTTAAGTATAACGATAATATAAGTAAGTATATTACAAGTGAGCAATATTCTATGAGTGGCAATGATCAAAATGTTGCCATGATAATAGCTTGTATAATATTTGTTGTTATGGTTATTTCGGTTTTAATACCATATAAATATGCTAAAAGAGTTACACAAGGAAGAATGTTATTTAACATTCCTCTAGAAATTAATTGCGTTATTATTGGCATTGTTGGTTTTATAGTAGTATCACTTTTTTACTTGTCAATGATGGTTTCTATTAATGGGGATGCTTATAGATATTTATTAAATAGTTATAACATAAATGAAAAGTCTGCTACTGCAATAATTGGTGTGTGTAATATAGTGTTCTTATTCTTTGCTTATAATTTTATTTTTACAGGAATAACATATATAAAACATATATTTAGAGTTGGATTCATAAAATATTTTAAGAGGAATTCTATAATTTTCATATTATCAAGAACTATGAAAAATTGTATCAAAAAAATATTTAGAAGCATTTCAAGTGTTGACTTTAATGATAAATTAGATAGAGGAATTTTTAAACTTGTATTTGTTAATTTTATTGTATTATCTGCAATATCTATAATATGGGAATTTGGAATAGGTGCAGCAGCTATATATAGTATTGTGGTATTTATACTTCTTAGAAATTATATTATTGATTTGAAGAAGAAATATAAAATTTTATTAGATGCAACGAATCGTATTGCAGAAGGAAATTTAAATATAGATATAAATGAAGATTTAGATATGTTTAATCCTTTAAGAGATCAGTTAAAAAGGATACAAGTCGGGCTTAGAAAGGCAGTTTCTAAAGAGGTTCATAGTGAAAGAATGAAAACTGAACTTATTTCAAATGTATCTCATGATTTAAAAACTCCTCTTACATCTATAATTACTTATACTGATTTATTAAAGCATGGTAATCCAACAAAGGAAGAACAAGAAAAATATATAAATACTATAGATAAAAAGTCAAGGAGATTAAAAGAATTAATAGAAGATTTATTTGATGTAAGTAAGGCAACAAGCGGAGATATAAAACTTAATAAGATGGATATTGACATAATAGGATTAATTAAACAAACTGAAATAGAATATGAAGATAGTTTAAAGAAATCTAATCTTATAATTAAAAATAATTTTCCTAAGGGAAAAGTGGTACTAAATATAGATGGAGAAAAGACATATAGAATATTTGCAAATTTAATTGGTAATGCAGCTAAATATTCTATGCCAAATTCTAGAGTATATGTTGACATAAATAATTATTTTGACAGAGTAGAGATAATTATGAAAAATACATCTATATCAGAAATGAATTTCTCTGAAAGTGAAATTACTGAAAGATTTGTAAGAGGAGATAAGTCTAGAAATACAGAAGGTTCAGGTCTTGGTCTTGCTATAGTAAAAAGTTTTACAGAAATACAAAACGGTAAGCTTTATATTAAAATAGATGGTGATTTATTTAAGGCAATTATTGTGTTTAAAAAATAATTAATAGAAGTTTGACTGGGGGTGTTATAAGTAAAAAGCAATATAGAAACAACTAATAAGCTTACTATGATAGCTCAAATGACTAATGATGCAAAATTTCAAATATTAGAATTCGAAAAACTAGATGGTGGTATAAATACTGCTTCATTAATAAAGGCTCAAGAAATAAATGAAAAAAACATAAGGCTTAGGCAAGTTAGAATAATTTTAGAAGACAGTAGAGTGGCTATAGAAAATAATAAAATAAGTTACTTTTTTGGGGATATTTCAGTTATTAACAAAAAAGCTAAGCCTATGACTTTTAGTAAAAAATTTTTTACAGGAAAGCTTTTAGAAGAGGATGAAGATATAATAAAACCCTTATATGAAGGTACTGGAGAAATATTTTTGAAACCTGATTTTAAGAATTATGCACTAATAGAATTAGAAGAAGAAGAAGAAATAGTGGTAGCTAGTGATAATTTTGTATGTTCAGAGGGAAGTATAGAAATTCAAGAAAGTATAGAAAATTCAATGAAAGTATATAAACTATTAGGATCAGGCATAGTAATTTTAGAATTGCCAGTTCCTGAACATGAAATTTTCAAGTGTAATCTTTCAAATAATACCTTAAAAACAGATGGAAGTTTAGTTGTTCTAAGAAATAGCTCCATTGAATATTCTACAGAAATTTCAAAGAATAGCCTAGATGAAGAAAATCCTAAAATGCTTAATGTATTTTCAGGAAGTGGTGAAATATGGGTGCTCCCTACAAAAGAAGTTTATAAATCAATTTAGCACTTTATCATTATAAAGTTGTAAACTAATAAAGTTTTGGGTTATAATGAACTTAATGTAATTTAAGGAGAGATAAAATTTATGAGTGATATAAATTCAAAACTTAAAAGTGAAGAAATGGATTTGCTTTTTAATTCAATATTACATTTGAATACAATTGAAGAATGTTATAGTTTTTTTGAAGATATTGCAACTGTAAATGAAATTAAATCATTAGCCCAAAGAATGCAAGTGGCAAAGTTTTTAAATGAAAAGAAAACTTACTCAGAAATAGCAGAAATAACAGGAGCAAGTACTGCAACAATAAGCAGGGTAAATAAATGTTTGAACTATGGAAGTGGTGGTTATTCTTTAATTCTTGATAGATTGAAGAAAAAGTAATAATATAAGTGTAGTTAAAAAATATTTTATCAAAAGTGAGGTAAATAAATGAGTAGAATGTTTGGAACAGATGGTGTTAGAGGAATTGCAAATAAGGAATTGACAGCTCAATTAGCTTATGGTCTTGGAAGAGCAGGAGCATATGTATTAACAGAAGGTGCTCATAAACCTAAGATATTAGTTGGAAAAGATACTAGAATATCTGGTGATATGCTTGAGGCGGCACTTGTAGCAGGAATATGTTCAGTAGGAGCAGAAGCTATAATGGTGGGAGTAATTCCAACACCAGCTATTGCACATTTAACAAGAAAGTATGGAGCAGATGCAGGGGTTATGATTTCAGCATCACATAATCCTGTTGAATATAATGGTATAAAGTTTTTTGATGAAAGAGGTTATAAATTATCAGATGATTTAGAAGATCAAATTCAAGAAGTTATTGAAAGCAATTTTAAAGATGTTCCATTACCAATAGGCGGAGAAATAGGTAAAAAAAGCATGGAAGTAGGAGCCCTAAGAGATTATATGGATTTTGCAAAAAATACTATTGCTATAAAGCTAAATGGACTTAAAGTGGCTTTAGATTGTGCAAATGGTGCATCTTATAAAGCTGCTGTTAAAACATTTAGAGAACTTGGAGCAGAAGTTTATGTTATAAATGATAATCCAGATGGAACTAATATAAATGAAAAATGTGGTTCAACACATCCAGAAGAATTAATGGATTATGTTGTTAGAAAAGGGTGCGATGTTGGATTTGCATTTGATGGAGATGCTGATAGGTGTCTAGCAGTAGATGAAAAAGGTAATTTAATTAATGGAGATTTTATACTAGGTATTTGTGGAAAGTATTTAAAGAGTATTAATAGGTTAAAAGATGATACTGTAGTAGTTACAGTAATGAGTAATTTAGGTCTTGATATAGCATGCAAAAAGCTTGGAATTAAAACTTTAAAAACTAAGGTTGGAGATAGATATGTTTTAGAGCAAATGGTAAATGGTAAATATGTATTAGGTGGAGAACAATCTGGTCATATTATATTCTTGGATTATAATACAACTGGAGATGGACTTGTAACAGCTCTTCAAATAGCATCTATAATTAAGAGAGAGAATAGTACATTAAGTGAACTTTGCTCAATAATGAAGGAACTTCCACAAGTTTTATCCAATGCAACAGTGCCTAATGATAAGAAAAATATATATTTAGAAGATGAAGAAATTAAAAATGAAATATCAAGAATTGAAAAAACGCTAAAAGGAAGAGGCAGAGTTCTAATAAGACCATCTGGAACAGAGCCATTAGTAAGAGTTATGTTAGAAGGAGAAAATCAACAAGAAATAAACGAACTTGCTGATAATTTAGCTAATATGATAATGGAAAAGTGCAATTAAGGAAATTATATAATGTCTAAAAAAGATGTTAAAATAATTTCAACGGTAGCAATTATAATATTAATTATTTATTTACTACTAGATATAAAGTGTCCCTTTAGGCAACTATTAAAAATACCATGTGCTGGTTGTGGAATGACAAGAGCTATAATTGAAGCTATGAAGTTTAATTTTAAAGGGGCATTTTATTATCATCCATTATTTTTTTTGATTCCATTTTTATTATTATTTTTTATATTTTCAAGTAAATTAAGTAATAGGACTGTATATGTTTGCTTGAGTATTTTTGTAAGTGCTTTTATGATAGTTTATTTTATTAGATTATATATGGGCATTATCCCTTAAGTTTTATAAAATTTTGACGTTAATAAGAGTAAATTGGAGGTATAAATATGTTTTGTAAAGAATGTGGAAAAGAATTTAAAGAAGAAGAATCAAATGTATGTGATATTTGTGGCACAGCAAAAGGAGTTGGTTCAAATTACTGTGCAATATGTGGAGCACCACTTGCTCCAGATGGGCTAGTTTGTGGTAATTGTGGCAATCCTATAAATGAAGCTACTTATGATAATGCTTCTTCAAATACTACTTATAACGATATGGCTGATAATACTTATAATGCTGATAATCAAAATTATAACAATCAAGAAACTAATAATGAACAGCTTAACATGAATAAGTATTCTGAAAACCCTGGACTTAATATGAATAAGCCTTCTGATAATCCTGAGCTTAATATGAATAAAGATTATGCTCAAAATCAATATAATGGAGAGCAATATTATAATAATGGTCAGTATAATAATCAGCAATATGGTAATGGACAATATAATAATGATCAAAATTATAATAATCAATCTTATAATAATCAATCTTATAATAATCAATCTTATAATGGACAACCCTATAATGGCAATGCATATAATAATGGACAAGGGTTTTATAACAATAATGGATATGTTGAACAAAAATCTAAGGTAGTAGCAGGCCTTCTTGGAATATTTTTAGGAGCATTTGGTGTTCATAATTTTTATTTAGGAAATAGCTCAAGGGGTCTTGTACAGGTATTAGTTTCCGTAATTGGAGGTATATGTACTTGTGGTATTGCAACAGTAGTAATTGAAATATGGGCATTTGTAGAAGCTATAATGATTCTTTCTGGATCAATTAATGTAGATGCTAATGGAGTGCCATTAAGAGATTAATATAAAGAACTGAATTTTCAGTTCTTTTTTTATCAATTAAATTAGTAAACAAAACTTGCTTAATAAATTAATAAAATAAATCAATTACAAATAAAAAAATAGAAAAATAAATGTGCTGTTAAAAATAAATTTACAATTTAATATATTAATTGTTGACAATATAATATAAAAGAATTAAAATCTTAATATAGAAATAAATAGTTACTGAGTAAATTAAATGCTAAGATGGAGAAGGTTATTTAACTTTGCAAAAATTTAAGAGAGTCGGTGGTTGGTGTAAATCGGTATTTTTCGTTAAATAAGTATCACTCCTGAGCAGTATCCAGAAAGCTTTATTGTTTAGCAATTTAGCAAGTAAGCGATTTCCGGTGGCATCCGTTATATGCAAGGGTTTGTTAGAATCTAGTGATATTTTGTAATTGGCAGAGTTTATCTCACCTTATGATGTATATCATTTGATGTTATATCATTATTGGTGGGTTTTTTTATATTTTTAGTTGTCTGTATACAAGGAGGGAAATATTTTTGGAAGAACAATATGTATTATCAGTTTTAGTTAAAAATTCATCAGGTGTATTAAGCAGAGTTTCAGGGTTATTTTCAAGAAGAGGATATAATATTGATAGTTTAACTGTTGGTAGAACTGAAAATAAAGAAATTTCAAGAATGACAATTACATTAAATGGAGATATAGATGTACTAGAACAAGTTGTAAAACAACTTAACAAGTTAGAAGATGTTATAAGAGTTGTTAATCTTAAAGAATCAAATTCAGTATACAGAGAGCTTGTTTTAATAAAAGTTAAAGCTGATGCAGAAAGACGTGCGGCAATAAACGAGATAGTAAAAATATTTAGATGTAAGATTATAGATGTATCAGTTGATACATTAACTATTGAACTTACTGGAGATGGAAATAAAGTTTCTGCACTTATAAAACTTATGGAAGAATACGGAATAGAAGAACTTGTAAGAACAGGAGTTACAGCTCTTCAAAGAGGCGAAAATACAATAAGAAATACTAAGAATATTTTTGAATAATTTTTTATGGAGGTATATTAATGACTGACAGAAAAGTTAATATATTTGATTCCACATTAAGAGATGGTTCTCAAGGACAAGGAATATCTTTTTCTTTGGAGGACAAGCTAAAGATAGTAAAGATTCTTGATGATATTGGAATTGATTATATTGAGGCAGGAAATCCAGGCTCAAATCCAAAGGACATGGAATTTTTTAAGAGAATAAAAGATATTAAACTTAAAAATTCAAAAATTGCAGCTTTTGGATCTACAAGAAGGGCTGGCACAAAAGCAGCTGAGGATAAAAACGTCCAAAGCATTTTAAGTGCAGAAACAGACGTGGTTGTTATATTCGGAAAGTCATGGGATTTTCAAGTTACAGATATATTAAAAACTACATTAGATGAAAACTTAGAAATGATAAAAGATACGGTTAATTTCTTTGTTTTAAAAGGAAAAGAAGTTATTTTTGATGCTGAACATTTTTTCGATGGATATAAAAATAATAAGGATTATGCAATTGATACATTAAAGGCAGCAGCTAATGCAGGAGCAAGTACAGTTGTATTATGTGATACAAATGGCGGTACTATGCCAAATGAGGTTTGTGAAATTGTTAAAGATGTAAAAGAAAAGGTAGATTGTATAGTAGGTGTACATTGTCATAATGATATAGGTATGGCAGTTGCTAATTCAGTTATGGGCGCCATGAGTGGAGCAAATCATATTCAAGGTACATTTATAGGAATTGGAGAAAGATGTGGTAATGCTAATTTAAGCACAATAATTGCTACACTTCAATTAAAACTTGGATATGATGTTTTAGACAATGAGGCAATAGAAAAACTTACAAATACAGCTAGGTATATTGCAGAAGTTTCTAATATTACATTAGAAGATGAAATGCCTTATGTAGGAAGTTCTGCTTTTGCTCATAAAGGTGGTATGCATATTGATGCAGTATGTAAAAATTCAAAATCATATGAGCATATTGAACCTGCAAAAGTAGGTAATGCAAGAAGATTTTTAGTTTCTGAAGTAAGTGGAAAAAGTATGATTTATTCAGAAGTAAAAAAAATATTCCCTAATATTACAAAGGATAATAAGGAACTACAAAAAATTACAGATAGATTAAAAGAACTTGAATATGAAGGATATCAATTTGAAGGTGCTGAAGGTACAGTTGAATTGATTATAAGAAAAATAATGGGCAAATATAAACCATTTTTTAAGCTTAATCATTTTAAAGTTTTTTCAGAGCAACCTGAAAGTAATGATGATTTTTCATCATCAGTAATAATAAATGTTACAGTTGATGGTAAAAGAGAAATTAGTGCAGCAGAAGGTGATGGACCTGTAAATGCCTTAGATAAGGCACTTAGAAAAGCACTAGAGGTTTTTTATCCTCAATTAAAAGAAGTAAGGCTTGTAGATTATAAAGTAAGAGTTTTAGATTCTGAAAGTGCTACTAAGGCTAAGGTTAGAGTATTGATAGAATCAACAGATGGTATTGAAAGTTGGAGCACTGTAGGCGTTTCTAGAGACGTTGTTCAGGCAAGCTGGATAGCACTTGTAGATTCTATAGAATATAAATTAATAAAAGATATAGAAAGAAAAGTAAAAGCATATTTTTAGAGGAGATGATTTTAAAATGGGTATGACCATGACACAAAAAATATTAGCAGCTCATGCTGGACTTGACAGTGTAAAAGCTGGACAATTAATCGAGGCTAAATTAGATTTAGTATTAGGTAATGATATAACAACTCCAGTTGCTGTTAACCAATTTAAAAAATTCAATACAGATAAGGTGTTTGACACAGAAAGAATTGCTATTGTTCCAGACCATTTTACACCAAATAAGGATATTAAGGCAGCAGAACAAGTTAAGTATATAAGAGAATTTGCAAAGGATAAAAAGATTAAAAACTTCTTTGAAGTTGGTCAAATGGGAATAGAACATTGTTTAGTTCCAGAAAAAGGACTTGCTGTTGCAGGTGATGTTGTAATTGGTGCTGATTCTCATACTTGTACATATGGAGCTTTAGGTGCTTTCTCAACAGGTATAGGTTCAACAGATATGGCTGCAGGTATGGCAACAGGTCAATGTTGGTTTAAGGTACCATCAGCTTTAAAATTTGTTTTAAAGAATAAACCAGCTAAATGGGTTAGTGGTAAAGATATTATATTACATATCATAGGAATGATAGGTGTTGATGGAGCATTATACAAATCAATGGAATTTGTTGGAGATGGTTTACAATATCTTTCAATGGATGATAGATTTACTATGGCTAATATGGCAATTGAAGCTGGTGGAAAAAATGGTATATTCCCAGTAGATGATAAGACTGAAGAATATTTAAAAGAACATGCTCAAAGAGAATGGAAGAAGTATGAAGCAGATGAAGATGCAGAATATGATGAAGTTTATGAAATAGATTTAAGTACATTAAGACCAACAGTTTCATTCCCTCATTTACCAGACAATACAAGAACAATTGATGAAGCTGCAGGAGTTAAGATAGACCAAGTTGTTATTGGTTCATGTACAAATGGTAGAATGACAGATTTAAGAATTGCAAGAGATATAATTAAGGGTAAAAAGGTTAATCCAGAAATTAGATGTATTGTAATTCCAGGAACTCAAAAGATATATCTTCAAGCTTTAGAAGAAGGTATTATTAAAGATTTAGTAGAAGCAGGAGCAATTGTTTCAACTCCAACTTGTGGACCATGTCTTGGTGGTCATATGGGAATACTTGCAGCAGGTGAAAGAGCCGTTTCAACTACTAACAGAAACTTTGTAGGAAGAATGGGACATGTTGATTCTGAAGTTTATTTAGCAAGCCCAGCAGTTGCAGCTGCATCAGCATTAACAGGAAAGATCACTGATCCAGAAACAGTTTAGGAGGAATAATAAGATGAAAGTAACAGGAAATGTTTTTAAATATGGTGATAATGTAGATACAGACGTTATAATCCCAGCTAGATACTTAAATACATCAGTAGATAAAGAACTTGCAGCACACTGTATGGAAGATATAGACGCTGATTTCGTTAAAAATGTAAAAGATGGTGACATTATAGTTGCAAATAAGAACTTCGGATGTGGTTCTTCAAGAGAACACGCTCCAATAGCAATTAAAGCATCAGGAGTAAGCTGTGTTATTGCTTCAACATTTGCAAGAATATTCTATAGAAATGCCATAAACATTGGTCTTCCAATATTAGAATGTGAAGAAGCTGTTAAATCTATTGATGCAGGAGATAAATTAGAAGTAGATTTTTCAACTGGTGTTATAAAGAATTTAACAAAGAATGAAAGCTATCAAGGTGAAGCATTCCCAGAATTTATGCAAAAAATAATCGATAACGATGGATTAATTGGATATATAAGAAACAAATAATTGTTTGTTACAAATAATTTAGATAAAAATAAAGCCTATTTTTATAGGCTTTCTTATAAAATATAATGGAGGTTTTTAGTATGAAATACAATATAGCAGTAATACCTGGTGACGGAATAGGTCCAGAAATAGTAGATGCAACAGTTCAAGTTTTAAATGCAGTTGCAGCTAAGTCTGGAAATAGATTTGATTATGAATATGTTTTAGCAGGAGGATGTGCAATTGATAAATTCGGTACTCCATTACCAGAAGAAACATTAGAAAAGTGTAAAAAAGCTGATGCAGTACTTCTTGGAGCAGTTGGAGGACCAAAATGGGATGATCCAAATGCTAAAGTTAGACCAGAACAAGCTTTACTTGGATTAAGAGGTGGTCTTGGATTATACTGTAACTTAAGACCAGCTGTATTATATGCACCACTTAGAAATGCATCTCCACTAAAGGATAGCATAATTGGTGATGGTATAAACATACAAATAGTAAGAGAATTAACTGGTGGTATTTACTTCGGAGAAAGAGGAAAATGCGATGATAACGGAGTTCCAGCTGCTTACGATACAGAAAAATATAACGAAAACGAAGTTAGAAGAATAGCTAAAATCGGATTTGAAGCTGCAATGAAGAGCAAAAAGAAAGTTACTTCAGTAGACAAAGCTAATATACTTGAAAGCTCAAGATTATGGAGAAGAGTTGTAGAAGAAGTTCATAAAGATTATCCAGAAGTAGAAGTTAACCACTTATACATTGATAATGCAGCAATGCAAATGGTAAGAGATCCAGGTCAATTTGATGTTATAATAACTTCAAATATGTTTGGAGATATATTATCAGATGAAGCTAGTATGGTTACAGGATCTATAGGAATGCTTCCATCAGCATCACTTGGAGAAAATAGTTTTGGTATGTATGAACCAATTCACGGAAGTGCTCCTGATATAGCAGGAAAGGGAATTGCAAATCCACTTGCAACAATTCTTTCTGGTGCTATGATGCTTAGATATAGCTTTAACTTAGATGATGAAGCTAAGATGATTGAAAAAGCAGTTCTTGATGTTTTAAATGATGGTTTAAGAACTGGAGATATAATGAGCGAAGGAATGAAGCTTGTTAATACTAAAGAAATGACTAAAGCTGTTTTAGATAAATTACAATAATAAAATATGAAGTTAAAGGCTTCTAATTTGTATAATTAGAAGCCTTTAACTAATATAATTTAATTAAGGGGGTTGCTACCTAAATGTTATTAACTGGAGCAGAAATATTAATTAGATCCTTAATAGATCAAGGCGTTGATACAATATTTGGCTATCCTGGTGGTGCTGTTTTAAACATTTATGATGCTCTTTATAAACATAAAAATGATATAAGGCATGTATTAACATGTCATGAGCAAAATGCAGCTCATGCAGCAGATGGATATGCTAGGGCTACTGGTAAAGTAGGTGTATGCCTTGCAACATCAGGACCAGGTGCAACTAATCTTGTAACTGGTATTGCAACAGCACATATGGATTCAACACCACTAGTTGCTATAACAGGTAATGTTACTATTCCACTACTTGGAAAAGATAGTTTCCAAGAAGTTGATATAACAGGAATAACAATGCCTATTACAAAGCACAATTTTATTGTTAAGGATGTAAATAAACTTGAAGATGTTATAAGAGAGGCATTTTATATAGCACAGGAAGGAAGACCAGGTCCTGTACTTATTGATATTCCAAAAGATGTTACAGCCAACAAAGCTGAATACCATGAATATATACCAAAGGAAATAGTAAGGGATAAGAAAACAATAGATGAAAAATCATTAGATGAAGTTGCACAAATGATAAATGAAGCAGAAAGACCTTTTATATATGCAGGTGGTGGTATAAAAATATCTAAGGCTTGCAAGGAACTTGCAGAGTTTGCAAAAAAGATAGATTCACCAATAGCAACTACACTTATGGCACAAGATTCTGTTAGAAATGAAAATCCATTATATACTGGTATGATAGGAATGCATGGGACAAAAGCGTCTAATATAGCTGCTACAAAATGTGATTTATTTATAGCAATTGGTGCTAGGTTCTCAGATAGAGTTATAGGAAAACCAGAGCATATTCAAAATGCAAGAATAGTTCATATAGATGTTGATCCAGCTGAAATTAATAAAAATGTTAGAGTAGATGCTTTTGTTGTAGGTGATGCAAAAAGTGTTTTAGACAAATTAATTTCTAAAGTAGAAGAGAAGAAGCATACTGAATGGGTTAATAAAATTGATTCGTTAAAGGTAAAACCAGAAATAGACAAGGAAAGATTAACACCAGAATTCTTATTTGATAGTTTAAATAAGCTTAATGATGGTAATATTATAGTATCAACAGAAGTAGGTCAACATCAAATGTGGGCTGCTCAGTATTTTGATTTTAGAAAATCAAGAACATTTATAACATCAGGTGGACTTGGAACAATGGGATTTGGTCTTGGAGCAGCAATAGGTGCACAAGTGGCTTGTCCAGATTCTCAAGTTATTAATATTGCTGGTGATGGAAGCTTTGGAATGAACTGTAATGAAATAGCTACAGCAGTATCAAACAAACTTCCGCTTATAATGATTATTATAAATAATAATGTCCTTGGTATGGTAAGACAATGGCAAGATCTTTTTTATGAAGGAAGATATTCTGAAACTACATTAAATAGAAAAACAGATTTTGTTAAGCTTGCAGAAGCTTTTGGAGCTAAAGGATATAGAGTAACAAAGAATAGTGAGCTTGAAGGAGTATTAAAAGAAGCTCTTAAGAGTAAGGAACCAGTATTAATTGATTATGTAATTGATTGTGATAAGAAGGTATTTCCAATGGTAGCACCTGGAGCACCTATTAATCAAATAATAACTGAAGAAGATTTATAGTAAAATTACAATAATGGCAAGAAAGTAACAGGGTTATTTTCTTGCCATTATTATTTCATGAAAATATGAAATTTGTAAAAACATTATGTCAAAATGCAATAAGAAAAGAAATAATATGATATAATTGTTATGTGAATTTTGTGAAAATTTATGGTATATAATTGGGGTGGAGATTTTGGATATTTTTTTGGCAAGACAGGCAATATATAATAGAAATTTTAAAGTTGTAGGGTATGAACTTTTATTTAGAAATTCAGAAGTAAATAGATTTGATGTAAATGTAAATGCTGATGAAGCTACACTAAAGCTTATATCTAATTGTTCAGCAATAGGATTAAATGAAATAACTAATAATAAAAGAGCATACATAAACTTTACCAAAAAGCTTCTTTTAAATGATACGCCTAAATTTCTTCCTAAAGAAAAAATAATTATTGAGATTTTAGAAAATATAAGACCTAATGCAAAGGTTCTTGATACTATGAAAAAATATAAAAATCAAGGTTATGTAATGGCATTAGATGATGTATCTTTAGATACAAAATATCTTGAATTTGGATCATTAATAGATATATATAAAATTGACTTTATGAAAACAACAAAAGAA
>JAAYQS010000176.1 GCA_012519155.1 Clostridiales bacterium
TAATTTATAGTATTGGTCGGCAAACCTACTATTATTTTACATTGGAGGTTTTTTTATTTCTACTTATAGCTAAAAGCTTTTTAGAACCACAGGTCGAACCTGTGGTATTCATTAAATACAACAAAAAGCTGATAAAAACAAAGTGTTCTATCAGCTTAAAAACATATTTTTTACTATTTATTATATTTCTTAAAACATAATGTGGCATTATGTCCACCAAATCCTAAAGAATTGGCTATTGCATATTCAATATTTTTTTCTATTCCTTTTTCAGTTACATAATTTAAATCACATTCTTCATCAGGATTTTTATACCCTACAGTCATTGGAACAAATCCATCTTTAAGTGACATAGCACAAATGATAGATGCCATTACGCCTGCAGCACCAAGAAGATGTCCTGTCATTGATTTTGTAGAACTTACATAAAGGTCTTTTGAATGTTCCTTAAATGCGCGTTTTATAGCATTAGTTTCGTATTTATCATTAAGAGGAGTTGATGTACCATGGGCATTGACATAATCAACTGCATCCATAGGTATTTCTGCTTCTTTTACCGCCATTTCCATAGTATATGCTGCAGCTTCTCCTTCTGGATCTGGACTTGTTATATGATAAGCATCAGCTGTTGCTCCATAACCTACAACTTCTGCATATATTTTAGCATTTCTCTTTAATGCACTTTCAAGGTTTTCAAGAACTATTACTCCTGACCCCTCACCCATTACAAAACCGCTTCTATCTTTATCAAAAGGAATTGATGCTCTATCTTTATCATCCGTATTTGTAAGTGTCTTCATATTATTAAATCCAGCTATTGTAAATGGTGTAATTGAAGCTTCTGTACCACCTGCAAGACATGCTTTAAGTCTTCCTGTTTTAATTGCTGAATATGCTTCACCTATTGTATGACATGATGTGGCACATGCAGACACAATACCATAATTCATTCCTTTAAAGCCATGTTTTATTGCAATATTGCCAGATGCCATATTAGAAATCATCATAGGTATCATAAATGGAGATACAGCCCTTGGTCCTCTTTTTATGAATCTTTCATGTCCCTCTTCAAGTGAACTTATGCCACCTGTACCACTACCAACAATTACTCCTATTTCATAAGGATTATAATATTTATTTAAGTCACAATTACAGTCTTCTACTGCCTGTCTTGCTGCTTCTAATGCGTATTGACTATAAAGATCAGTTCTTTTTACTTCTTTTTTGTCCATTGAAAGTAATGGATTAAAATCTTTTACTTCTGCTGCTACCTTAACTGGAAAATCTGTAGTATCAAATCTTGTTATTAAATCAATTCCATGTTTTCCTTCTTTTATATTATTCCAAAAGTCATTTAAATTATTTCCTACTGGAGAAACTACTCCAATTCCTGTAATTACTACTCTATTCATTTTTACTCTCCTTAAAGCATTTACAAACTTCATATATTTTTAACAATATTAATTTCTAATTATTAAATAAACTGTACATATCTGTACTACATTATAACTATTAATTCACAAAATTGTCAATTAAGTTTTATATATACAAATATATTCTAAAAGGACTTTTTTAATTAAGAAAAAAGGTTGCTTCCTAGCAGTAAAAACTACTAAGAAACAACCTACTACTTATAAATAAGATCATTTACATGTTTTCTTATCTTTAAAAATTCTTCTGTATCCTTTAAGTCTAAATCTCTATTATAAGGAAGTAAAACTCTTATTTCTTCTTTTACAGTTCCTGGTCTTTCTGTAATTACAACTACTTTGCTTCCCAAAAATACAGCTTCATCTATATCATGAGTTACAAATATAATAGTAGGCTTTTCAAGCTGCCATATTTCTCTCATTAAAAGCTGCATTTCAGCTTTTGTCTGAGGATCTAAAGCCCCAAAAGGTTCATCCATTAATATAACTTCAGGGCTATTTGCAAGAGCTCTTGCAATTGCAACTCTTTGTTTCATTCCTCCTGATAACTCTTTAGGATAATTATTTCTAAACTTTTCAAGCTTTGTAACTTTAAGATATTTATCAACAATAGGATCTTGCTCACTTTTAGGCATTTTCTTCAACTTAAGACCAAATCTTATGTTTTCCTCAACAGTCATCCAAGGAAATAAAGTATATGCCTGAAATACCATTCCTCTATCTATACCAGGACCTATTATTTCTTTATCCTTTACTATTATGCTTCCACTTGTAGCTTCATCAAGACCTCCTATCATTCTTAATAAAGTAGACTTACCACATCCTGAAGGACCTACTATACATACAAATTCATTTTCAAGTACATTTAAATTAACATCTTTCATTGCTAAAGTATCACCTTTAGCAGAATGGTAAACTTTTTCTACATTTTTAATATGTATTTTACTATTTGCAAGATTAGCCTCTATATGACTATGTAAATCGGGAAGCTTATTCTTATTTTTACTTTTAAAATTAAACATTTTATTTACCTCCTTCTGCCCAGGCAAACAGTTTCTTATTTGCAAATGCAAATATTCTATCTGTTATTAGTCCTAAAAGACCTATTACTATAATTCCACCAAATATTGCATCAGTTTTTATAAATCTTTGAGCTTTTAAAATACTATATCCAAGACCACTGCTTGCAGCTACAAGCTCAGCACTTACTAAATATGTCCATGCCCATCCTATCATCATTCTAAGAGTTTCCATAAGTCTTGGAAGCATTGCTGGAATAAGCACCTTTGTAATAGCTGTTTTAGTATTTGTTCCTAATGTATAACTTGCATAAATTAAATCATCTGGAACTGCTCTTGCATCATCTGCAACCATAAGCACTAATTGAAAAAATGTTCCTATAAAAATAACTGCAATTTTTGCACTTTCACCAATTCCAACCCATACCATTATTAATGGCACAAATGCTGGTACAGGCATATATCTTATAAATTCTGATATAGGTCTTACTACTGCTTCAAAAGGCTTAAATGTTCCAACAAGTATACCTACAGGTACTCCAAGTATTACTGCAAGAATAAATCCCATAACAATTCTATAAATACTTATTCCCATATTGGCAAGAAGTACTCCATCTTTTATAGAATTAATCACATATTTTACCACACTTAAAGGTGTAGGAAGAAATATCGTATCAACTAATTCTAAAGAACTTATAAGAGTCCATACAGCTAAAATAACTAGAAATGATATTACTGCAAGACATGTATACTTTTTTTTGCTAATTTCTTTTCTTATTTTTATTTTAATCATTATTTCCTGCCTCCCTTATATATTTATCATTTATTATTTCATGTAAATCTGAAGGCATTTTATCTATCATACCTACATCAAAAAGAAAATCTGCTGTATCGTTTAAAGTATATATAAGATGATTATAATCATCTCCATCTGTAAAAATTTCTTCGTTCATTGATTTATCATATATGGTTACACCATCTAACATATTCTCATATTCTTCATATGATAATTCTGCATCATCTGCAATAGATTGAATAAAGTTTTTATCTCTTTTATTTAAAAGTTCTACACCATCAAACCACGAATTTACAACTTTTTGTACTGCGCTACTACTACTTTTCATAACTCTATCACTTACTGCAAAAGTATCAGGAATAAGACCTGGTGTTTCCTTTGAACTTGTAATTAAATTACCACCACCACTTATTGCCATTGACAAAGTTGGTTCCCATAAAACTGCAGCATCCGCACTTCCTGCTAAAAATGCTGGTCCTGCATCATTTATTGTCATATTAGTAAATTCTATATCATCAATTGTCATATTGTGCTTTTCTAACATCTTTAATAAAAACATATGATCAACTGTTCCAAGTTCTGTAGCTACCTTTTTTCCCTTTAAATCTTCTACATCCTTTATATCACTAGTTGCTACAAGACCATCTGCTCCACTTGATGTGTCAGTTACTAACACTATATCAAATCCAACATCTTCATTATATGGTGCAATAGTGTCTGAACCAGCAATACATATTCCATCTACTCGTCCTGAATAAAATGCTGTTAATGAATCACTATACACTGGGAAAAATTGAATATCTACATATACTCCATTTTTCTCAAAAATGCCAGTCTCCTTAATTCCGTACCAAGCATACCATCCTGTCATGGGACTTACTCCTATTATAAAAGGATTTTCCTTAGTTCCCTTTTCTACCTTGCTTTTACCTGTGCAGCCTGTAATTGTCACTGTCATTAGTACCATTATTACTGCAAGAATAAAAGTTCCAAGTTTTTTTTCATAAGAGTTACCTCCTTTTTACTTTACAAAAGCGCTTCATTCCCAGTTTGTCCAGTTCTTACTCTTACTGCATTATCTGCTGGCAATATAAATATTTTTCCGTCTCCTGCATGATTTGTTTTATTAGCTTCAATAACTGTTTTTATTAAAAAGTCTACTTCTTCATCCACTACATACATATTTATCATCTTTTTAGCTACTAATCTATTATGTACTGTATTTCCATCATCTAAATCATATTGAATAGGATGTTTGCCTCTTCCAATAACTTCTTTTACAACCATAGAATGAAAACCAGCATCATTTAATGCTTTTTTTGTAACAAAATACATTTTAGGTCGAATAATTATTATAACTTCTTTCATAATATTCCCTCCTTAAAGTTCAGCCTTACCACTGCTTATTGTTATGGCCTTTTCCACTGTAGTTACAAATATTTTTCCATCTCCATATGTACCCTCTTTGCCAGTTCTTGAAGTTTCTGAAATTATGTTTATAACTTTTTCTTCTTCATTATCTTCAACTACAATCATAATTAATTCTTTTGGTATTTCATCATAATATATATCTCCAACTTTTAATCCTTTTTGTTTTCCTTTTCCAAGTACATTCATTCTTGTAGCAGCATTAAATCCATTTTCCATAAGTGCATCTAATATTTCCTCAACTCTTTCTGGTCTTACAACAGCTTTTATCATTTTCATAATTTATCATCCTTTCTTATTTTTTTATTTATTAAGATAATTTCTAAAGCTTTTATATTCTGATATATTTTCACATTTTTCTTCAAAAATTTTTTCACACACAAAACCTTTTACAAAAGTTCCATCATCAAGTTCTATATTTCCTATTCCTAAAGGATACTTAATATTCTCTACAAACTTTCCAATATTTTTTAAGGGAATATTAAAAATTTCAAGTTCTATTTTATGCCCATTTTTATCATCACGTATAAGACCTGGTTTTACTAAATCCCCATTAATTTTTACCATTTTATAATTTTGTGATGTTTCTGCTTTTCTGTTAAAGTAACCATTAAGGCTTGTTATTTCACTTTCTAAAGGCATATTTTCCATATGAAGACCACATACTGCTATTTCCATAGCTTCTGTATCTAAAAATTTCTTAGAAAATCCTCTTACTATATCTTCTGCATTAGACATTCCAAAAACAGTTATTCCAAAGGGAATATTAAAATCATTTGTATTTTCAGGTACAGCTAATGCACACATATCTAATAAATTGCAATGATTTGTATATTTACCCATAAGAGAATTTGTATTTATAGGATCTTCTCTTACTTGATCTCTTGTAAATGTTCCTCCACAAGTTGGCATTACAAGTACTGCATTTTTTAAAATTTGTGAAGCCTTATTTTTATATGCTCTTAATTTATGTATTGATTTAAAAAGACTTGCTGCTGTATATTCTTCCTTATTTCCAGACATAAGTATTGTTTTTGTTACTGGAAAAATATCTTTTTCATTATTTAATACAAATTCACCTAAATCTTTAAATCTTTCTGCTATCCATGGTCCATCATAAAGAATTGATGCAGCTTCTTCAAAAATTGAATAATCAATATACTCAACTTTTATACCCATATTTTCTACTCTTTTCACTGCTTTTTGCCACTTTTTTTCATATATATCCTTATAAGGTCCATAAAATGAAACTCCATTTTTAGGCAAGCATATTTTTTCTGGCAATTTAACATCTGGCAATTTATATTCCTTAGAAAAAGCACATTCTTTATCGAAACCCCTTGCTTCATTATCAACAAGAAGGGCATCCTCTAAATTATTTGCAAAAACAGTTACACAATCTAATGTGGCACAGGCTGGTACAACACCTCTTGTAGACCATGCTCCAAGAGATGGTTTTAAACCTACAATGCAGTTAAGGGCAGCTGGTACTCTTCCTGAACCTGCTGTATCTGTTCCAAGAGAAAATGCTGACATTCCAAGGGCTACTGCAACTGCTGAGCCAGAACTTGAACCACCGCTTATTAAATCATCATTTAAGGAATTATGAACCTCACCATAAGGACTTCTTGTACCTACTAGTCCTGTAGCAAATTGATCAAGATTTGTTTTTCCTACTGGAACAGCACCTGCTTTAATAAGCTTTTTTACAACATAGGCACTTTCCTTTGGCAAATAAGAATATTTATTACAAGCTGCTGTTGTATGCATATTTTCAAGATCTATATTATCTTTTATGGCAAAAGGAATTCCCCAAAGAGGATAATCCTTTATATCCATATTTTTTAATTTTTCTATATACCCCTTTATAAAACACATATCAGGTTCAATTATCCAAATATTTTTATTCCTTTTATCTCTTGCACGCTTTACTATTTCCTTCATAAGTTCTAAAGGTGTTAATTTACCTGATAAATAGCTATTACGAATCCATGATATTGTTAATTTTTTAGGAAAATACTTCATCTCTTTTCTCCTTTCTTATTTTATGCATATAGCAAGTTGACCTGCATCAACCTGATCTCCAGGTTCTAAATATATTTTTTCAACAGTTCCACTTACAGTTGCTGATATTGCAAATTCCATTTTCATACTTTCAAGTACCATAATTGACTCACCTTTTTCAACTTTCTGTCCTTCTTTAACAAGTACTTTCCATACACTTCCTGGAATATTTGTTCTTACAGCCTCACATCCTTCTGGAATATCCTCTTCTGCTAAAGCATTTACACTGCTATGATCATCTGAAATAAATTCATCAAGTCCTTGTTCTTTCCATCTTTCTCTTTCCTGTAAAAAGGCTACTTCCTGTTTTCTTTTAAATTTCTTACTGCTTTCTTTAATACTTTCTAAATACTTTAAGTAATCTCCTAAATTAAATGTAGTTTCTTCTATTTCTACCTCAAAGTTGCCTCTAATGAAATCTTCCCTTAATTTTAATATTTCATCAGGACTTACAGGATAAAATTTTAATACATCAAAGAAATTTAAAAGCCATGGCTTACCTTTTTTAAAACTTTTAGTTTCTCTTAATTTGTTCCACATCTGAACAGTTCTACCTACAAATTGATATCCTCCAGGGCCTTCCATTCCATAAACGCAAAGATATGCTCCTCCAATTCCTACTGCGTTTTCTGGAGTCCATGGTCGTGCAGGATTATATTTTGTAGTTACCATTCTATGTCTTGGATCAAGTGGCGTTGCAACTGGAGCACCTAAATAAACATCTCCAAGACCTAGTACTAAATAATCTGCATCAAATACTATATTTTTTACATCATCTATAGTATCTAAACCATTTATTCTTCTTATAAATTCCGGATTACTTGGACACCATGGAGCATTTTCACGAACTGTTTTTTGATAACGTTCAGCTGCAAGTCTAGTTTGTGGATCATCCCAAGATAATGGAAGCTTTACTATTCTTGATGGAACAGTAATGTCTTTTAAATCCTTAAGTTTTCTATTAGTTTTTAATATTATTTCAGTAATTTCTATTGGACTTATTTTTTCAACATTAAAATGAACTTGAAGTGAACGAATTCCTGGTGTTAAATCTATTATTGGAAGGTTAAGTTTTTTTAGTTCTTCCATTAATATGTGAACTCTAAATCTAAGTTCTATATTAAGTTCCATTTCTCCATATTCTACAAGAACATTTTCTTCACCATCGAGCCTTACTACAATATCAGTATCATGAACATGCTCTCTTGCAAGAATTGCATAATCTGCAGTAATTTCTTCTTTCCTTTCTGGCATTTTTATTTCTTTATATTCATGCTTTAAATTACTTTCATGACATTTTCTTATAATCTCAGCTTCTTCAAGGTTCAAAAGTTTAAAATGAACTTTGTCTCCAGGATGAAGTTGCCCAAGTTTCCACATTTCACCTTTAGCAGTAGTTACAGAACAAACAAATCCTCCAAGACTTGGTCCATCAGGTCCTAATAAAATAGGTTGGTCTCCAGTTAAATCCATTGTTCCTACTGCATATGGATTATCATGAATATTAGATGGATGAAGTCCAGCCTCCCCTCCATCTTCTCTTACCCATTCAGGTACTGGTCCATTAAGTCTTACCCCTGTTCTTGCACTATTAAAGTTAACTTCATATTCAGATGTTGTTAATGTTTCTAAATATTCAGGTTTTAAAAATTCTCCTGTAGGCTGAGGTCCTGGAATAACACCTATTGTCCAATTATTAGTTATTTTAGGTATATACTTTTCATTAAAAGATTCTATTGAATCTATAAGGCAATTTTTATTTACTCTTAAAACATCACCTGTTTTTAATACTCTGCCTCCATGACCTCCAAATTTACCATCAATAAATGTTGAACTGCTTCCCATTATCTTAGGCATATCAAAACCACCTGCTATAAGAAGGTATGATCTCATTCCAACTTTACAATCTTTAAACTTAAGTACTTGCATTGGCATAGCATGAACAACTTGATACATTTTTACTGGTTCTCCATCAAGTTCAGGTTTCATATCAGCACCAGTAATACAAAAGCTCATAGCTTTTCTAAATCTATATGTACCACCTCTTAATGTCATTTCAAGTCCTGATGCATTTTCATCATTTCCTAAAATAGAATTTCCTATTCTAAAACTATAATCGTCCATAGGACCACAAGGAGGTACTCCTACTGACCAATATCCTTTCATTCCAGGATAATCTTGTACAGTTGTTTGAATTCCACCATCAAGCACTTCTAATGCATTTTCCTCTGGATGAAAATCTTTAAGCATTCCTGTAAACAATTTTCCATTTTCATATTCCTTTGTATTAAATAGTGCTCCTAAATATTGAAGATTTGTTGTTATACCATAAACCCTTGATTTATCAAGAACTTTTTTCATTTTTCTTACAGCATCTTCTCTATCTTTGCCATGTACAATTAATTTTGCAAGCATTGGATCGTATAAAGATGTTACCTCAACACCCTTTTGAATCCATGTTTCAATTCTTGCAGTATCATCAAATATAACTTCATCAATTTTTCCTGAGCTTGGTCTAAAATCATTAATGCAATCTTCTGCATAAACACGAACTTCTATAGCATGTCCATTTTTTTCTCCAACTTTTGAAGAAAGATTTCT
The DNA here is from genome assembly GCA_012519155.1 of Clostridiales bacterium. GTDB lineage: Bacteria > Bacillota > Clostridia > Clostridiales > Clostridiaceae > Clostridium. The sequence goes on from JAAYQS010000176.1 coordinate 9,339, forward strand.
AAGTTCCCCTGCTGCTTCTTTTACCATCCATTCAACTAAGTCAATTCCAAATACTTCTTCAGTAATTCCATGTTCTACTTGAAGTCTTGTATTAACTTCTAGAAAGAAAAATTCTTCATTTTTTTCATCATATAAAAACTCTACTGTACCAGCACTTCTATAATTAGCTGTATGTGCAAGGCTTACTGCTGCTTTATACATTTTTTCTCTAACAGAATCAGGAAGATTTGGAGCTGGGCTTTCTTCTACAACCTTTTGATTTCTTCTTTGAACAGAACAATCTCTTTCACCTATAGCTACTGCTTCATTAAATTCATTTCCGAATATTTGAACCTCAACATGTCTTGATCTTTCTACATATTTTTCTACAAATACTCCTGCATTATTAAAATTAGCTGCTGCAAGGTGACATACTGCATCATATGCATTTTTTAATTCTTCAGAAGAATTGCATATTCGCATTCCAATTCCTCCACCACCTGCTGTACTTTTAAGTATTAATGGATATCCTATTTTTTCAGCTTCTTCTACAGCTTCATGAACACCACTTAAAAGGCCTGTACCTTTAAGTAATGGAACCCCTGCCTTTAATGCTATTTCTCTTGCAGAATGTTTAAGTCCAAACAATTCAATATCTTCGGGAGATGGTCCAATAAATTTAATTCCATTTGCTTCACATTCTCTTGCGAAATCTGTATTTTCACTTAAAAAACCATATCCAGGATGTATAGCTTCTGCATTAGTTTCCTTTGCTGCATCTAATATTTTCTTTGTATCAAGATATGTTTCTTTTGCAGTTCCTTCTCCTAAAAATACTTTTTCATCAGCATTTATTACATGAAGACTATCCTCATCTGCTTTAGAATATACAGCTACACTTTTTACTCCCATCTTTTTTAATGTTCTTTCAATTCTGGCTGCTATAGCTCCTCTGTTTGCAATTAATACCTTTTTAAACATTTTGTCTTCCTCCTTTTTAAGCTTCTTGCACATTATTTTTTTATTTATCCCATATTATTAAACGAACTGGAGTAGGATTATAAGCATTACAAGGATTATTAAGTTGTGGACAATTGCTTATTAAAACTATAGTATCTTCTAATGCTTTCATTTCTACATAATTCCCTGGTGCAGATACACCATCATCAAATTTAAGTCCTCCTTCTTTTGTAACTGGTACATTCATAAAGAAATTAATATTTGGTGCTAAATCTCTCTTTCCTAAATCATAATTATTTTTTGAAAGTTGAAGCATAAAACTGTCACGGCAGTTATGCATATCAATTTTTTCTCTTGCATAACGAACAGTATTACTTTGTGATGAACATGCACCACCTAATGTATCATGACGTCCTGTAAGGTCTGCTGTTATTTCTAAAAGTGGCTTTCCACTTTCTGTTCTTAATATGCTTCCTGTTGTTAAATAAATATTTTTTTGCATCACTATTGTTGTTATTGCACTATAATGATCTTCTAAATTTGTCATATCATAAAACATTGTATCTACAGCTTGATTACCTTCTATATCTAAAATTCTAAAAGTTTGTCCCTTTAAAACCTTATGCATCCATCCCTCTCCTGCATTAACAACTTCGTTATATATTGCATCTTCTATTTTTAAATTACTTTCTTTTCTTACAAATCCATACATTTTTCATTCCTCCATTTATTAAAAATCTTATATTCCAAGTAAATTATTGTAATCCCATGTATTTTCAAAGGCTCTGTAATTTTCTGGCCTATGATTTACACATTCATCTAATAAATCAACTTCTGGTGCATCATACACTTCAACTGTTACTGGAACACTTGGATATGTAGTACTTTCATTAAGAGGGTTAGGAGTATTTGACAAAATTATTAATATATCCATTTCTGTTCTTAATGTAACTGTTGATCCTTTAGTACAGTGCCCATTAACATAATGCATACTTCCATCTTCATCTACATAAACTTTAGAAAATAAATTAACACAAGGAACCATATCTCTCATTGTTAAATTATTTCTTATAAGTTCCATTTGAAAATTTTCATCACCACTTCTATACCAATCATTTCTCTTATCTTGATATAGTGTTTTTCCATACTTTTCATCAGTTAATTTTCTTGTTGTATATCCTGATATAGAATCATGCCATCCTAAACTATCCTCTACAATACTTGCAAATACTCTTCCATTATCACTCATTAATACATTGCCTTTTGTAAGGTGAGCTGTATATTGAGCCTTTAAAGTATCAGGCATGTTATATCTTTCTGTTAAATCTCTCATGTTATATAAAAGCATTGATACATTTGCATCTTCTCCTAATGCTTTAAAATGAATATATTTGCCTTTTCCTATATTTCCTGACCATTTTTCACCTGGTTTTAATGTTTTACTCCATATCTTTTTCATTTTTAATTCCACCTTTCAAAATTTATAAAGAGATTTTTTTAGTAATATAATTTTAAAAACAAAAAAGATATGCAGGCACTTTTTTAACTTTCATGCGCCATTGCATATCTTTTATATAATTTCTTTTGATGATTTAATTTTATTCTTTAGTTCATATCTATTCAATTGTCCTAAATATCCATTTTTTCTGATATAATAGAACTTTTTAATTTTATATACTACTTTAGTTCTATTTTTGTTCAAAAAAATAAGCTGTATTTTAAAACAGCTCTTAAATTTATTTAATTTTATATTTCATTCATGTAAGCAACAAGCTGCATTCTGCTTTTTACTCCTATTTTAGAATATATATTATAGACATGTTTTTTTACTGTAGATAAGCTAATAAGTAAAATTTCGGCAATTTGAGCATTTGTTTTTCCCTCATTAATAAGTTTTATAACTTCAACTTCTCTTTCTGATAAATCATTATTTAAAGCCATTACTTGTACAACCTTATTAACTTCTGTCTTTTCTTCTTTTTTTGATATAATATCATAAAGTATATTTGCTAAATGAAACTTTAGTGCATCTAGTATATACATATCCTTATCTGAAAAATCACCTAATTCACTACTTCTAAATAAATTAATAATACCAAGCATTTTTTCATCCTTCATTAATAATATACCTGCTCCAAAAGGTATATTATTAGGCCTTAAAAAATCTGTATAAAATTCAGTTTTCTTTCTAATAGAATCATCTAAAATATCTGTATCTCTATAAGTTTCTGTTTCTTTTGTAAATTCATATATATACTTTAAGTAATCTACATTATAAAAATAACTTAAATACTTTTCTTGTATAGATTCTTTTATTCCAATAAAAGAAGATTCTTTCCTATTAATTTCTTCATCTTTGTCAAAAACAAGAAAATATCCATTAGAATAGGGTATAAGCATTCTTATCATTTTAAGAAGCCTTTCTGCTAATTCATTAACGTTTTTTATTTCATAAATTTCAAGTAAAACTCTATTTATAGTAATCCATTCATTTTCTTTTAGCATGTATAATCATAACCTTTCTTTGTAATATAAAAAAGGCGCAACATAATAAATTATGTTAACACCTTTGTTAATAATTCAAATTTTAATTATATATATTTTTTCCTTGAAAAATTTCTTAAGTTATGATTATTTTATATTATTAGGGCGTATTTTGTCAAATTAATCAAATAAATCATTTTGAAATCTTGAAAGATGCTCATAAGGTAAAATTGATCTGCCACGAAATAATCCGCAACCATCATTAATTAAACTATTATCCATAGCTGAAAACATATTAACATCAATTTTAGAAAGTTCTAATTGTTGAAGCTCCATTCCCCTTTCATATGCCTCATCAAAATAAATACATTCACCTATAGGAATAGCATCTCTTCTTGCACGTTCTCTTTCCTGACGTTTTTCATAGCCTAAATGATTAGCAGGTCCTATTTCTGCATAATCATCCATTCCTTTTGTACGTAATTGTACTTCTAAATAACATCCTGCAATAGTATCATAAAATGTAATATGTAAAGAACGATAACCTGAAGGACTTGTGTTTACTATATAATCTCTATAGTAAGGACGTACTTCTTTTTCTAAATTTACCGATTCAATGTCTGAATCAATTCCTGCTACTTCTGGATGAAAACCTAGCTTTTCAAGAAAAGCAGGAAGATTATTGGCAATTTCATATAAACATTTTAATTCTTCTTTTTCACGGTCTCTTACATCTTTTAAATGACATCTTGGCATAGAAATTACAATTCTATAAGCAATAAGATCCCTAAAACATATAAGTTGCTCTTTTAATTCTGAAACTGATGGATATTTTTTATATTTACTATGATAATTATAAATGTATTTTACTATATATCCATTAAACTTTTCCTCTGCTCTAATAAGTGATTTAATTCTTCCTTTAAATGTAAATGCAAGATATGGATATTCATTTACCATGTATCTATAAAACTCTCTAATTCTTTGAGATTGAGCAGTTAAGAAATCATTATGTTCTAATAAATCTTTTATTTGAGTTAAAAAATCACAATGAACTAAATCCACTTCATTTTTATTGGCCTTTGCTGAAATTCTAAGATCATTAGTATATTTATGTAATATTCTAAGAACTGTATCCCCTGAATACAGATAATCATTTAATTTAATCATTACACTCTTCCTCTTTATGTTGTTAATTAATTATTATTTTACCATAATATTAAAGAAAAAAACTTTTCTTTAATAAAAAAATAAAAACCTAAGATAAATCTTAAGCTTTTATTTTTGTTACTCTATAATTTTATAATTTGGGGTTATTTTTTTATTTCATTTACTACACTTGATATTTCTACACCTTGAATTATTCTTTTTGCAGTAATCATTTTTATATCATCGTACTGCTTAAATTTTTTAACTGCAAAGTCGTAATTATTAAATACCTTCCAATATCCACATGCAAGACATTTTTTTTGCTACATTGAATAAAATCTATAACATCATCGAGTGGGATTCCAAGAAAAATGCCTAACTCATGGGGACAATGATATAATTTATATCTTTTTTTTAATGTGCTTAGATAAGTATAAGTATTATCGCTTTCTTCATATCCAACTTTATGTAAAAATTCTTTTACATCCTTATGGTGGATAAATTTTTTTATTAATTTCTCATTATATACAAGTACAATTATATAATCATTAGTTTTTCTTAAATCCATACATTCTAATCCAAGGTTTTTTATAAAGGATACACCAAATTCATTCCAATTCTTATATCCATCATTATCATCTTTTTTGAAATTTAAGGTTACTGAAGGTTTTGCCTCAGCTATTACTGGAGATATACTATATAATATAAAAGACTCTATATATTCCTTACTGTCTAACTTTGAAATTTTGTCAAAAAAATCTAAACACATATTAATCACCTTTATAATTTTGCTATTTGCTTACCATATTCAATTAAAGATGGATCATTATCTTCTGGTGCTTCATTAACTATCTTGCACTCTAATGGAATTTGGCATCCATAGTCTGCCATTCTTTCTTCAAAATTTCTCATCCATTCACCATCGCCCCATCCATATGAGCCAAATAGAACTGCTTTTTTACCTGAAACTCTTGAACTAATTTCTTCTACGAATGGTTCGAATTCACATTCTTCAAGAACTTCTGCTCCCATAGCAGGGCACCCTAAGATTACTACATCTTCATTGTCAAAAATGTCATTTTTAGCTTCTGATACGTGAATAACATCAGCTTCTTTACCTTCACTTCTTATGCCTTCTGCAATTAAGTTTGCCATTTTTTCAGTATTTCCTGAACCTGACCAATAAACTATTTTCATTTACAATTCTCCTTTGTTAATTGAATTTTATTTTTAATTGATATCAATTATCATTTATATATTTATTATATTGAGAACTGTTATCATTGTCAATAGTTTTTTAGCATTTATTAATTTTTAATTATATATTTATTTAAGATATGCTGTTTGCTATAGTGGTGCCATTATTTATGACTGTATAAAAAATAAATACATTTGATTATCTCTCATTAATCCAAAGTAAAGTTTTCTTAAAAGCATCTTGTCTATTTCCTCTACATTCATCTTTATACTTTCTTTCTACCTTGAACATTTTTAAACTAGACGGATTAAGTGGCACCATAATATGACTTGCTTTCTGGTACTCCAAAGTTTTCACCTTATGATTCCAATTTTTATTTTTTAATCTATTAACCATATATTTAACTGAATCTTTACTTGGCCACATTAAATCATCACTAGCATAAATAAACAAAATATCACCATTAATATCTTCTACATGAATTGCTGTTTCTTCATTGAAATTTTTCAAAGGATTTTCATACATATATTTTAAATTAAATTGTCTTTGAAAAATCAAATTTTTAATTGCAGGACCATATGTTAATTCTGCAACCATGCAAGGAAATTCTTTACCTCTCCATGTAAATTCTGATATTTTGGAAAAAGACTTAGATGCCATACCTTTATTTCCTTCCATCCCACCCCAAACACAATGACTTGGAGATAAGGCCACTACTCCTGATATATCTTTAATTAATGAAGCTGTTAATAAAGCTAATTCTGCCCCTTTTGATATTCCATAAATAAATATTTTTTCATACCCTTTTTCTTTTAACCACTGTACTGCTTTTTCAAATGGTTCTATAGGAACACGAATTAATTGATTTGGTAATCCTTCTACATTCCAATAACATATACCAAGAGCTGAAATTCCATTTTCAGAAAACATATGTCCCACATTTAATGGAATATTTTCATTTCCTTCACTACCTCCAACTACAATGACTATTTTCTTTTCATCTATAGGATTTTTTGCCTTATGATAAATACCATAAAATCCATTTTCCTTTACTGTTAATCTTTCCATATAAATCCACCCCAATAATTAATTTGCTAAGCCTAAAAAAATAGAGTTAGTATCCACTAACTCTATTTTAACACCCTCATTTTTTTAGTCAAATTTAATAAATAAACTTACATCACGTCTTGAATACTTCTCATATAAAACAAAATTACTTTCCTTATTACTTTTTATATTATATTTTTCTTTATATCTACACAAGCCAATATGAATTATATCCATAATTTGCTTTTTAAAAACATCATGTTTCAAACGTAAACTAAAACTTGCCATTCTTTGAATTTTGCCATCTGAAATTTCTTCTAATATTTCGATTTGTTTATACTTTTGATATTCTGATTCTTTACTTACAAAATGCCCTTTTAAAACTTGTAGTGTACTTTCAATTGATGTATCATCAATTATATATCCATATTGTTCTCTAATTTCCTTCTTTATATCATTTTTTTCAATATTTATATCTTCTAATAATTTTTTTAATATAAACAATTCATTAGGCCTAATTCCACCTAAAACAGTTTTCGATAAATATTCAAGGGTAATTATCTCTTGTTCATTTAACTTTTCGATATTATCTTTTTTTTCAACATTCTGTAGAAAATTCTGATATGTTTTATATTCTCTTACAATAACAAGTGGGTCTATCTCACCACTTTCATAAAAATCAAGTAAATATGGTACTCGTCCCAATTTGTTTTTTAGTTCTGCATAACTTTCTCTTATAATTCCTTTAATTCCTTTCATTTGATCAATAGATGCAAATATTTTTTCTTTTGCAATTGAATCAAAATGTATTGTTGATGCACCAGGAATAACATTATTTCCACTAATTACATACTTACGAATTGTATCTTGGTTATATGTTCTATCTCCAGATAATGCTATTGGTATCATAAAATTATTTTTTATAATTACCAATAAAATCAAGAATAACAACATATTCTTTACCTTCTGCCTTTCTTAGTCCTCTTCCTAATTGTTGTACAAATACAATAGGAGATTCTGTAGGACGAAGCATAATGATTTGATTAATTTCAGGCACATCAACACCTTCATTAAAAATGTCTACTGTAAATTGTCAATTTTATTTTCCACCATTTTACTCACAATACCCACTTTTCTTCATTTTTTCCACAACTAAAATATCTGCAGGTAACCAATCAACTCCATCTATTTCATTTATTGAAATCCATTTTGAATCTTCATGTTCTAATAATTTTAATTGTCCATTTACTACATGACACCAAAAGCAATGCATAATAAGATGAAAATTTGGATAATCGTATTCTATAGTTGTTAAAAATTCATCTACACTAATTTCTGTATCTAATTCTTCTTTTATTTCTCTAACTAGTGCCTGCTCCTTTGTTTCACCCATCTCCATTTTGCCACCTGGAAATTCCCACATGTGAATAAACTCCCCATATCCTCTGCGAGTTATAAATATTTTATTGTCTTTTTTTATAATAGCTGCTACAACTTCAATTGTCTTCATTTAATAATCACCTACTAATTTATCTTACAAAATTTATCATATTATATGATTATTCTACCCTAAATAATATAATTTATCTATAAGTAATGACTTAAACTATTAATTATATTATTACAAAAAATATGCAAAATATGATACATTATTATAGTAAATAATAATTATTTACAAATTTAAAATATTGAGGCAAAGCATTTATGATAAAATTTGAAAAAAACAAAAACTTAGATAAGTCCATGAAAAATCTTATTATGTCAATGATTGAAATGAATAATTATTTAGCAACTGTACTTGATTATATGGATAAACCCCTTACTGAAAAAAAGAGCAACAACTAATTAAAATTTTAAAATCATACAATATTCCTATTAATACATTAAAATATGATTCTAAAATTCTTACTGAAAATCCTTACTATAAAAATATAAAGCTTGATAATATTAGTACACAAACAGTACGATATGAAAATGATATTATAAAAAAGAGAAGACTTATGAATATGGATTTTCATAAACCCTTGGGAAAATATTTGTTTCATTACGAACCAATAGGATATTTTGATGAAGATGTTAATATGCCCGTTCTTAAAGAAAATAAAAACACTGTTTGGATGTCTCCTGCTGTAAGCGAAATACAAAGTATGAATGATGGAATAGAAAAGGGATATGGCAACTGTGTTACCTTTGGTCTTGGCATAGGTGTTATACCTTATTTATGGCTTCAAAAAGATAATGTTAAAAGTGTAACTATAGTAGAATTTAATAAAGATGTTATAGAACTTTTTAATAAATATATATACCCTCAATTTAATAAAGATAAAGAACTTAAAATAATTCATGGTAATGCCTTTGATTATTTTAATGATGACTTTTTAAAAAAATTTGATTATGCTTACGTAGATTTTTGGGAATCCTCAGAAGATGGTTTAAAATCCTATATGAAACTTATGGAAAAGAATATCACATATAAGAATATTGATTATTGGATTGAAGATTCTATTTTAACCAATATTCAATATGTAATGGCTCCATATTTATATGCTGTTTATTCAGGACAAAGTATAACAGATTTTATTTCATCTATTGATTTTGATTCTAAAGATATTGTAAAAAAGGTAAATAGATACTTTAAATCAAGAAACAATACTATTACCTTTGAAGATGAACTTTTAGATATTATTCATAACAAAAATATATTAAGAAAAATAGCAGGACAGGTATAAAATTACACTGTCCTTTAATAATTTATTATTTTATTTTTTCAGGTTCTGCATAAGCAACACCTTTTGTATCTACCTTTATTGATTTTTATTACTACTTTTTCTTTAGGCTTATCATTAGCATCGGTACTTACACTTTCTATTTTCTTTACAACATCCATTCCTGATATTACTTTGCCAAAAGCAGCATACTGACCATCTAAATGACTGCTAGTACTTGTCATAATAAAAAATTAGCTTCCAGCTGTATTTGGTGCTATTTCAGGATATAATTCTGCTTCTACAGTGCCATAATTTTTAATTTCTATTGTTGCAACAGGCAAATCAGAATTACTATTAGCATTTTCTTTACTATTATCATTGCTAGTATTATTATCGCTACTTTCACTATTCTTTGAATTATCACTTGAAGTATTTGACTTATTGTCACCACATCCTACTAAGAATATCATAAAATGCACATAATAGGAATAATTATTTTTGTGAATTTTTTCATAGTATTTATCACCTATCCTTAATTTTCTAATGACATTATACCATATTCTCTTGTAAGACTTAATCTTATCTATGAAATAAACTAAAGCCTTTTTTCTTATAAGGTTCTTTTTCTACAGATAATAGCTCATATCCTGTATCACTTACATCCCCTTAGTTAGTTTTGTCTAATCTTATTTTATCACATTTTTAATAAAAATACACAAACAATAAATGATGAGATATTATAAGAATTGAAACATATATATTAAATGAAAAAGTTAGAGTATAATTTTAGTAGGCAGAAATAGTAATAAAAACTATATATA
>JAAYQS010000177.1 GCA_012519155.1 Clostridiales bacterium
ATATCTCTGTTCCTATATTCCCTACATAATCATATAGTACTCCTGAATCTAAAAGATACTTTTGCATATCACTTTTTACTGAACTGTACTCTATTGTTAGTGATACCTTATTTAAAATTTCTTCACAATTTTCAAGGGCCTCATCTATGTTATTAGAATAATCTATTGCAAATGGAATACTAAAATCACTCCCTTGATATTTACTTTGCCATTCCTCATAATCATATTTTTTTATTTCTTCCATTCTTACCCCCACTAATTACCTGTACTAGTATTACCAAAAAACGAAATAAGCTCCTGTATTTCTTCATCTGTTAATTCCATTTGTATAATATAACCCATAACGTACTGACCTGCTACTTGGTAAAACTGTATAAGTTTTGCAGTATGTGCTAGCTGTGATATAAAATAATTATTTATTTCATCAGTAGCTTGTCCCTTATATACCTCTTCACTACTTAGTGTTTCAGCAGAATTTTTAAATATTGTATAAGCTTCTGAAAGTTCATAAACAATATTATTAATCCTATCATATACACCAAGCAAATCTTTACTTGCTGTTATTTTATCCATATTCTATTCCTCCACTTTTATATCAAAAATATCAACAATTATTTTCTTAACTTCACAAGGTTGAATTTCTTTTAATGTTTTCCCTATAACATCATATTTATAGCCTTTATTATGATCATAAAAAAAGATCTCATTAGACATAATCTCGCCTTTTAAATATCTATTTATGTGAAGACTATCTTTTAAGTAATTATCATCCTTTACTAATAATTCTAAAATATTTATACCTCTTTCTCCACTTTTATAATCTTGTGGTTTTGAATCTTTTCTTAAAAAAGCGCTCTTTTGAAGTAACTCTGTTATTATGCTTAACTTATTTACTCTTAAAATATCATAGTTACTATCAATTTTTCTTATTGAAATAACTTCTTGATTATTTATTAAGGCAAAACAAGAACCATTTATGGCAATATGCCTTTCACAACCTTTATAATCTTCTAATGCTTTAATAGGTAAAATGCCTACTTTGGAAATTTGACCAATACTATCTATAATTCCTTTTTTCTTTAAAGATTCTACAGTATCTTCAACATATTTTTTATCATCCATTTCCTTTTTATCTTTTATATTTAACCCCACAATCTGTTTTCCATCTAATACACTATTAAAACATATTAATTCACTTTCTGTAAAAATCATTACAAATCCCTCAATTTCCTATAGACTTCTGAATTATTATAGAAGTTACACGAATTATCATATGCATCTTTCAATGCACTAATAGCTTGACTTATTGGATTTTTTGAATCTTTACCACCTACAAATTTATTATGATATTGAAGACATAAGTCCATAAATTCTTGCATTGCATAATTAGACTTTCCACTCCACATATCAGAATTATTTTTTATGCTTTCTTGAACTTCTAATGCTTTATCATATGCACTACTGAAAATATCATTTGCAGTACTTAAATTAGTAATACATTCATTAATCTTTGTTGCATCAAAAACCACTTCTGCTGATTCAGCCATATTAAATTGCCTCCAATTCTTCCTTTGATAAATTTCTTTTCCTGGAATTCTCTGTATTTACAGCATTTTGCCATGCTTCATATTTTTCTTCAACTGAACTTAACAAGTTATTTACTTGTGTCCTTTTTTCACAGTAATAAATAAATTTATCTGATATTTGTTTTAATATTTCTTGACACTTAACATCAAAATCAGTTACATACTTGCCTGCACTTACAGATATAGGTTTTTTTAATTTATTTAATTCTACAATTTGATCTGCTAAATTGGTTAGATTTTTTTCTATTTTTTTTAAGTTATCTTGCAAATCTTCTAAGGTTTCCTTATACTTTTCACAGTTTTTTTCAGCCTCTGTTTTAGTCAAAAAATCTTTTACATCATAAGCAATACTTGCTAAACTCATACAATTACCCCCTACTTATTGTATTTTTATAACAAAAAGGAGTTTAAATTTTAATTTAAAACTCCTTTACTCTTTACATATTATTAAATTTAAAACTACATTTGAATCTTATTTGCAAAATCTTGATCTGCATTCTGCATAGCTTCTGAAATAGATAACAATTGAGTATTTAAATCTCCTAACATTCCAACAAATTTATCCATAACTTGAGTTTTTAAATTTTCAAACTCATCACGATATTTGTCACTTGCTAGTCCATTCCAATTTACACATAAATCATCAATAATAATTCCGTGTAAAGCGTTCACTGTTCCTTCAATTTCATCCTTACATGATACAATTTGACTTGCAATTCCTTGTACTTGTTCTGGTGAAAATTTTATATCTGCCATTACATCAACCCCCTTCTATTTTATTATAACATATTTTTTTACATTTTTAAAGTTTTTTATTATTTTTTCATTATTAAACCATGTATTTAAATTAATTAACTTGAGTATTATCCCCTTTTTCTTTCTTTTTCTTATTAAAAATAAGTCCAACAAACACAATAGAAATAACTCCAACTATAATTAATGAAATCATTATATAAAATACTGGTTTATTGTTATAAACTTCTTCAACTACATTCATTTCTTTCACTTCAAAAGGATATATTAATTCCTCTGTTTCATTTCCAACTGAATCTACCGCTTGTACTTTAATCCTATATTTCCCTATAGTATCAACCATATAGTTATATACAGTTTGCTGTTCACTTTTATCTGCCAATAAATCATATACCATATTATTATTGTCATCTAATATTTGAAGTGTAGTAAATTTATCTGCTTCTTCATCTCCAACATTTAATTCTTTTAAACTACAAGATAAATTAGCTTTTGTATTAAATATACTATTTGACTCTTTATCTAAATCAATATCTGTTATTTCATCCTTTATTATAGGTTTTGGATCTGTTGCATCAATGTAAATATCAAATTGTACTTCATTTGATGAATTTCCAGCCATATCTTGAGCAACAATAGATATTGTTTTCTTTCCATCACTCTCTAATGGTTCACTTACATCAAAATCATTTACTCCACTACTGTCTGATACCTTACATACTATAGAATTTAAATATTTTTCATCAATATTTAAATAGTCACCAATTATAAATCCTTTTTTAAATGCAGGTGTCTTTTCTGTATTTATTTTGCTTACTGTAACATTAGGATTTGTTTTATCAATTACTATCTTAGCTTCTATATCAGAACTGCACTTATTATTAGCCATATCTGTCATAGTACCTCTAACAAAGTATTCTCCTTCATTAGTTAATGATAACTCTTTAGTAATAGATTTGTTCCTAGCAGCTTGATTTTTATCTTCGTCAGAAAATTGTTCAGTAGAATTAATAAGTAACGACATTGCTTGAGGGTTTATATTGTTATCTTGATAAACAGTACTAAAAGCTATATCCTTATTAGTAAATCCACTAAAGCTAGGAAATAATGATATTGTTGGTAATGTCTTATCAAAAATTATTCTTCTAGGTAGAGCTTCCATACTTTTTATATTACCAGCAACATCTGAAAATGAAGCATTGCAGCTAACCTCACCCTCTGATATTGATGTACTATCAGAAAATAAATATCTTAAATTTTGATTTTGAGAATAACCTATGTTATCACCTAATGCATTAATACCTGATACATTAAAAGAATAAGGTTCTATTTCATGATTAGCAATAATATCTAAGCTTAAATAATCACCACTTTTAACATATTCGCCATTTGCTCCACTAACTTGCACATTTGCAGAAAATTCAATTGGTTTATAATATTGAATTCTATTTTTAACAATATCACTATTATTATTTACATACACAAAGTCATTAGAAGCTTCATCTGATATATAAAATTCAAAAGGAATTATATCACAGTCATTTATTTTTTCACCATTTATTTCTTTATCAATAGAATAATTAGAATTATAATCTGAATTTGACAATTCAACATAATCATTTTCTATTGAAATAGCAGATTTATCTTTTATAGTATTTACTGTAGATATCTTTGTATCATGATTAGTCTCAAATGATATTGTATAAACATCATTATTCTTTGCATATTTACTACCATCATTTACATTATTTGTATGAACATCTATATTCCTAACAACTATAGGAGCCATGTATTTTACTTTATTTTCATCTTTATCACTATTAACTGTAAGTTCTTTATTAAATGCATCATCAAATACTACAAAACTAAAATTAATATAATTCAAATCTTCAGTTTTACCTTGAATCTTATACTTTATTTCATAACTTAAATTTTCATTACTAGCGGTTACAATTAAATTTTCATCATCATCTAACAAATCTTCATTTTCAAATTTAAAATTCTTAACTTGAACAGGATGAGTAAAATCAAACTTTATTACCAAATAATCTCCATTTTTAGACAACTTATTTGAATTATTAGTTGAAAATACTTTTTCATTTAAGTTTTCTATTGGTCTATAATACTTAATTTTATTTGTACTTATCTTAACGCCATCAGTATTATCATCCAAATAAGAAAAATTTGTAATTATTTCTTCATTTCCTGCAATATCTGAAAATGATAATTTACTTATTTTTATTTCTGTATTTTCCCTTGGCAAATAATTTAATTGACCATTATCATTTACAGTATACTCACAACTATAAATATTTTTAGAAACATCTTCCTTTTGCAATTCTATTTCTTTATTATTTTCTAATGTCAACTTAACACTATTATCTGAAATTCCACTTTCTTCATCTTTTAAAAATACTTGTACTTTAAATTTCTCACCATCTTTAATTAATGATGTATTATCATCCTTTGTTATTTTTATATCTGTACACTCAGGTTTTTTAGAATCGAATTTTATATCCACAATTTTTTGTTCATTTAATATATTTTCAATTCTGTCTTTCCCGTAAACTTCATAATATATATATTGAGAATCTAATTTAACATCTTCTCCTATTTTTATATTACAATTGTATTTACCTGTATTACTATCATAAGAAATATCACTAATTTCACTTAATTTATCCTTTTGACTTCTTATAAATAATTTAACACTATTTTTATCTTTATAATCTATTCCACTTTGTTCATCTTGTAATTCAAATTTAACATTTAATATATCACCGTTTTTCACCCATTTATTTCCCTGTTCTATGTTTAAGCCATTTTTGTTAAATTCTAAGTTACTTAAAATTGGTTCTTTAATATCAATTTTATTATTAATTTCTTTAGTTTCATAAGAAGTATTTCCAAGCTCATCGCTAATTTCAAAATCAATACGCATTCCATCATTTTTTTCCATAGTTATATTTGTCGGTACCGTTACTATATATTTCCTTGAATTTTTTTCATCTTGTTTTAACTGAACTGTATTACCACTAATTTTTGCATCTAAATTTATTTTACTTACGTCATCAAGTTCAATTTCTAATTGTATATCCTTTCCCACATAAATTCCATATTGATTTTCAACTGAAAGATCAGTGATTTTAGGAGCAGCTTCATCAAAATAAATATTGCCACATTTGTTTATATATTCAATACTAGTTAATTCTCTATTATATCCTTTTTCAGTTTCTGGAATAAAAATAAGCTTTTCTTGTTCATAAGGAACCTTTACAAAAGAATTGTTATCACTTTGTCTTG
>JAAYQS010000178.1 GCA_012519155.1 Clostridiales bacterium
AAAACGTTTTATATATACAATGTAAAGCTAGCTTAATAACAGTTTACACAGACATGAACAATGTTATAAAGTGTAACATAGGTTGCCAAAAAAGAATTACCTTAGAAGGCTTATTAAAAAGGATAGAGGAAGATGGAGGAATGAACGAACATGAAGAAGAGTATGTAAGAATAATGGAAAATGCACATTTGTTGCTAGGTTAAAGAAAAGAGGGGTAATATGAAAAAGAAATCATTAATAACTATATTGTTAGTAACTAACTTAATTACAGCTGGTACAATTTATATTAATAGACCTATCGCTAAAGAAATAAAACCTAAAGAAGAAATTCAATTCAATAAAGATAAAATTCAAATAGAAGAGGCTGTGATAGAAAAAATAAAATCTACTGGAAGAATTGAGGTATGTCAAAATTCTCTTAACCAAAAAACAATATTATCTAAACACAAAGATAAAAAATTATTCTATAACAATTTAAATTTAGAATTCAAAGGAGTTTGTCACAATTATATTAACTTAAGTAAAAGCGAGGTATTGATAGAAGGAAAAGAAATAATAATAGTTGCTAAGTTAGAACAAGAAGTTGAAATACTTAATCTGACATCTAAAACTGAGAAAGGTTTTTTAAGCTTATATACTCAAGAGTTAAAGGCTGAAGAATTTAATGCTATTGAACATCAGGTTAAAGAAAGAATGCTTTCAGAGAGCAGTACAGAAGAGAATAAGAGTATTATAAAGAATATATCAGAAGATAAGTTAGAAAATATTGTAGAAGATTTAATAAACGAAAAATATGAAGTGAAAATAATATCATTTTGTTAGGAGGAAAAAATCATGAAGAAAGCTTTAATAATAATGTTAATAGGTTTAAATTTAGGAGTATTACCAGTAAGTCAAGTTAGAGCAGATGAAAATATGAATAATTACACTTTAAGTGAAAATAATATTGTATATAAAACGGAAAAAAAGACTGTTATAATTGATTATTGTCATAGAGCTGTTAATCCTAATGGAATAATAGATAGAGGGGCTTCAAGTAAGCTATATGGAAGAGTATACTATGAAGATGATATAGCTAATGATATAAGTCACGATATAGGTAAAAAGCTTGAAGAAAAGGGTTATAACGTTATATATACACGTTCTATTAGCGGTACAATAAGCTTAACTGAAAGAGTTAAAATGTGTAATGAAATTCCTGATTCATCATTATACTTTAGCTTACATTTAAATGCTACTGAAAAGCATAATGCAAGTGGTACAATGGGATTTTCTAATACACAACAAGAATTGAATGAAATGCTAACTAAAGAATTATCAACTAAATACGGATTTAAGAATAAAGGGATACACGAAGATCCTTATTATACTAGGAGAATAAAAAATAGTGTTTTATATGAATTAGGATTTATAGACTCTGAAGAAGATTTGGAAATTATTTTAAACAATCAAAAAAATATTGCTAATGATATTGCTGGAATAATCGATGATTATTTAAATTAATATTGACAATTATGAAACAGCAACATATAATAATATTAAGAAGTTGGTAGTAAAGTACATGTACAAAAAAGAACGCGTACTTTGAAGAAATTAATTACAAAAAATAATTTAAAATACTAGTAATATTTTTAAAACTACCACATATAACATAGTATAAAAGAAAGGATGTGATTTAAAAGTTAAAAAAATTAACAAAAAAAGTTTGAAAATTTGGTAATAAT
>JAAYQS010000179.1 GCA_012519155.1 Clostridiales bacterium
CTCCCTTAATTGATGATAAAAATCTTTTTATTATACCTTCATTTTTACAACAATTAATTAAAATTGCAGAAATATTATCAATTTCACCTCTTCTTCTAACTTTACCTAAATATTTCAATAATATATTTTGTTCCTTGTTTCCTTTGAATAATTTACACATTTGCCTTATTTCATCAATATTTAATTGGTTATAAAATCCATCACTACATATTAATATAATTTCATTTCCTTTTATTTCAGCAGATTTATTAAATATATGTACTTCCTTCTTTACCCCTAAACATTGAGTAAGTACATGTTTATTTTTGCTATTTAATGCTTCTTTTAAAGTTATTTCTCCATTTCTAACTTGATAATTTACTAATGTATGATCTTCTGTTATTTGAGAAATACTTCCCCTATTATAAAGATACATTCTCGAATCCCCAACATGTGAAATGTAGTATATATTTTTGAATATGAAAAGTAATGTTATAGTTGTCCCCATTTTAATTTTTTTTCATTAGAAATAAAGATTATTTCATCATTAATCTTTTCTACAATTTTATTTAATTCGCTTAGAATTATATTTTTTGATTTAGTAGTTGTTATCTTATGCAAAATATGTGGTAAAGTATTCTTCCACCAATCTTTTAACATTTTCACACAATGATAACTTGCAACATCACCACAGTCTAATCCTCCAACACCATCGCATACCATAAAAACTCCAAATTCTGAATCTTGAATTTCTCCAATTTTAACCCATAAACTATCTTCATTTAACTTTTTAAATTCGCCTTTATCTGTTAATGCTATTGTATTTATTTTCAAATTATTCACCATACTATTCAATATTTTTATCTTTAAAAATGCTTTCTACATTTGCAAAAGTAATTTTATCATTATTTCTTAACTCATAGTATTTTTCTGTTTCAATTTTAACACCATTTAAAAATGTTCCATTGCTAGAATTCAAATCAATTAGATATTTTTTATTATTTTTTAATACTATCTGAGCATGTTTTTTACTTACTGCATTATCATTAATAAAACAATCAACACTATCAAATAATCTTCCTACTACAAATTTTTTAGAATTAATATCTACTCTTCTAAAAGCACCATTTTCCTTAAACAATATGTAAGTTGAATAATCTAATGAACTATCTGTATGATTTTTATTAATGCTTATTTCTCTACTTGATAATTTAATTTTTTGCATAAATTCTTCTGTATTATTTATGTTTTTATCATCATTATCCCTATTTAATTTAAATAATTTTGATAAAAATCCTTGTTTTTTTATTTTTTCGTTTTCTTCATGAATATTTAGTTCATCTAAATTATCCTCTAATTTTTTAGGAATATATAATTCTCTATTATTATTTATTTGCTTATTTTCAAATTCGCTTAATGCATCTAACAATAAATCTATATTGCTTAATTTACTATTTAATATTTGTAATATTTTATTAGATAACTGTTTCTTTTTTAAATCATTTGTATCATTAATTTTGCAAGCAACTTCTTCAAAAACTTTTTCTATTTTCACTATGTAATTTAATGCTTTATCTAATTTAGTTGGAATATATACAAGATTAACTTTATTATCATTTACAAAGA
>JAAYQS010000180.1 GCA_012519155.1 Clostridiales bacterium
AAGCTGTTAATAATCAGAAGATTAAAATAACAGAAACTAAGGATAAGTTTGAAGTCGTAAGTAACAGTATTGCTAAATCAGCACAAGATATACATAAAATAAGTGATGAAGCAGTAAAACTTGAAGGAGTGAAGGATTCAATAATTGATATTATGCAAAATTTATCTGCTATTGCAGAAGAAAATGCTGCATCTACAGAGGAAACAACAGCATCTATGAATGAACTTACTAATGTTATTGAAAATGTATCGAAATCATCTAGTACATTAAAAGATTTAGCAGAGGACTTAGAAAAAAGCGTATCAATATTTAAAATATAGATAATTATGGCTTCCTATGAAGAAATAAATTCATAGGAGGCCCTTATTTTTTAATAAAAATAATTATAAGAGGAGAGGCAATATACTTTTTTTATGGAAAAAGTCTTGTGGTATAATATAATAAAAAACAGAAGTGGAGATAATATGAAAGATAGAATTATTAAATATATGATGATTGTAAGTATATTTATTAGTGTATATGTAATTACTTATAATGGATTTGTTGGTCTTATGCAATCCCTTAGAGAAATTTGTGCAATAGTATTAATATGTATATTACAGTTAGCTATATCACTTAATGAAAAAAATAAAGTATTCTATATTTTTTTACAAATAATTATATGTTTTATTTGTTTTATTCTTAATATAAAGTATATTGTATGTTTATGTCCCTTTATTACTTACTATGCCTTGAGAAATTATATTAATAAGTATTTTATTTTTGTAATTAATATGTTACTTACATTTATTACATATGGGTATCTCACTATAGAAATTATAGGTTATAATATGATTATACTATTTCTTTTAGATGAGGTTAATAACAATATTATTTCTACTGAAAAATTAAGAAAATTAAATAGAAATACAAGATATAGGAACTTTGATTTAGTAAATAAAATAAATAATTTTGATAAATATGTAGAACAAAGCAGAGTAGTTGCAACATTAAAGGAAAGGAATTATATATCTCAAAAACTTCATGATAGTTTGGGACATAGAATAACAGGATCATTAATGCAGCTTGAAGTAACTCTTGAAATGATAGATAAAGATAAAGAATTAAGTAAAAAGTTCTTGAAAAATGCAATGAATAATTTAAGAGAAGGAATGGATGAAATAAGAAGTTTTTTATCAAATATAAAGCCTGAAAATAAAGTATATAATTTTGAGGACATTAAAGAATTATTACTAAAATTTCAATATGAAACATCCATAAAAACTCTTTTTAACATTAAAGGTGATACATCAAAAATAAAAAGCAAATATTTAGAGGCAATAACTTTAAATATAAAAGAAGCATTAACAAACTGTGCAAAATATTCAGAAGCCACTAAAATAGAAGTATCTATTTATTGTTATAATAAAGTTATTAGGGTAGAAATAAAAGATAATGGAATAGGATGTAAAAGGGTAAATAAGGGGCTTGGATTAAGAGGAATGGAAGAAAGAATAGAAAAAATTAATGGAAGAGTAAATTATTCATGTGATGATGGTTTTATAATAAATATGATTATAATATTGGAGGACTAGAAATTGAGTGTAAAGATAATAATATGTGATGATGATAGCTTAATTAGAGAAAGTTTAAAAATATTATTACCATTAAAGGGTGATATAGAAGTAATTGGTATGTGCGAAAATGGCAAAGAAGCTATTGATTTTTGTACAAATAACTTAGTTGATGTGGCCTTAGTAGATATAAGAATGCCAGAAGTGAATGGTGTACAAGCTATAAAAGAAATAGTTGAAAAAACCAAAACTAAATGTCTTGTATTAACAACATTTGATGAAGAAGATTATATAAACGAAGCAATGGAATATGGTGCTAAAGGATATATTTTAAAAAATAGTTCTCCAGAGCAAATTGTTCATTCAATTATGTCTGTATATAATGATACGGTGGTGTTAAATGAAAATATATTAGATAAAATACATGGCAAAAGTAAAACTATAGAATTTTGCAAATATAATTTTACAGATAGAGAAAAAGAAATAATAGTTGCTATTAGTGAGGGATTAAGTAATAAAGAAATAAGTGCAAAATTATTTATATCAGAAGGAACAGTAAGAAATTATATAACAAATATTTTAGATAAAACTCAACTAGAACATAGAACTGCAATTGCTGTAAATTATTTGAAGGGGAATTTTTAATGTGACAAAAGTCATATAGAAAGATGATATTTCTAACTAAAGAAATATCATTTTTTTTTATATAATATGAATATAAAATAAATATAAGTTTTATCTAAATAAAAGAAATAAGGAGATGTAAGTATGAAATTATTAGAAATAAAAAATATTGTAAAAGAATATGATGACAATGTTGCTGTTGATGGTATAAACCTAACAGTAGAAAAAGGACAAATATATGGAATATTAGGACCTAATGGTGCTGGAAAAAGTACTTTAATAAGTATGATATGCGGCCTTAAAAACAAGACTTCTGGTGAAATAATTTATGAGGAAAAAGTTAATAATATAAGAAAATGGAAAGAAAATATAGGAATAGTTCCACAGGATTTTGCAATTTATTTTGATTTAACAGCAGAAGAAAATATTAGATTTTTTTGTTCATTATATGGATACAAAGGTGAAGAACTTAAAAAGAGAACTGCAAAAACATTAGATTTTATTGGCCTTACTGATGTGAAGGATAAAAAAGCAGATACTTTTTCAGGTGGTATGAAAAGAAGACTTAATATAGGATGTGCTATAGCTCATTCACCAAAACTTATTATTATGGATGAACCAACAGTAGGTATAGATCCACAGTCAAGAAATCATATTTTAGAATCAGTTTTAAAACTTAGAGATGAAGGAGCAACAATTATTTATACATCTCATTATATGCAAGAAGTTGAGGATATTTCTGATAAAATATCAATAATTGATAAGGGACATGTTATTGCAGAGGGAACTAGTGATGAATTAAAGAATTTAGTAGGAGATAAGAATGTTTTTAAATTAATATTATCTAAGAGAATAAAAGGACTAGAAGATAAGTTAATGGAAATATCAGAGGTAGAAAAAGTAATTGAAAATGATGGAGAATACAAAATTACTAGCTTGAAAAATACTAACTTAATGACAAAAGTAATAGAGATAGCTTATAGCTTAGGAGGTCAGGTTATTAGTTTTTCAAGTGAAAAACCAACTCTTGAAAATGTATTTTTAGCTTTAACTGGAAAACAATTAAGAGAATAGGGGTGATAAATGTGTTTATTTCATTATTAAACAAGGAATTTAAACAATTTGTTCGTAAAAAATCAAATGTTGTATTATTATTTGTTTTTCCAATTGTATTAATTACTACATTAGCTTTAGGTCTAGATAGTATAATGAATGGAAATTTAAATATATTTGGAAGCGAAGATGAAAAGTCAGTTGTATATTATTCCGTTGATGATAATTCACAATATAAAGATGGATTTAATACCTTTAAAGATGCTGTAAGTGACCAAGTTACCATAGATTTTAAAGAAGACAAGTTAGATAATGTAAAAGATGAAATTGATTCTTATGATGCAGTTGCTTTTGTTAAAGTAACAGAAGATGGTTTTTCAATGTATACATCTAAAAATGGTGATGATACTAAATCAAAAGTATTTAAACAAATTATGGAGAATGTTCTTAATAATTTTTCTACATATAAAACAATTGCAGAGGAAGATCCTATGGCAATGATGAATGTGGTGGAAAGTAAAATAGATGATGTATTAAATGATGAAACAGATGATTTAAGGAATTCATCATCATCAGAATATTATACTTTTGCAGAACTTGCTTTAATTATTTTGTATGTTTCTACCATTACATCTCTATCTACATTTAAAGAAAAGGAGCTTACAACTATTAACAGAGTAAGGCTTTCTAAGGTTTCTGAAGGAAAGATGATTTTTGCAAAAGTTATTTTTGGAACATTAATAGGTGTAGTTCAGACAGTTTTAGTTTGGGCATATTCAAGTATATTCCTAAATGTGAACTGGGGAGAAAATACATTTAAATTTATATTACTATTTATTACATTAGCATTATTTGCATCAATGTCAGGAGTTGTTGTGGGAGTTTCAGTAAATAAAGAAGGATCAGCAACTGGTATATTAAATACAGTTATAATTTTTATTTGTGCATTTGGAGGTTGTTACGTACCACTTTATGAAATAACAAATTCACAGTTTATGGCAACAGTTTGTAAGTTGAGTCCTATATATTGGATTAGCATATCAACTAACAGCATGATATGTGGTATTAAAACAGATAGCTATATAATTGCACTTATAGTTCCTATAGCTTTATCAATAATAATGCTTGTTATTTATTTACTAATAAATAAGAAAAGGGGGGCATTGTCAGATGTTTAGTATAATAAAAAATATATGTAAAGTTTTATTTAAAAGAAAAAGCTTTATAATAACTACCTTTATTTTGCCAATAGGAATAATATTATTATTTTCTTCAATGAATAGTTCTACATCATATTTCCCAATTGCAATTATTAATAATGATAAGGGAAAACTTGGGGATGTATTACAAGACAAGCTTCAAGATATGGATGGTATTGAAATTGATAATATAGACGAAAATGAAAATTATAAGCAGAAGTTGGCATTTCATAATTATGAGATGGTATTAAAGATTGATGAAGATTTTTCAGATAAAATACTTAATGGTGATGAATGTCCTATAGATTTTTATTCAATATCAGAAAGTGATTACAAATCAATACTAGAAAATACAATTGAAAATGAAATTAAGTCCTTGTCTACTATTGCAAGTAATGTGAAAGTAAATAATGATAATCTTGAAAATATAGTAAATGAATTTGAAAATAATAAGCCTGAACTAGAAACAACTGATAAAAATAAAAGAACTAATATTAAAGATGCTTTTGGTGTGATACTATACTTGATGGTTGTTTCAGCTGGAGTTATTTGTGAATATACTTTAGAAGATGAAAAGCTTGGTACAAAAGAAAGAATTCTTATGTCTAAGGTATCTGAAAAAACTTATTTTGGTGGTCAATGCATTATATATTTCTTACTTACATGTGTGCCAGCTATAGAATATTACATTATTTGTATAGTAAATGATTTTGATTTTGGTTTTGATAATTCTTGGTATCTATTGATAATTCTTCTATCATCAGTACTTCTTAGTGTAGTATTTAGTATGTTTGTTGGATCACTTATAAAGGATAAAACCGTATATAATTTATCTTTAACTGCAGCTATTGTTCCAATATTCATGTTAAGTGGAGCATTTTGGCCATTTGAATTTATGGGATCTGCTCTTCAAGCTATAGGTAATTTTCTTCCTATAAGATGGATTATGGTAGCTATAGAAAGACTTCAAAATAATAATGATATTTTAAGCGTAATGCCAATAGTTGGAGCTGTAATATTAATTTCACTTTTATTATTCCTTCTTAGTATATTCTTTACAAGAAATAAAATAGTACTAGTTAAGAATAGAGAATAATTTGACAGGGAATATCTTAAATGATAGTATAACAATGCCAGCAATAATTATATTGCTGGCATAAAATTATTATAAAAGCAGGTAATATATAATGAAAGAAAAATTAAAAGTTAAAAAAATCGTTCTTAGTGGAATTTATATAGCAATTGCTACTGTTCTTGGAACATTATCAATTCCTGTATTTGGTGGAAAAATGTCTCCTGTTCAGCATTTTATTAATGTAACAGCATCAATTACTTTAGGCCCTTTATATTCTGTTATATGTGCATTTATTACATCAATTTTAAGAAATGTCATTGGTACAGGAAGTCTTTTAGCTTTCCCAGGAAGTATGGTAGGTGCACTTGTGTCAGGAATTTTATATAAGATTACAAAGAAAACTGAAGGTGCATTAATAGGAGAGATTATTGGTACAGGAATTATAGGATCCCTTTTAGCTTATCCAGTAGCATCGCTTTTTATGGGGAAGAATGTAGCTGTATTTACTTATCTTATTCCATTTTTAATATCATGTACAGGTGGAGCTATTATAGCTTATGTATTTTTCAAGGTGCCATTTGTAAAAAAAATTATACAAAATAATGCTTTAAATTAAAAAGTGTTCATATAAAAATAAGCGTGATTCCATAATTTTAAATTCATATGGAGTCACGCTTTTTGTAATTATTATTTTATTATTTTTATAGATCCAAGTACAGGAATTTCTTTAGCTTTACCCATTAGAGCTGTTACTAACCCATATATAAAGGCTATTAATATTACAAAAGAAAGTAATTTAGGAACAGATCTTAATAGCTTATATAAACTCCATGGTAATATGTTGTAGAAAAATGAAAATGCATAAGATAATATTTGTACACAAACAGAAGAGATTAATAATACTAATGACTGATTTGCATGGAATTTTCCAAATTTTGAATTTGGAGCAGCAACAAGTGGTAAGAAGAATAAAATTCCAAGATAAGATAAACCGCTTATTATCTTATTATTTTCTATATCCATTTGATCAAAATATCCTGTAAAGTCAGAAGAACTTTGCATATTATAGTTATTTTGGTATTGGTTATTAAAACCATTTTGATATTGATTATTATATGAATTTTGGTATTGATTATTATATCCATTTTGATATTGGTTATTAAAACCATTTTGGTATTGATTGTTATAATTATTTTGATTATTCATGTTATTTTGATATTGATTGTTCATATTGTTTTGACCATTGGCATTGTTATAAAAATCATTTCTATTATTTGCTGCAGTTTGAGATTGGTCACTATAAAAGTCATTTTGAAAATTTTTATTATTTTGGCTGTTAAATCCATTGTAATTATTTTCTGACATTAAAATTATCCCCCTTAAAATTTTATACAATTATTATTTAATCATATTTTTATGGGATTATCAATAGTCATGAATTAATGCTATATAAATGCTTCATTTAGTAAATATATAGATAAATTTAAGTAACCAGCAAAAACAATCCAAGTAATATAAGGAATTTGAAGAAAAGCTGATGTTTTGTTGAGTTTATAAAATTTAAAAAACATAATAATTACAAATGATAATAAGACTATTAAACATATAAATGATACAAAATAAAGTCTTAAATTAAAAAATATTAATGACCATATAAAATTAAAAAACAGCTGAATATAAAAGATTATTGATGCACTTTTTTTTCTATGAAAATTATAATCTAAATTTTGGCTATAACCACTTTTACAAGATTGTGTTAAATAGAAAGAGGTACCCATTAAAATATATAAAATAGGCCATACTATCATAAAAACTATAGGTGGTGGTGATAAAAAAGGCTTTTTTATTACATCATATATATTCATGTTATTTTTTGTAAGTAAATATGATATAAATCCAGTTAAGATAGGAATAATTAAACATTTTATAAATTCTAAAAAATTGAATTTACGGCATTTTTTCATATACATCACCTCCAAGTATTTTATTATATTTTATGCATTTTTATGAGTAGTCTTTTTTGTTGAAATATAAGTAAAATAATCAATAATTTGACATAAAATTAATATTGTAATAAAATTGTATGGATTATTATAGCTAAAAAGAGGTTTTGTATGTGAAAATTGATGATATTAATTTTATTAATTATAAACCTAAAGGAAGGGAAAATGTTAAAAACTTAATTGGATTAATTATTGTTATAAATATATTTTTAATTGGAAGTTTTATAGTTCTTTTTTCAGATGTATATAGAAATTATGCTAATTTAAAAAGCGGTGAATATGAAATGGTAACTGGAAAGGTTATAGAACCTACATATTTTTCTAATACATCATCATCTTTAAAAGTAGAATATAAAGATTATAATAAAGTAATTGAAAGAAGGGTTATTTCAAATAGATATTATAAAACAGGAACAAAAATAGATCTTATGATAAATAAAAATAATATAAATGATATTAGGGTTATATCATTAGCATCTCAATATATTACTGCTAAATGGATTATAATAGCTACAATTACCATAAATATCATATTAGCTACTATTATAACATTTACCATTAAGAATACAAAAACTTCAAAAAACAGAAGTATAAGATATAATGAAATTAAAAGCATTAATTCTGTAATGTTAAGAAAAAATAAAAAAGAAAATCATATAAGAAGAGTTGATAAAAAATATTCAAAGTTGAAAGATATAAGTTTTAATAATAAAAAAGTATATATATACATAGGTTGTAGTTTGATTATTTTAGGAGTTTCTGTAAAGTTGTTATTAAATTTTTATAATAATTATATTATAAAAAATTCACTATCTTGGGATATTGTTAGCGCAAGAGTTACTGAAGATAAACATTTTGACAATGAAACAAAAACATATACAGCAAAAAATAGTAGATATACATTTGATTTTTACTATAAGGGTAGAAAACAAAAAGTATCATTAGAATCTATTGACAAATTAAAGAATGGAGATATGGTAGATCTAGCAATAAAAAATGAAGACATTACAACAGTAAGAAAGGCAGAAAATAGAATAAGTATCTCAAATTATATTCTAATTATATGTATTTGCATGTTCTTTTTGTATTTTACAAGAATTGAAAATAGCTGTTTTAAGTGCCCAAATTAGATAGGGTTTTGGGCACTATTAAATCTTATTTGCTTTTTTCTCTGTTTATAGTAACAATAAATAAAATTGAGTTTATTATTGCAACAATACAAAAAATAAGTAGAAGTATACAGGAAAAGAAGTTAGAAACAAAATTCATAAGTGGATTAAGCAAATCAAGTATTAAAAACACAATAAATGTTCCTGCAAGTATAATAGATATATGACATAATATTTTTCTCAAACTAGTTTACCTCCTCTATAAATATTCCATCAGTAATTTCTGTACTTTTATTACTTGGACTATTAATATAATCATTATTAAAAGTCATAAAAGAACAGTGGCCTCCATCAAGATTGTAAGCTGATTTACATCCAAGTGATTCAAAAATCTTTGCAAGATCATCTAGAAGAAGACCATTAGAAGAATTTAAGCCTCTGCCATCTACTACTACAAAACAGTAATGTCCTGGACTAAAATATCCAATGGCTGTTCTTGGATGATATCCTTTTATGTAGCTTGATGTATTAAATGTTTTAGAAGCTTTACCTTCCTTATCTAAAAGGCATGGACCAAAAACCCATGTTTGATACACATCATTATAATTAATGTCTTTTGATTTATATTCATCATTTGTGTATGTTTCCATAATTCCATTATTATAAAGTATACATACATCAGAGGTTGTATCTTCAAGTCTATATACTGTGCCATTTCTTATTAAAGGACCAGCTGAATTTTTTGACTTATTGTAGCTATAAGAATCACCGTTTATAGATATAATAGATTTATTTTCCTTTGACATATTAAGTAGTGAATCAGTATATCCAGTACCATAAGTGCTTTTGGCAAAGTGTGTTTTTAAACTATTTATATTTGCAATATATATATCGGCTACATAATAATTAGTAGTATTTTTCATATTATCATTTTTATTAAGATCTTCATCCTTACTATTTTCATTATTTATAGAAGGATTGTACATATTATAATTAGATAAATCTAAATTTGATTTTTCAGAGGAT
>JAAYQS010000022.1 GCA_012519155.1 Clostridiales bacterium
CAATATCAACGCTAAATGAATTAGCATAAGATATAGCTTCCTTTTTTGTCTTAAATCCACTTTTGAATTTTCTCATTCTTTTTCCGGTTGCAGGATTTCTGCCTAGATCTATAGTAACTTCCCACTTACCATTAGAGAGTTTTCTATAACTAGCCACTTTATCAACACCTTTCTAATGCTTTAAACCTTCTCTAATAAATTAAAATGTAGTGATATAAAATAACACCACTACACGACAATTTCCGCATAAGTTGTGAAAATATAATATTAGTTTCGCCAGTAAGTTGGTGAATATGCTTTTACGAAGATAATTAATAATTCTTGATAGCTAGCCACCATTTGGTTGCCGTTAGTTTACCCACCAAAAGTTGGAAAGCTTAAGCAATATTATCAATGGATCATTATAGGTTACTGAATCAAATTAGGTAAGCTTAGGTATCGGTTTAATAGATACCTAAAATTTGATAATACAACTTAGCTTTTACGCTTATATATTTAGTTGTTTGATTCCTCATATTTCGAATGTAATTCTTTTATTCTTTTATATCTGTTTAATCTTGCATCAATTATATCTATAAGAATATAAAGTAAATCTTCGTAATCGCTATTTCTATCATTGAGCAATTGATTTGTATCTGTATATAACAAGTCATCTATATCGTATTTTCCATTTAAAAACCGGTCATTTATATGTTTTATAAAAGGTAAAACATAATTGTTTTTACTGTTAAGTACCTCTTCAAGAATATTAGCTCCTACAATGTGTTCAAATTCTTTTGTATCTATATAATCAATTGTACTTATAGGCATTCCATCATCAGGCAAAAAATCTAAAGCTTTAACATCTAAAGCTGCAGCTATTTTATATAAAGTATCTATACTTGGCTCTCTATGATTATTTTCATAATTAGCAAGAGTTGAAACAGGCATTTCTAGTTTTTTTGCTAAGTCTTTTTGGCTTATTTTTTTACTTTTTCTAATTTCTTTTATCTTATCTCCTATCATGAATACTCACCTCAAATAAATAATAACATTTAATTTTCAAAATGCAAATAAAAAAATAAAATAGGGCTTGACAGTTTGCGAAACGAATATTAATATATAATTAAAGTTTGCATAATGCAAATAAAGGAGGTAATTATGAAGTATAAAATAAAAGCTTTAAGAGTAGGTCAAGGAATAAAAGCTAAAGATTTTGCAAAGGAGGTTGGAATATCAAGGGAATATTTAAGGCTTATAGAAAATGGAAAAGCAAAAAATCCAAGCGTTGAAATAATGAAGAGAATTTCAAATCTATTAGGCGTTTCTCCATTGGAGTTATTTTTTGATGAAAATGAAGTGTAGTAAATCATAAGTTATAAACAAAAATTTTTGAAAGTGTAGTAGGAATTGATTTTAATTATTAATAATAAAAATTAATTAAGGATAAGTAATATTAATTTTAGATTTATTTATAGGAATAGGAAGAATTTAATATGCAAATGAAAGGAGATATTAATAATGATTAAAGAAAAAGAGTGGTCCACTACAGAAGAAGCAGCTGAAAGATTAGGGGTATCACCTGCATATGTTAGAGAGATATTAAACAGAGCTCAATATGATAAGAATATAAGACTTAAGGGTGTAAAAGTAGGCAAAGAGTGGCGAGTACTGAATAAATCTATAAATGATTATTTAGGAATAGAAGTAAGCGAAGAAGATTATAAAAAGGATTTGTATATAAAAGAGTTAGAAGGAAAGGTAAGAGCATATGAAATTAAATTGAATGCTTTTGAAGCTCTAGCAATAACTTTACAGAATTTATTAGGAGTGAAGTAATAGATAGGATTAGAAAGGA
>JAAYQS010000181.1 GCA_012519155.1 Clostridiales bacterium
CAAGCTTTTGAGCAATAATATACATAACTGAAAATCCATTTTTTATAATAGAATCAAGTTCTCTATCAAGTCTTTCCTGTACAATTTCAGGAAGTGGATCACCATAAAGTTCATTAGCTTTATTATATGCAATATCTTTAATTGTCTGCTCACATCCATCTATATGAGGTGGACATTTTTCTGGTGAAATTGGACTTATTTGCTGACACATGTCAGAAATTTTGTTTGTATTTGTTACTACTATTTCATAAGCCTTTTCTTCATCTAAATAATCAAATTCCTTAAGCATTTCCTCTGTTGTCCTTAAGTATAATGGTGCTTGATTATCAGCATCTTTAAATCCTTGACCAGCCTCTAATATACGTCTATAAATTTCATCTTCAGGATCCATAAAATGAACATCACCTGTAGCAACAACCAGTTTGTTAAACTTTTCTCCAAGACTTATAATTTTTTTATTTATTTCTTGTAAATATTCTCTATTAGGAACCTGACCGTTTCTAATTAAAAATTCATCATTACCAATAGGCTGAACTTCTAAATAATCATAATACTTTGCAATTTCCTCTATTTCTTCATCTGATTTTCCTTCAAGTATTGCCTTGTAAAGTTCTCCTTCACAACAAGCACTTCCAAGTATTAAACCTTCTGAATATTTTTCATACATGCTTTTAAGTATACGTGGTTTCTTATAAAAATAATTTAAATGGGAATATGAAACAAGCTTATATAAATTTTTTAAACCAACATAATCCTTTGCAAGTATTATTGCATGATATGTTTTTAATTTTTTGTATGATACCTTTTTTGATTCTTCATTGCATGCATATTCTTCTATATCCTCTAATGTTTTTGCTCCTCTTTCTTTTAATTCCTTCATCATAATATTAAATACTTTAACTGTAGTATCAACATCATCTAAAGCCCTATGAGCAACCTCAACCTTAATTCCAAGATTTTTAGCAACTCTTCCAAGCTTATATGTTTTGAAATCATAAAAAATATCCTGTGCAAGAGTTAGAGTATCTATATATGTAAAGTCAAATTCATATCCAAGTTCCCTTGAAAAATGTTTTAAAAATCCTATATCAAATTCTGCATTATGTGCTACAAGAACGCTTCCTTTCATAAAATCAAGAATCTTTGGAAGTACCTTATCTATAGTTTCAGCATTTCTTACCATATCATCAGTTATATTTGTAACTTCTACAACCCTTTGAGGAATAGGCTTTTCTGGATTTACAAAAGAACTAAATGTATCTATAACTTTTCCATCTTTTACTTTCATTATTCCTATTTCAGTTATTTTTTCAAGTTTAGGAGAAAAACCTGTTGTTTCAAGATCAAATACACAATAAGTTGTATCTATACTTTGACCCTTTATATTTCTTACTGATGGTTTTTTATCTGGAGCTAAATATGCTTCTACACCATATATAATTTTCATATTAGGATTATCTCTGCCTAAAAGCTTATGAGCTTCTGGGAACGCCTGAACTACTCCATGATCTGTTAAAGCAATAGATTTCATTCCCCATTTTTCAGCTCTTTTTATTAAATCAGTAGCACTTGTCATTGCATCCATTTGACTCATTTTGGTATGCATATGAAGCTCTACTCTTTTAATTTCAGCTTCATCATTTCTTACTACTTTTTTAAGTCCATTAGTTTCTACTATAATATTAGCTATAGTTTCAACTTCTCCTGAAAATTTACTATATCCTGCATTACCACAAATTCTTACACCTTTAGCCTTTTTAAGCCTTCCAAGCACTTCTTCACTTTCTTCTGGCTTAAGAAAAGACTTGCAACACATTGAGCTTGATCCATCATATAAATCAAACGAAACAAGAATTTTCCCACTTCTAAGCTCCTTAGTTTCTATATTAGATATTTCACCTTCAATAACTACTTTTCC
>JAAYQS010000182.1 GCA_012519155.1 Clostridiales bacterium
AAATTACATTTATAATTGATAGTGATTTAAATAATTATTCAGGGGAAAATAAATTTTATTTATCTAATTTTCCAGGTATAGCAGTAACAACTGGAATTGCTACTAAAATAGATGGAAAGTATACTTTTTCAACAACATATGAAGAAACAAATTATACAACATTTGGATTTGATTTTAAAGTAAATGGAAATAGGTTTGTAAATAATATAAGAAATATAAAAATTCCAACATGGGATGAAGGAGCAAGTACAGTTAATTATTCTTATAGCAGTCAATACTTTAATACCTTAAGTGATGGTGGAATAAAAGGAAATCCTTCATTGACAGTATCTCAAGATGAAGAGGGAAATGTTACTGTTACTGCTAGAATAGTTGAAAAAAATAGCCAATAAAAAAGTAAATTCAAAATATACTTATGGTAATGATAAAATTTAATTATAACTAAAAAGACAATGGAGGCGCATTAATGACAAAATCAGAGGTAAAAAAGGCTTTGAAAATTATAAAAAATGTTATAGGAACTATTTTACTTGTTATAGTAGTTTATGCTGTAATAGGTAATTTAGCAGCATTAAATAATACTTTATATAATGTAGTTCATTTTAGAAATTATGTAGTTTTAACAGGAAGTATGGAACCTAGTATTTCACCAGGTGATTATGTTACTATATTAAAGGTTAATAAGGACAAGCTAAAAGAAGGAGACGTAATTACATACACAAGAGAAAATGCAGCTGTAACTCATAAAATTGTATCAATAGATGGTGATACTGTTATAACACAAGGTACTGCTAATAATATTGCAGATGATCCTATAACAAAAGAAGATATTATTGGTAAATGTGTATTTAAGATTCCTAAGGTAGGATATATAATGAAATTTATGTCATCATTATCTGGACTTATTCTTATATTTGGATTTACTGGTATAGCAATATTCTGGGAATTGACAGATCCTGAAAGAGAAAAAAATAAAGAAAAAGTTTTAGCTAAGGAAAATGCCCAATTAGAAAATAGTATTAGAGAAAATACAAAAGAATATACAAAAGAAGATGCCTTAAGAGATATTATATTTGATAATTTAAAGGAATTTGGCAGACTTAGCAAAGAAGATGAAGATGTTATTTTAAATGAAAAAAGTATTGATACTTTAAAAAATTGGTGCAAGGTTTCAGGAACTGTAGATTCTATTGAATCATTTTTTGATAAAATAAGTGGTGTCTTAGAAAAATAAAATATAGAGATATTTTCTAAGTTAATTTAAATGATTTAAAACTTATAAATAAGTCTTTTGTTACTACTGATTATAAGGACACTGAATGTGATTTAATATATGAAGCTAAGATTAATTCTAATAAAATTGTATTTTACATTTTATTAGAATTTCAATCTACCATAGATTATAGAATGCCCTTAAGATTATTATTTTATATGTGTGAAGTACTTAGAGAATATACTAAAAATAAACTGTTTGTAATGCACAGTTTATTTTTTTATAAAAAAGAAAAACAAAGTGGGGGAACCACCTTGCTTTTCTTTGAAAATAAAAAATGTTAAAAAAGGAGTTGAGAAGAAGTTTCTTCAAAGAGAAGAAACCTGAGAGTATATTAAATCCCTCACTTCATTATCGAATGACTTCGACAATACTTTATACTTTTTTTAAAAAAAAATAAAAAAAAAATTATTTAGAAATAATATTGTTAAATTATTTGTGAAAAAAATAAAATTTATTGAAAAAGTTTATCCTAATTTTGCTATATGAATAAGTAACAATTTAAGTATTTTGAGAATAATATATAGGGAAAATTAAACAACAAAAAGACTACCTCTATCTATAAGTTTGCCTGGTTTTAAGGATAAAACAGTAATATTATGCTTTTTTAAAAAATCCATAAGAATATTTCCATACTTATATTCATTAATATCGCCAAATGTACCTAAAGTATTTTCATTAAGCATTCCACCTATTCCACCTATAAATCCATAATTCATAGAAGGAAGGATTATATCACCATAGGGTATATAAAGAACATCTACATTATCTAGTTTTAAAAATGCATTATAAATACCTTTATCATTTGTTACAAATACATTTTCTTTTAATGGTAAGATGGAGCATTTTGTATATCCTTGCGAAACATTTACAATTTTTTTGTATTGTACATTTTTTAGCAAATTTTCATCAGTGTACTTGGTGTAATGAACAAAATATTCTTTTGTAATAAGTGCATTTAAAATTATATCCTTAGGATATGTATCATTTAAAGAATTTTTTGAAAGTACATATTTTATATTGTTTTTTTCTAATATATTTAAAAAATCTAAGGAAATATCTCTTTGTACAATAACTTTTCTTTCCACTTTGTTCAAAACATTAAATTGTATATCAACATGGCCATCTATAGCTTTATAAACTAAATTTGTTCTTGGCAATTTTATTGGTGATAATCCAAAATTCTTTAAAGTGTTCATTTCAATATCTGTAGTTCTGTAATCAACAAAACAGTTCATTAAAAAAACTTCCTTTCAAAATATGCTTAATAATTACTAATTTAATATTAGAATAAAAAAAATTTAGTAAAAGGTCAAATAAATTATAAAAAGTAGTATTTTTATTTTATTTTTTGGCAAAATAATCGTAGATAAAAAAGTAAAGCTTATAAAAGTTAAATCTTTTAAAAAAACAAAAAAGTAATGCTAAGAAGGGAGTAGAAAGATGTTGGTATTAAAAATGATATATTCAAAGGATATTGATTTATCAGTGGACTTACAAGAACTTAAGGCATTGCTAAAGCATAAAAATATAAATATAGGTTTTGTTGAAAGTGAAGATGGTAGTAATTGTTCCATAAAAATAATATATGATGAAAAATCAAATGATTATTTAGAAAAAGAAAATATAATTAAAATGTATATTAGTAATGTTTTGTATAAATTAGTATTAAAACAATATAAAGAAAAAGAATTATACCAAATCCTAAGTGAAGATTTTTTTTTCTTAAAGCAAGATGAAATACTAAAGGTAGAAGAAGCTGTTTTAAATACATTAAATTTACAAAAATTCATATGTGAAGATTTATTTGTCTTTTGTTCTAATAAGGTAAATGATATTTTAGAAAAAATAAGAGAATGTATAGATGAAAATAATGAAATAAATATAAATGGATTTTTAACTTTTCGTACTAAGCAATACAGGGAAGACATAGAAGATATAGTAGAAAAGGTAGTAGAAAAGTACATGGTAGACAAAGAATACAAAGAATTTATTAAGCTTCTTAAATACTTTGTAGATATACAGGAAAGCAAAATAGATAAAGTTTTTTTATATGTTCAACCTCAAGGTGGTTACATTTTAAAGGATGAATTGGGAAAAGACATGTTAAATGTTTTTCTAAATGAATTAAATGATTGTAAAATAGGTGTTGATGCTAATTTAGAAGATGTAATTATAAGTGGACTTATTACAAGTGTTCCTAAAAAAATAATGATTTATGGAAAGGAAGCTTGTAGTAACAAAGAATTTATTGAAACAATAATAAAAGTATTTGGCAATAGGGTTATTATATGTTAAGAATATATATTTATAAGTTCATATATTCATATAAATTTATAAATAAAAGTGTTGACAGTGATGTTTTATTGTGATAATATATGATTTGTTAAGAAGAAACAGCCGTTTCTCACCATACAACGCATTTTCATGTAGTTAGTTTGGTTTTTTGATTAGTAAATTATGAGGCGGCTTATGCCGTCTTTTTTTATGTATTAAATTTTGAGATTTTGCATTTATAAATGCATTATCATAAAGTTCCTTTTATTTTCGGAGGTGAAAATTATTAATAAAAATTATATAGTAAATGAGGATATAAGAGACAAAGAAGTAAGAGTAATTGCAAATGATGGTTCTCAGTTAGGAATTATGCCAACTAAAAAGGCACAAGGGATAGCAGACGATGCAGAATTAGACTTAGTTATGATATCCCCAGGAGCTAAACCACCAGTATGCAAGATTATGGATTTAGGTAAGTTCATATATGAGCAATCTAAAAAAGAAAAGGAAGCAAGGAAAAATCAAAAGGTTGTAAGCATAAAAGAAATTAGAGTAAGTCTTACAATTGAAGAACATGATATTTCAATTAAAGCTAAAAATGCAAGAAAGTTCTTATTAGACGGGGACAAAGTTAAAATTACTGTTAGATTTAGAGGAAGAGAAATGGAACTTGGCCACTTAGGTCAAAAGATTCTAGACAACTTTGCAAACAAGTTAGAGGATGTTTCAGTAATTGAAAAGCCTGCTAAACGTGAAGGCAGAAATATGACAGTCGTTTTAGGCCCTAAGAAAGCGTAATCTGAGAGGAGGATATTTATCATGCCAAAAATGAAAACTAATAGAAGTGCAGCAAAAAGATTTAGAAAAACAGGTAGTGGAAAGTTAAAGAGAGCTAAAGCTTTCAGAAAACACATTTTAACAAAGAAGAGCCAAAAGAGAAAGAGAAATCTTAGAAAGAATGGTTATGTTGCAACAAATCAAGAAAAGACTATGAAAAAATTATTAGCATGTCTATAATTTTGAGCAATTAGGAGGTTTATACAATGGCAAGAGTAAAGAGAGCTACTAACGCTCGTAAGAATCATAAAAAAGTTTTAAAACTTGCAAAAGGATATTACGGTGGAAAAAGTAAGTTATTTAAAACTGCTAATGAATCAGTTATCAGAGCATTAAGAAATGCTTATGTTGGAAGAAGATTAAAGAAAAGAGATTATAGAAGATTATGGATAGCTAGAATTAATGCAGCTACAAGAATGAACGATCTTTCTTATTCAAAATTCATGAATGGAATTAAGTTAGCTGGAATAGACATAAACAGAAAGATGTTATCTGAAATAGCTATTAATGATCCAAAAGCATTTACTGAATTAGTAGAAGTTGCTAAAAAGCAATTAAATGCATAATTAATAAAAAAGTGGCCTTAGGTCACTTTTTTTATACATAAAATTAAATATAGTAATTATGTTAAGTTTAAGTTAAAAAAAATGTGTGCTTATTTTTAATTATCATTTTATATGATATTATAAAAGTTAAGAATATTTAAGAATGCTTGGAGTGGTAATATGAACAATATAGTAACAAAGAAAAGAATGAGGCTTAGCAGTGTTCAAATCTTAACATTAGGTTTTTTAATAGTAATATTAATTGGAGGTATTTTATTATCATTACCTATTTCATCTGTAAAGGGTGAATTTACTAATCTGCTTGATTGTTTATTTACTGCAACATCAGCTGTTGGGGTAAATGGACTTGTAGTTATAGATACTGGAACACATTGGAGTTTTTTTGGTCAAATAATTATATTATTACTTATAGAAATTGGTGGCTTGGGATTTATGTCCTTTGCAACATTTATTGTAAGCTTTTTTGGAAAAAGAATTACACTAAGAGACAGACTTGTAATGCAGGAGTCAATGAATACTTTTGATATTCAGGGTATAGTTAAAATGGTAAGGTATGTAATAGGCTTTACATTTTTAATAGAAGGTCTTGGAGCAGCTGTTTTATCAGTAAGATTTATACCTATGTATGGATTAGGAAAAGGTATATATTATAGTATTTTTCATTCTATATCAGCTTTTTGTAATGCCGGTTTTGACTTATTTGGAGGTTATTCAAGTCTTACATCATTTTCTCATGATCCATTAGTTATAATTACAATTACAATGATTTTTATAATTGGTGGTATAGGTTTTACAGTATGGATAGAACTTTATAATTACAGCTATAATAAAAAGAAATATAGAAAATTATCTATTAATACAAAACTTGTAGTGTTAGTTACTATAATTTTATTAGTAATTGGTACATTATTCATATTAGTAGGTGAATATAATAATCCTAAAACTATTGGAGGTTATTCCTTATTTGATAAAATTATGAATGCATTTTTATCAAGTGCATCTCCAAGAACAGCAGGTTTTAACAGTGTATCTATTGATGATATGACAAATGGTAGTAAATTGTCAACTGTTCTATTAATGTACATAGGAGGGTCACCTGGATCCACAGCAGGGGGTATAAAGACTACAACTTTTGGTATAATAATTCTTACAGTAATTAGCGTTATAAAAGGTAGGGAAGATGTGGAGGTATTTGAAAGAAAAATACCTAAAGATCTTGTTTATAAGGCATTTTCATTATCAATTATTGGTTTAGCATTAGTATTTATAGTAAGCACAATATTATCTTATACACAACCTTCAGAAAAATATATTGATGTTCTTTATGAAGCAGCATCAGCTTTTGGAACTGTTGGATTAACAACTGGGGTGACACAAAGATTAGGGACAATAAGCAAAATTGTTGTTATGATTACAATGTATTTAGGAAGAGTTGGACCAATTACAGTTGTTTTAGCCTTTATAAATAACAAAAAGAAGAGAGTATATAAATATCCTGAAACTAAAATACTTATTGGATAGGAGGAATTTTTATGACAGAAAAACAATTTGTAATAATAGGACTTGGAAGATTTGGTTCATCTATAGCAGAAACATTATTTTCTCTTGGAAATGATGTACTTGTTATAGATAAAAATGAAGAATGTGTTCAAGATATTTCAGATAAGGTAACTCATGCAGTTCAAATGGATGCTACTGATGAAAATGCATTAAAAAGCCTTGGCATAAGAAATTTTGATGTGGCAATAGTAACTATAGGTGATGATATACAATCTAGCATAATGGCTACACTTCTATTAAAAGAACTTGGTGTAAAATATATAGTTGCTAAAGCTAAAAATGACCTTCATGAAAAAGTGCTAAAAAAGATTGGTGCAGATAAAGTAATTTTACCTGAAAAAGAAATGGGTATTAGAATTGCCCATAATCTTGTATCTTCAAATATATTAGAATATATTGATTTATCACCGGACTACAGTATAATTGAAATTGAAGCAATTGATGAATGGTGTGATAAGTCATTAAAAGAATTAAATTTACGTTCAAAATATGGAATAAATATTATAGGATTAAAAGGCAATAATGGGATTAATATATCACCTGGGGCTGATGAAATAATAAATAAAGGTGACATAATGGTTGCTATAGGCTCTGCAGATGATTTGAAGAAAGTTGAAGAAGAAATAGTAAAATCTAACAGATAAAAGGTTGTGTAAAATTTGGTTTTTATTGAAAGTAAGAATAATGCACTCTTTAAAGAGACTAAAAAACTTAAGGATAGGAAAGGTAGAAACAAGGCTTCTAAGTATATAATTGAAGGATTTCGCTTAGTTGAAGAAGCTTTAAAAGCACGTGTAGATATAGAATATATTTTTATAGAATCTGATGAAATGGAAAAATTTAATAATTGTTTATTAAAATTTCATAGGGATTATGTAAATTCTATAAAAATATATGAAATTTCAAAAAATTTAAATAAAGAGTTAGCGTCTACAGAAAATCCACAAGGGGTAACAGCTGTTATAAACATGAATACATCAAAATTTAATTATAATGGCAGTTTTTATATTTTATGTGATAAGGTTCAGGATCCAGGAAATCTTGGAACAATAATAAGAACAAGCCATGCAGCAGGTGTTGATGGCATAATATTAACTAAAGGCACAGTTGATGTGTATAATGATAAAACCTTACGTTCAACTATGGGATCGATTTTTTATATTCCTATAATTTATGATGATGATAATTTTTCTATAATTAAATCTTTTAAGGAAAAAAATTATGATATAGTTGCTACATCTTTGCAGGCAGAAAATGATTTTTTTAATGAAAATTTAAAAGGAAATACAATAATTGTAGTTGGCAATGAAGGTAATGGAGTAACTAGTGATATTTATAATTTAAGTAACAAAAAGGTTAAAATTCCAATGCCAGGAGGGGCAGAATCTCTTAATGTATCTGTTGCTACTTCAATAATAATCTATGAAAAATTAAGACAAAGCAGAGGGAATTAATAATTAAGTGGCTTTTTGCGCTACGCTTAAAAGCCAATCTCCAAAGGAGATAATTAATAATTATTAGTTAGGCCCAAAGCATTAGTATAACTAAGTTCTACATAGATTTTGGTGTAAACCATGAAACTATAGCTTGTCCATCCATACACTATATAATTAAAATTTTTGCCACGAAGGAGCAAAAATATCCTCAATTCTTAATTCTTAATCCTTAATTATTAATTCTTAATTATTAATTCTTAATTATTAATTATTAATCCTTAATTAACCAAATAATTGAGGCCACATTAAATAGGTAATTTTAAGATTGCAGTTGAAAATGTGTAGCAAAATATGTATAATAAGAAGGTAATTAATTTAATAAATAAAAGCTTTGAATGAGAAAGTAAATTTATTGAAATATTAAGGGAGGAAAAGTCAAAGACTGTAAGCTTTTCTATAGGAAAATAAATTGAAGTTCCCTCAGGAGCTCTGAGCTTGAAATTAATAGTAGGGCTTGGCGTGTAAATCGTTATATTTTTAGAGATGAGATTATACTTTAATCTTGAATTAGGGTGGTACCGCGTATTTTCGTCCCTTCGTGCTTTTTGTGCGAAGGGCTTTTTAATTCTTAATCCTTAATTAGGTTACAAATGCAGATGTGAAATTAATAATTATTGTGTTTAGGTCCAAAGCATTGTCATAATTGAGTTTTTGCATAAAATTAGGCGTGAACCATGAAATTGTAGCTTGTCCATCCATACAACATAATTAAAATTTTTACGACGAAGGAGTAAAAATATCCTCAATTCTTAATCCTTAATTATTAATTCTTAATCCTTAATTATTAATTATTAATTAACTGAAGTTGTAAGTGATAAAGAATAGAAAGCTTAATGAAGCAAATATTTGAGGCCACATTAAAAAAGAAGGAGTAACAATATCCTCAATTCTTAATCCTTAATAATTAATTATTAATTATTAATTATTAATTATTAATTATTAATTAACTGAAGTTGTAAGTGATAAGGAACAGAAAGTGAAATTAAGAAAATAATTTAGGCCACATTAAAAAATAAAGGAGAGATATAAATGAATCAAAAAGTTTCAGAAATAAAAGAAAAAGCATTAAAACTTATTGAAGAAGCTAAAGACAAAAATGCATTAGAAGATGTAAGAGTAAAATTTCTTGGAAAGAAAGGGGAGCTTACTACAATTTTAAGAAGCATGGGTAATCTTTCAAAGGAAGAAAGACCAGCAATGGGTAAGCTTGTAAATGAAGCAAAGAAGGCAGTAGAAGAAAAATTAGATGAAGTTGTTGCTGATTTAAAACAAAAAGAAAAAGAAATGAAATTAAAAAATGAAGTTATTGATGTAACATTACCTGGAATTAAAAATGAAATAGGAAATAGACATCCTCTTGAAGTTACAATAGAAAGAATAAAAGATATATTTATATCAATGGGATTTACTGTAGAAGATGGTCCTGAAGTTGAACTTGATTATTATAACTTTGAAGCATTAAATATTCCTAAAAATCATCCGGCTAGAAGTGAACAAGATACATTTTATATAAATGATGATGTTGTTTTAAGAACTCAAACATCAGGGGTTCAAGTTAGAACAATGGAAAAACAAAAACCACCAATAAAAATGATATCACCAGGAAAAGTTTATAGAGCAGATTCAGTAGATGCTACACATTCACCAATATTCTATCAAATGGAAGGGCTTGTTGTAGCTAAAGGAGTAACATTTGCAGATTTAAAGGGAACATTAAATTTGTTTATGAGAAAAATGTTTGGTGATAAGGTAAAAACTAAATTTAGACCTCACCATTTCCCATTTACAGAACCATCAGCAGAAATGGATGCTACATGTTATGTATGTGGAGGAAAAGGCTGTAAAGTATGTAAAGGATCAGGATGGATTGAAATGTTAGGATGTGGAATGGTACACCCTAATGTATTAAGAAATGCAGGTATTGATCCAGAAGAATATTCAGGTTTTGCCTTTGGATTTGGTATAGATAGAATGGTTATGCTTAGTTATGAGCTTGATGATATTAGATTATTATACGAAAGTGATATGAGATTTTTAAATCAATTCTAAGAAGTTATTAAAGAGAGGAGTATAAAAAATGAAGGTACCATATAATTGGATAAAAGATTATGTAGATGTAAATGTCACACCAAAAGAATTAGGTGATATGCTAACTTTAACAGGATCTCAGCTTGAAGAAGTAATTATTCAAGGAGATAACATAAAAAATGTAGTTGTGTGTCAAATTAACAAAATAGAAAAGCATCCTGATGCAGATAGATTAAGTGTATGCCAAGTAGACATTGGTGAAACTGATGAAATTCAAATAGTTACAGCTGCTACTAATATGAAGGAAGGGGATAAAGTTCCTGTAGCTCTTCATAAGGCAATACTTGCAGATGGAACAGAAATTAAAAAAGGAAAAATGAGAGGTCAAGTATCAAATGGTATGTTTTGTTCTGAAGAAGAACTTGGTATAGCTGGAGATAAGGAAATAGTAGGACTTATGATTTTAGATAAGGATGCTCCAGTAGGAAAAGACATTAAAGAATATTTAGGTCTTAATAAGGCTGTTTTAGATTTTGATATAACATCTAATAGACCTGATTGTTTAAGTATGGTAGGTATGGCAAGAGAAGCAGCTGCTGCTTTAAGAACTACTTATAAAATGCCAAATTTATCATATGAAGTAAAAAATGATGGTAATGTAGAAAGTGAATTATCAGTAGAAATAA
Source organism: Clostridiales bacterium (assembly GCA_012519155.1). Lineage (GTDB taxonomy): Bacteria > Bacillota > Clostridia > Clostridiales > Clostridiaceae > Clostridium. Next base: position 10,724 of record JAAYQS010000182.1, read on the forward strand.
AAACAGACCTTTGCAAGAGATATATGGCAAGAAAAATTAAAAATGTTAAAATTCAAAAATCACCAGCATGGATGGAAGAAAGACTTATGGAAGCTGGCGTAAGACCAATTAATAACATTGTTGATATAACAAACTTTGTTATGCTTGAAATTGGTGAACCAATGCATGCATATGATGCAAGAGAAATTTCTACAAACAAAATAGTTGTGCAAAATGCAGAAGATGGTGAAAAGTTTACAACTCTTGATGAAATAGAAAGAACATTAACAAAGGATTATGTATGCATAAAGGATACAGATAAAACAATAGGCCTTGCAGGAATAATGGGTGGTCTTGATTCAGAAATAAAAGAAGATACTACAGAAGTTATATTTGAATGTGCAAATTTTGATGGAACAAATATAAGAGTTAATTCTAAAGCGTTAAATTTAAGAACTGAAGCATCAGGAAGATTTGAAAAAGACATAGATCCAAACTTAGCTCAAATAGCAATAGATAGAGCATGTGCACTTGTTTGTGAACTTGGATGTGGTGAAGTTGAAAATGGAACAATTGATATATATCCACAAGTAAAGGAAGAAGGTCAAGTTGTTGTTTCGTATAAATGGATTAATGAATTCCTTGGAACTGAAATTTCAAAAGAAGAAATGAAAAAGTGCCTTGATCTAGTTGACTTAGATACTGTAATAGATGGAGATAACTTAATTGTTAAGGCTCCTACATTTAGAGTAGATATTGCTATAAAACAGGATATAGCAGAAGAAGTTGCAAGAATTTATGGATACGATAAGGTACCAAATACTATTTTTGAACCAATTCCTCAAAGAGAAAATAGACATAAAAATGAACTATTAAGGGAACTAGTATTAAAAACATTATTTGCATCAGGAGTTAATCAATCAATTTCATATTCATTTGTATCTCCAAAGGTATTAGATAAAATAAATGTACCTGAAGATTCACCTCTTCGTGATATGATAAAAATAAAAAATCCATTAGGTGAAGATTTTTCATGTATGAGAACTTCTGCACTTCCTTCAATGATGGAATCACTTGCTAGAAATTATGCTAGAAATAACGAATATGCTAAACTTTTTGAAGCAGGTAAGATTTATATAAAGAAAGAAGGAGAAAAATTACCAGAGGAAAGAAATATTTTAACTATAGGTATGTATGGTGATTGTGACTTTTTCCACTTAAAAGGAATTGTTGAAAATATAGTAGATGCTCTTGGAATTAAAAAGGCTAAATATGTTCGTGAATCTGAAAATCCAACTTTCCATCCAGGAAAAACAGCAGCTTTAGTAATAAGAGGCAAAAAAGTTGGTGTATTTGGTGAAGTTCATCCAGATGTAGCTGAAAATTACAGTATAGATGTTCCTTGTATGCTTGCAGAACTTGATTTAGATAAATTATATGAAGCATCAAATACTACAAAGAAATATTCTCCAATAGCTAAATTCCCTGCTGCTACAAGAGATATATCAGTAGTTGTAAATGATAATATTTTAGCTGGTGATATATATGATATTATAAAGAAAGCCGGTGGAGCATTAATTGAAAAAATTAGCCTTTTTGATATATATAAAGGAGAACAAATCGAAAAAGGTAAAAAAAGTATGGCTTATGCAATAATATACAGAAATAACAAGAAATCTTTAACAGATGAAGAAGTTAACAAGGTTCATGATAGAATATTAAAGAGTCTTGAAAAAGAAGTAGATGCAGAATTAAGATAGTAACTTAATAGAAAAATAATTATTATATTAAAATAATGTAAAATATTAAAAAAATATTAAAAAATTATTAAAAGGGTATTGTAAAGTGTTACATTGATACATTATAATATACCTATGAAGTTTCTATAAAATACTACCACGCTTTTGTAGGAATATCATGCCTTAATTTTTCCACAACATATATGTTATGTTGTGGGATTTTTTTTATATAAATATTAAAATTTTTTAATAACAATAGAAAAGTAATTGTTTTATATTAAAAATTAACCTATAATTTAATTATATAATTTTTTGAGTATAATACATGTGTAGAGAAATTTTTATTATAATTTGGTAAAATTGTGAGGTGCTTAATTTTGATTAAGGTAACTGTTAATATAAATGGTAAAGACTATAATTTAAAAGGAAATGATGATGAACAATATCTTCAAGACGTAGCTCAGTATGTAGATTCTAAAATTAAGGAGATAAAAGCTAAAAATCCAATTCTTAGTTCAACTGATATTGGTGTTTTATCAGCTATAAATATTGCTGATGATTTATATAACACAGATTTAAGGGCTAGTGATTTATCTAAAAAGAATAAAGCTTTAGAAGAAAAAAATAATATTTTAGATTCTTCTTTAAATAAAACAAGAGAAGAACTTGATACATTAAAATCTGAAAGAGAAAATGTAGAGGAAATAGTTAAAGCAAAATATGAAAAGATAATATCAACTTTAAAAGAGAAGAATGCTCAGTTAAATGAAAAATTAGAAAGTACTGCTACAGATCTTGCACAAAAATATGAAAAACAGAAAAATGACTTTATAGAAAAATATAAAAGTGAAAAGAATCAGGTAATTGAAAATCTTAGATTAGAAAAGCAAAATTTAATAGAAGAATCTAAAAAGCAGCAAAAGGAATTAGAAGAAAAATACAATAGAGATACTCAAAATATAATTGACGAAAATATAAAACAAAATGAAGTTAAATTATTATCTTATAAAAATGAGAAAGAGCTTTTAATTAAAAATAACAAGGAGAAACTTCAAGAACTTCAAGAAAAAGTGAAAGACATTACAGTTAAATATGAAAGTCTTTTAAGTGAAAATGAAAAAAACAGAGAAGAAAATATAGCTATTAAAACTTTAAATAATAAGCTTAAAAGTGATTTAGAAGAAACTAAAAATTTAAGTGATATGCTTAATAAAGAAATAGTTAAAATGAAAGAAACAAATCAAAAATTAAAAGATGAAGTAAGAAATAAGGAATTTGAACAAGCTAATTTAAATAATAAAATTCAAAGCATGAACAAAGAAAAAGAATTGATTTTAAAGGAAAAAGAACAGCTTATAAGTGAAATTGAAGAAACTAAAATAAATGAAGAATCATTTAACAAGGAAATAGATTCATTAAAAGATAAGTTAAACAAATTTGAAGATGAAGCAAATAGAGATAAATCCTTAAAATACTCTTTAAATAAAGAACTTAATGAATTAAAAGTCAAAATTGAAAAATCTGAAAGTGAAATATTAAAGATTCAAGAAGAAAATTCTAAGATAAAAGAAGAAAATAATTCATTAAAAACTAAAAATGATGATATAAGAGATAAATATGATTTGGTTTTAGATGAAAATCAAAAATTAAAAGATAATTTATTAGTTCTTAAAGAAAATGTAAGACAAAAAATTGGTGAAGGCGACAGTTCTTCTAAAAAAGAATTAATATCTGCTAAATATAAAATTATGGACTTAGAGAAAAAACTTGTAGATGTTCAAATTGAACTGGCAAAAATGAAAAAGGAAAAAAACCCCTTAGCTAAATAGAAATTTTAATAAATAAAAAGGCTGCTAATACTTTTAAGCAGTCTATTTTATTGCTAAAATATTAATGAGTATTTTACTTAAGTATAGGAGAAAAAATTATGGATAAAAAAATTGATCATAATATAGAATTGTTAGCCCCAGCAGGAAGTATGGAAAGTCTTTATGCTGCAGTTAATAACGGCTGTAATGCAGTGTATCTTGGAGGAAGTAAATTTTCTGCTAGAGCATATGCATCTAATTTTGATAATGAAAATATGAAAAAGGCCGTAGATTACTGTCATTCATATAATGTAAAGGTATATGTAACAATGAATACACTACTTAAAGAACATGAAATGAATGAAGCAATAAAATATGTAGGATATCTTTATGAAATTGGTGTAGATGCATTAATTGTGCAAGATTTAGGCTTGGTAAAACTTATACAAAAATTTTATAAAGATTTTGAAATTCATGCATCAACTCAGCTTACAATACATAATGGATTAGGTGCAGTTTATTTTAAGGAAAAGGGCTTTACAAGAATAGTATTATCAAGAGAATTATCCTTTAAAGAAATAGAATATATATCAAAAGAATTAAACATAGAAACTGAAATATTTATTCATGGAGCCCTTTGTGTATGTTATTCAGGAAAATGTCTTATGAGTTCCTTAATTGGAGGCAGAAGCGGTAATCGTGGCAGATGCGCACAACCATGTAGAATGGAATATAAATTAAAGGGAAATAATCATTTAGAAAAAAAGGCTATCTTTTAAGTCCTAAAGACATGTGTACAATTGATGATGTTGAAGAAATAATTAAATCAAAGGCTTCTTCCTTAAAAATTGAAGGAAGAATGAAAAGACCAGAATATGTAGCTGGTGTTGTTTCCAATTATAGAAGAGCATTAGATAAGGAACTTTATAATAAGGAATATGATGTATCATCAGGTAAAAAGGTGCTTCTTCAATTATTTAATAGGGAAGGTTTTTCAGAAGCTTATTTAAGAAAAAACACAGGAAGAGATATGATGAGTTATTCGTTCCCTAAAAATACAGGTGTACCTATAGGAAAGGTTTTACCAGATTCTACTGTTTTCCTTGAAAGTGATGTTTTTGTAGGCGATGGTATAAGGGTGGCAGATAAAGGTTTTACTATAAGTAAAATTGTATCAGATGAAGGGGAAGTATCAGAAGCTTCTGCAAATAAGAAAGTAAAAATATACCCTAAGGATTATAAAAAAGGTGATATTTTATATAGAACTTCAAGTAAAAAGCTTTTTGCATCATTAGAAGATTCTATAAAACCTTATATTAAAAAGATTCCCTTAAAAACTTCTATAGAGTTTAAAATAGATAATGCTATATGTATTAAAACAAATTATAATGGAAAATCTTATGAGGTTTATGGAGACAAATTAGAAAAAGCTTTAAAAAAACCCCTTGAAAGGGAAAAAGTAATAGAAAATTTAAAAAAATCAGGTGAATATCCATTTAAAATAGAAGAAATTGAATTTATTAAATTTGATGAAGGATTTTTAAGAATATCTTCTATAAATAATTCGAGAAGAGAACTATTCGAAAAAATAATAAAAGACATTACTTCTTTGCAAAGAAGAAAAAGAGAAAAATTTGATAATAATTTGTATAAGGAATATATAAATAGCAATGAAAATTACTTAAAAGAAAGCTTGAGTATTGATTATTTATTTACTTGTACAAAAGCTTCTCAGGTAAAGGTTCTTATAAATAAAGGATATAAGAATATAGCACTTGATTTATTTGAAAGGGTTAATGACAAAATAGAAGATTCTATTATAGATAAATGTAATGATGTTAATTTTTATATATCAGTTCCTGAAATAATAAAAGGTGAATATGAAAGTATAGTATCATTAATAAAAAAGAATAAAGATAAAATTGCAGGCATAGTAACATCAAATGCAGCTGTAATAGAAGAATTTAAAGATAAATTAAATATAATAGGTGATTATAAATTAAATGTATTTAATAGTAAAGCCTTTGAATTCTATAAAAAAGATATAAATAATATAACATTAAGTTTAGAATTAAATAAACAGGAAATAAAAGAGCTTATGAAGGATTTACCTAAAGATAATAATGGATCAGTTATGTATGTATATGGAAAGCCAGAACTTATGGTAAGTGAATATTGTCCTATAGGAAGTACTTTTGGAGGAAAAACTTCAAAAAAACCTTGCTCAGGAGCTTGCATGAAAGATGAATTTACCTTAGTAGATAGAATGAATGAAAATTTTAAAATAATTACAGATGAATTTTGTAGAAGCCATATTTTAAATAATGTTCCTATTAATCTTTTAGATGAAAGAGATGTTATTAAACATTTAGGAATAAATACCTTTAGAATTGATTTTAAGGATGAAAATGAAAAAGAAGTTATAAGGGTTATTAATATGATAGAAAATAAGTTAGAAGTAGAAGGAAAATTATATACAAAGGGCCATTTTAAGCGTGGAGTACTGTAATTATTGAAATTGAGGTGTTAATAAAAAATGAATAAAAAATCATTAAAAACATTGGAATTTGATAAAATTAAAAATAAAGTAGTAAAATATGCTGTAACATCTGGTGGAAAGGAGATGGCATCAAAGCTTGCACCTTATGAATCTGCTTATGAGGTTCGTGAAGCATTAAAGGAAACTAAAGAAGCTTATGATATTTTAGTAAAGAAAGGCAATCCTCCTTTTGAAGGACTTCATGATGTTACAGAAAGCTTAGTAAGAGCTGAAAAGGGTGGTACATTATCTCCAGGTCAACTTTTATACATAGGTAATATGTTAAGATGTACAGATAGGCTTAAGCAGTATTTAAAGGGAGAAGAGGAAGGTGAAAGCTATCCAAAGCTTGAAGATTTGTCCTATATATTAACTCCTATAAAAAATCTTCAATTAGATATAGAAAAAGCAATAGTATCAGAAGAAGAGGTAAGCGATAAGGCTTCTAATACACTTTTTAATTTAAGAAAAAGCATAAAAGAAAATAATTCTAAAATTAGAGATAAGGTAAATTCACTTGTTAGAAGTAATGCAAGTTATCTTCAAGATGCAATTTATACTATGAGGGGAGATAGATATGTTCTTCCAGTAAAGTCTGAGTATAAATCTCAAGTGCCAGGGCTTGTACACGATTCAAGTGCTACAGGTGCTACCCTTTACATTGAGCCTATGAGCCTTGTTAATTTAAATAACGAAATAAGAGAACTAAAATTAAAGGAGCAAGCTGAAATTGAAAGAATACTTTTTGAATTAACAAGAAAAGTAAAAGATAACAAAGATATTTGTAAAAGTAACATGAATGTAATAATAAAAATTGATTTTATTTTTGCTAAGGCTAAATTTTCATCAAAAATTAATGGAATAATGCCGGAGGTAAGAGAAAATGGTTCTTTTGATTTAATTCTTGCAAGGCATCCATTAATAGATCCTGAAAAAGTTGTTCCATCTGATATTTACCTTGGTGAAAATTTTAAGGCATTAATGATAACAGGTCCTAATACAGGTGGTAAAACAGTAACGTTAAAAACAGTAGGTCTTATACATTTAATGGCTCTTAGTGGACTTTTGATTACAGCTAAGGATGGATCTTCTGTAAGCTTTTATAGGGAAGTTTTTGCAGATATTGGTGATGAACAAAGTATAGAGCAAAACCTTTCAACATTTTCATCTCATATGACAAATATAGTTAATATTATGGCAAATGCAGATAATGAATCTCTTGTTTTATTTGATGAACTTGGTGCAGGTACTGATCCTACAGAAGGAGCAGCTCTTGCAATAGCAATAATAGATACATTAAAAGAAAGAAATACTAAGGTTATTGCTACAACTCACTATAGTGAACTTAAAGGCTATGCACTAAAAACAAAAGAAGTAGAAAATGCATCAGTTGAATTTGATGTAAAAACTCTAAAACCTACTTATAGGCTTCTTATAGGTATACCAGGTAAATCTAATGCTTTTGAAATAAGCAAAAGAATAGGGTTAGATTCTTATATAATTGACAGAGCTAAGAACAACATAGAAAGTGACAATCTTAAATTTGAAGATTTAATACGAGATTTACAAGAAAAGAGTATTATTGCAAATAATAATGCAAGAGAAGCAGAAAAATTAAAAACAGAAGCTGAAAAAATAAAAACAGAATATGAAGAAAAAATGAAAAAATTAGATATAGTACGTGACAAGGCATATAGTGAGGCAAGAGAAAAGGCAAAATCAATATTAGAGGATGCAAAGGAAGAAGCTGATGAAATATTAAAGGCTATGAGAGCTTTAGAAAAGATGGGAATAGAAGGGGGCGGAAGAAAAAGACTAGAAGAGGAACGTAAAAAATTAAAAGATGCCCTAGAAGAAAAAGAAAAGGAACAGCTTAAGGAAAGAGAGAATAAAGGTAAAACTATAACTAAAGTAAAAGTGGGAATGGAAGCATATCTTCCATCATTAAATCAAAGAGTAATTATAGTTTCCATGCCAGATAATAAAGGTGATGTTCAAGCTCAAGCTGGAATAATGAAAATAACAGTAAATATTAAGGATTTACAAGAAGTTGAAGGTCAATCAAAACCTAAGACAAAGAAAAAGAGAGAAGTTAAGCTTAATTTAAAATCAGTGGAAAGTAGACTTGATTTAAGAGGACTAGATGCAGAGGAAGCTATTTATAGAACAGATAAATACTTAGATGAAGCATGTATGTCAAATCTTGGAGAAGTAACAATAGTTCATGGTAAAGGAACAGGAGTTTTAAGAAAAGCAATTAGTAATATGCTAAAAAAACATCCACATGTTAAAAGCTATAGACTTGGAGTATATGGTGAAGGTGGCGATGGAGTAACAATAGTTGAAATAAAATAAATTAAGAATTAATAATTAAGATTTTTGCGAGGCAGGAATAAAAATGGAAAAATATTTAGTAAGTGCATGTCTTTGTGGTGTAAATTGCAAATATAATGGAAAGAACAATTTAAATGAGAAATGCTTAAAATTGGCAAAGGAAGGTAAAGCAATACTTATATGTCCTGAACAGCTTGGGGGACTTACTACCCCAAGAAAACCTTCAGAAATTAATAAAGATAAAGTTATTAATGAAATTGGAGAAGATGTTACATTAAATTTTGAAAAAGGTGCTAAAGAAGTATTGAAAATAGCAAAAATTTATAATGTAAATAAGGCTATTTTAAAAGAGGGAAGTCCTTCTTGTGGAGTAAATAAAATTTATGATGGGACTTTTAGTGGAAATAAAATTAATGGTATGGGGATTTGTGCAAGTCTTTTAAAGGAAAATAACATTAAGGTTATATCATCTGAAGATTTAATTTAGATTTAAAAAGAATAGAAAATAATAAAATTATGTCATAAAATTAGATAAATCTAATTAAAATATTTGTAAATCTTTAAAGTTGTTGTATAATAAGATTAGTATTTTAGTACTTAGGAGGGTTTTAGATTGTATGAAGAAAAATATCAGGCATGGTTAGATTCACCTATAATTAGTGAAGATATTAAAAATGAGTTAAGAAACATCAAAGACGAAAAAGAAATTGAAGACAGATTTTATAAAGATCTAGAATTTGGAACAGGTGGTCTTAGAGGTATAATGGGCGCTGGTTCAAACAGAATGAATATTTACACAGTTTCAAAGGCTACTCAAGGATTTGCAGATTACTTAAATCAAAATTTTGATAATCCTTCAGTTGCAATTGCATATGACTCAAGAAATATGTCAGATGAATTTGCAAAGGCAGCTGCACTTACATTATGTGCAAATGGCGTAAAGGTTAATTTATTTGAAAGCTTAAGACCAACACCAGTATTATCATTTACTGTTAGATATTTAAATTGTCAAGGTGGTATAGTTGTAACTGCTTCACATAATCCAAAGATATACAATGGATATAAAGTTTATGATGAATTTGGTGGACAGGTTACTGATAACAAGGCTGGAAAGGTAATTGATTGTGTTAATGCAGTATCAGACTTTAGCATGATAAAGACTATGGACGAAAAAGAAGCTTTAGAAAAAGGACTTTTAAAATATATAGGCGAAGATGTAGATAAGGCTTATATTGAAAAAGTTAAATCTTTAACTATAAGAGAAGATTTAGTAAAGGAAAAAGCTAAAGATTTAAATATTATATATACTCCAATACATGGTAGTGGAAATGTTCCAGTAAGAAGAGTATTAAAAGAATTAGGATATGAAAATGTTAATGTAGTTAAGGAACAAGAATTACCAAATGGTGATTTCCCAACAGCTCCATATCCAAATCCAGAAAAAGCTGAAGTTTTTGAATTAGCTCTTAAGATGGCTGAAACAGTAAAACCAGATATAATATTTGGTACAGATCCTGATTCAGATAGAATTGGTGTTGTAGTAAATATAGGTGGCGGTGAATACAAAGTTCTTACAGGAAACCAAACAGGTTTATTATTAACTGATTATGTTTTAGGTTCTATGAAAGAAACTGGTAAGCTTCCATCAAATGGTGTTGTTATTAAAACCATAGTAACAACAGAAGGTGCAAGAGCTATAGCTAGTAGTTATGGTGTTGAATTAATGGATGTATTAACTGGATTTAAATATATAGGTGAAAAAATTCATGAATTTGAAGTAAATAAAGATAAGACTTATTTATTTGGATTTGAAGAAAGTTATGGATATTTAGCTGGAGATTTTGTAAGAGATAAAGATGCTGTTATAGCTTCAATGCTTATAGCAGAAATGACTCTTTATTATAAATCAAAAGGAATGAGTCTTTATGAAGCATTACTTAACATTTATAAGAAACATGGATTCTATAAAGAAGAATTAATTTCAATAGAACTAGAAGGTAAAGAAGGTCAAGAAAAAATTGCTTCATGTATAGATGGATTAAGAAATGAAAAAATTTCAGAAGTAGAAGGAATTAAAGTAGCAACTAGATATGACTATAAATTAAGTGAAGAAGAAGATTTAGTTAATGGAAAACAATTGGAAATCAAACTTCCAAAATCTAATGTATTAAAATATATATTAGAAAATGGTTCATCATTTGTTGTTAGACCTTCAGGAACAGAACCAAAAATGAAAATTTATTTAGCAGTTAAGGGAACTAGCCTAGAAGATGCTGAAAAGCAAAATGCTTCTTTCAAAAAAGCTGTTATGGATTTAATAAATGAAAAGTTAAAATAATAATTATCTATGTACTAAATAAAAGATCTTATTATGCAAATAGTAAGGTCTTTTATTATTTTTTTATTTAAATTAAAAACTTTCTCTTTTCATTTTAATATTGTATAATGGAACAAGATAAAAAGAACAGGATTTAGAAAAAGGTGCGTGTAACAATGAACTATAAAGCAGTTTTTAAAGAAAAATTAAGCAATTTATTATTTTTAGAGGTGAATTTTGAAGGATTAAAAAAAAGCATTGGAATTTCTTCAAATGTAAAGCTTAAGACAGATGATTTATATTTACCAATTAGTTCGAAATATATTACAAGCAATGCGCAAAATACCCTTAAAATAAATAATCTTCCAATATATTATTTTATAGAAGGAATGTTTATGGCTCTTGGGGCAGATAAAAATCTTAAATATACTGAAGATTACATTATTTTAATTAATAATATAAAGGATAGTGAGGTTTGTGGTAGAAGCCTTGTAGCAGATAGAATAAAAAAGGACAATTTAATTGAAGCATACCTTATATTGAAAGGTCTTGTAATATCTACAGGTAATGAAGAATATTACAAAAAGTTATTATTAGTAGGGGAAAGCATAAGGGAAAAAGATAGTGCATTTAAGGATAATCTTCTTTCAGATATTGATGAAGGGGAAGAGGAATTTGAAAATCTACCAGAAAGGGATCTTTATAAAGCAATAATATATAAAGATGATAATGATTATGCAAAAGCAAGAGTTTATATGAATGAGTTTATAAACAAAGGCGGCAAGGTAACAAAGGAAATTAAAGTTATTATGAATGACATAGAAAATATAGCCAATTACGAAAAGGCAGTACAATTATTAGATACTAAACCAGAAAAGGCTATTGGAATTTTTTTAAGTCTTTTAGAAAACTTTGATAAAAATCCTCTTATATATTATTATTTAGGAGTTGGCTTTAGAAAAATAGGCAGATATGAAGAAGCTATAGGATATTTACATGAATGTATAAAGCTTGAATCTGGGCTTTTAGAGGCTGTAACAGAACTTGGACTTAACTATGCATGTTTGAAAGATTTTGAAACTGCAATAAAATATTTTAGAAAGGCTTTTGAAGCATCAAAAGATGTTGAAATATGTACTAATTTAGTTATGTGCTATTTAAATATTGGTGATAATGAAAATGCTAAACTTCATTATAAAATAGCTAAGGATATAGATAGTGAAGATGAAATAGTAAAGAAGCTTGAAAGTACTATTAGAAATCTTAAATAGTATTTTTACTTTATTATTGCTATACGAAAAGGGGATTTATATGTATACAAATATATTAGGATACAAAGTTTTTAATAAGAGTTTTGATGACTTATTAAGAGAAGTAGATAAAAGAGATAAGGTAAACATAATTTCTGGAAATCCAGAAGTCCTATATAATGGATTAAATAATGACATACTAAATAAAAATTTTAATGAAGATTATTCAATTATAATTCCAGATGGAGTAGGAACAGTTTTAGCATCTAAAATGTTAAAAAATCCAGTGAAAGAAAAAATAGCAGGAATTGAAGTTATGAGGGCACTTTTAGAAAAATGTGCAAAAGAAAAAAAAGGTGTCTATCTATTAGGGGCAAAGGAAGAAGTTTTAAAAGGATGTATCTTAAAACTTTTAGGTGAAATAGAAGGATTAAATATAGTAGGAAGCCATAATGGGTATTTTGATATAAATAATTGCCAAGATATTATAGCAGATATTAAAAATTCTAATGCTTATGCTATATTTGTGGCTATGGGTTCTCCAAGACAGGAAAAATTTATAGAGGAACATAATAATGAACTTCCATGTAAAATATTTATGGGAGTAGGAGGAAGTTTTGACGTTTTTGCAGGAAATGTTAAAAGAGCTCCTAAGTGGATGATAAATATGGGTCTTGAATGGCTTTACAGAGTTTCTAAGGAGCCATGGAGAATAAAAAGGTTAACATCAATTCCTAAGTTTTTATGGATGGTTTTTAGAAATAAAAATAAATAATATATTTTTTAAAGATAGGTGAAAAAATGAAAAAAGGAAGCTTAATTAAATCTACCTTAATTGTAATGATAGTTGCTGTGTTAACTAAATTTATGGGAGCTTTTAGAGATATTCTAATAAGTAATAAATTTGGTGCAAATGCATATACAGATGCCTACAAGCTTTCTGCATCTATACCAGATACTATATTTATGATTATAGGTCTTGCTATATCAACAACATTTTTGCCAATGTTAAGCAAGGTAAAAGTAAAAAATGGCACAAAGGAAATGCATAAATTTGCCAATAATATAATTAATATATTATTTATAGTGTCTATCATAGTATTTATAATTGCTAGTATATTTCCAGAAGTTATTGTAAATATAATTGCAAAAGAAGCAAGTGAAGAAACAATTAGCATAACAATTTCTCTTACAAGAATTATTCTTGTGAATTTGATTTTTTTATCGGTAAATGCGTGCTTTACAGCCATTCTTCAGGTACATGAGGACTTTGTTATACCATCTATATTAGGACTTTTTTTTAATCTTCCAATGATAATATATCTTTTATTTTTTAAAGATTTTAATATTTATGGACTTACAATAGCAAATGTAATTGGAAATTTATTTAGGGTTTTGGTTCAAATACCTTCCCTTATAAAACATGGATATAAATATGAATTTTTTATTGATCTGAAAGATGAAAGAGTAAAAAGAATACTTGTTTTAATTATTCCAGTTGTAATAGGTGCTGGTGCAAGTTCTATAAATCTTATAGTAGACCAAAGGATAGCTTCAGGTCTTGGAGAGTCTGTTATAACAAATTTAAATTATGCACAACTTTTAACAACATTCATATCTTCAATGGTGAATACAGCTATAACAAATGTTATTTATCCTGTACTTGCAAATAGGATAAGCGAAGGGAAAAATAAAGAGTTTTTAGAAGTACTTACAAAGACAATAATATTTTTAGCAATACTTTTAATACCAATAACCTTTGGAATAATTCTTTATAGTTTTGATGCAGTAAAAATAGTTTTTGTTCGTGGTGAGTATACAATAGAATCAGCTAAAATTGCTTCATCAGCCCTTATAGGCTATGGAGTTGGAATATTTTTTACTGGAATACGTGACATATTAAATTCTACACTGTTTTCTATGGGAAGAACAAAAATTACAGCTAAGAATGGCTGTATAGGCGTAGTTATTAATATTATATTAAGCATTGGTTTGTCTAAGGTAATTGGAATAAAAGGTGTATCCCTTGCATCTTCAATTGCAATGATAGTAACATCAATACTTCTTTTATATAATATTGTTAAGCTAATAGGAAAAATTAATATAAAAATGCTTTTTAACAGGATAATAAAAATAACTTTGTCAGCAGTTGTTATGACAATAATTTTACTTATTGTAAGTAATTTTACTAAAAATATAAATAGTTATGTAAATTTAATAGCTGGTATTTTAATAGGCAGTTTTGTGTATTTTGCATGTATGTATATGTTTAAAATTCCAGAATTAAAAGAATTAATTAATATAAGAAAGATAAAATAATAAATTAGAAAAGAGGTAAACAATGAAAATATTATTTATAGCTTGTTATTCACCAATTATAAATAATTCAGCAGCTATAGAAACACTGCAGTATTTAAATAAGCTTAGTGAAATAGAGGGTAACGAAGTTCATTTATTAACAGTAGATTTCCCAGAGGATTCTATATATTATGACAAGGAATTAAAAAGATTAATGGATAATAGAATAAAGGTTCATTTAATAAATGGCGGTAAGATTTTTAATAAGTTAGTACCAAGAGTAAAAAAAGATGAAAATTATGAAAATAAACCAGCTTCCTCTTCAAAAATAAAAATCATGAAGGTGTTAAGAAAGGTGAAAAATTCTATTGTTATACCAGATATGTATAAGGGGTTTGCTGAAAATGGTGCAAAATATGCATTAGAACTTCAAAAATCAGTTAATTTTGATGTTATATTTTCTATGCATGAACCACCATCATCACATTTGTGTGCATTAAAAATAAAAAAAGAATATCCAAGTATTCCATGGATTACATATTGGAGTGATCCGTGGCTTAAAGATTCTACTAGAGAAAATTCTTTTATTATAAAAAAGAAAATAGAAGCAGGTATGGAAAAAGAAATAGTAAAATATTCAGATAAATTTGTTTTTGTAACAGAAGCAAATAGGCAAGATTATATTAGTACATATAATATTCCTAAAGAAAAAACCTATATAATTACAAGAGGATATGACAAAAAGTTTTTTGACAAATTATATAAGGAAGATGTTCCAGAACTTATAAAATCTGATAAAATAAATATTATATATGCTGGAGAAATATTCTCAAAGCTTAGAAATATAAGGCCCTTTATTTATGCTGTTAAGGAAATAAAAAATGAAAATATTGAATTATATAACAAAATGAATATATTGTTTTTTGGAAATATTGATGATGCAGATGCTAAAAGAGAACTTGAAAATTTAGAAGTAGCTAAAGTGTCAAAAAGAATTCCATTTAATGAAGCTATAAAATATATGCTTCATTCTCAAATTCTTCTTCTTTTTGGAAATAAAAATTCAAAACAAATACCAGCTAAAATATATGAATATATGGGTGCACAGGGAATTATATTTACTATTTATGGTGATGAAAATGATCCAATAAAATCAATAGTTAATGATCATAAAAAGTGTATAAATTCTTTAAATAATAAAGATGAAATAAAAAAATCTTTAATAAAATTATTAAATATGAAGGATTTTAAAACATTACCTGATGAAAATTATGAATGGGATGAAATAACAAAAAGATTAAATAAAATATTGAGGTAAATAATATGCATGTTATGGTTGTACCATCTTGGTACTCATCAAAAGAAAATCCAGTTCACGGAAGTTTTTTTAAAGAACAGTTTAAAGCTTTGCAAGATTCTCAAGTTAAGGTTTCTGTTGCTTATAATGAAATTTGGCCTATTACGCAACTAAAAAAACATATTTTTGACACAAAGAAAATATCTTTTACTATAGAAGATGGGTTAAATACATATAGATATAAGAATTTTAATTTTTTACCTAAAAATAAAAATATGTTTAAGATATTTAATAAAAGAATGGAAAAGCTTTATTTAGAAATTGTTAAAAAAGAAGGAAAAGTTGATATTATACATGCTCATTCAGCCTTTTTTGGTGGAATTTCAGCATGTTACGTAGCAAAAAAATACAATATTCCTTTTGTTTTAACAGAGCATTCTTCTTTAAAATATGCAAAGTACGTTAAAAAGTCTTATATAGAATATATAATTGATACTTATAATAAGGCAGATAAGCTTATTGCAGTAGGAAATGGTCTTAAGGAAGAAATGGAAAATTACACTAAGAATCCTATAGTTGTTATAAATAATATTATTGATTTTTCTGTTTTTAATGATAATTTTGTAAGTAGTACTTGGAAAAATGACACTATTAATCTTTTTTCTCTCTCATATTTGGTAGAAGAAAAAGGTATGGATAGACTTATAGAAGCCTTTAATGAAGCATTTAAGGGCAAAAATATAAGGCTTACTATTGGTGGTGATGGGCCTTTAAAACCAAAACTAGAAGAAATGACAAGAAAATATAATCTTGAAAATCAAGTGAAATTTTTAGGAGCTTTAAGTAGACAGGAAGTAGCTAGAGAAATGGGCAAATGTGATGGTTTTGTACTTGCTTCTGAACATGAAACTTTTGGTGTTGTATATGTAGAAGCATTATCAATGGGAAAACCAATTCTCGGCACAGAAAATGGTGGCGCTTCTGATATAATAAATAATAGAAATGGAATAATAGTTAAAAATAAGGACCACAATGCCTTAGTTAAGGGACTTAAGGATTTTACAAAATCTTTAAATACATTTGATAAAAAACTTATAAGAGAAGAGTGTTTAAAGAACTATTCAGCTGAAGTTATTGTAAATAAAATAAAAGAAATATATAAACAAATATGCAAATGAAATTAGGAGTGATTAGAAAGTGAAATTTAACCAATTAAACATTGAAGAATTTTTATGTGATTTATCATCAGAAAAACCATCTCCAGGAGGTGGGAGTGTTGCAGCTTTATTAGCAGCTCTTGCATCAAGTTTAAATTCAATGGTTTATTCTTTAACAATTAACAAGAAATCTTTTGAAAGTCTTGATAATGAAATACAAAAGACAGTTTTAGATTTTAAAGAAGCTTCAAATAAGTTTACAAAAATATCATTAGATTTTATGGAACAAGATAGAGAAGCTTTTACAAAACTTATGGATTGTTTTAAAATGCCAAAGGAAACAGATGAAGAAAAAGAAGCAAGAAGCAAAGCTATTTTAGAAAAAACAATTAAAGCTTTAGAAGTTCCGTTAAATCTTGCTAGAAATTGTTATGAATTTTATGACAATATAGACACAGCATTAAAATATGGAAATAAGATGCTTGCATCAGATGCAAGTTGTGCAGCTATTTTACTTCATTCTGCTATCGAATCTGCAATAGTAAATGTTAAGGTTAATTTAAACAACTGCAGCAGTAAGAACTTCAAGGAAAAAATAGAAACAGAAATTGAAAATATAGAATTTAATTCTTTTTCAAGAAAAAATATTGTATGTAATATGGCAGAGGAAGTATTTTATCCTGAGTCAGCTTTATAGTAAAAAGGTGGGAATAAGTCCCACCTTTACATTTTTAATTTAAATCATTAAGGGATTTAAATTCATAACCTTCGTTTTGTAAATCTAATAAAACAGTCTTTAAAATTTCGGTATTTGTTTTTGAAACTGCATGAAGAAGTATAATAGCACCTGGATGAACTCCATTTTTAATTTTTTCAATAGCATATTCTTTTGATGGTTGATCTTCTGTTAACCAATCTTTATAGGCAAAACTCCAAAATATAGTTTTGTATCCCATATTTTTAGTTTTTTCTAAAGAAGCTTTAGAATATTTGCCCATGGGAGGTCTAAAAAACTTTGGCATTTCTTGTCCTGTTAATTCTTTAAAAGCATCTTCAACATCTGTTAATTCTTTTTTGAATTTTTCATTGTCTGTTATTGAAGCCATTGAAGGATGATGATTTGAATGATTGCAAACAAGGTGTCCTTCATTAGTCATTCTTTTTATTATATCAGGTTCTGAATCTATGTAAGGTTTAACTACAAAAAAAGCAGCAGGAATATTAAGCTCTTTTAATGTATCTAAAATATCATTTGTATAGCCTTTTTCATATCCTTCATCAAAAGTAAGATATAATGTTTTTTCATTATTATTATTTATATAATAGGCATCATAATCTTTTAAAAATGCTTCTGATTCTTTAGGACATTCAGGAATTTGATTTTTTTCTCTTTGGACATAGTACCAGTTTAGTTCAGTATCAGATGTGTTTGAAAAGCCATAGTAAGGCAAAAAGGTTATTAATAATATAATAGTTAATGTGAAACAAAAAAATTTTCGCATAAATTTTCCTCCTTAATTTTTTATGATATATATTAGTTTTTCACAAATATAAATAATATATTCTTTTGGTAATTTGTATTTTTTAAAGAATAAATTGTAAATATTGATATAAAATAAAAAAAAGGTTAAAATAGTACAGTAACAAAATATATATTGATTTAGTGATTAAGTAATGTATTAATAAAAGTAGGGGGAGAAATGATTAAATTTAAGAATTTACTTATTGGAACTTTAATTATAGGGGGGATTATTTCATTTTTTGGTACAAATGTTAAGGCTGAAGAAGATTATAATAAAATTAATTCGCGTATTGATTATATACCAAATGAAGAAACAACATTTAACATATCTACAAATTCAAATTTTAATATGAACAAGGTAATGAAAAATAATTTTGTTCAAGGTGGAACTTTGTGGAAAGAAGTTGACAAAATTGAACGTTATGGGAAAACTTATAATAGTACTGTTTTTGATTTTGTTTCTGGTTATGATAATAATAAGAAGTATGGCAACAAAGGAAAATATGTTGAATCTAAAGAAAAATATGGTATATATAGAGATTATAAAACTAATGAACAGCAAAGAAAGCTTCTAGTAGATGAATTAGTTAATATGTTGTCAACAGATAGATTGTATGGGCAAAACGGCCGGTATTCAGCAACTAGATGGGCATTGAGCAAATATGATGACAAATCTTATATTGAAGATATAGATATGAGGATAGCGGATTTAAAAAATACAAAAACTCAATTAGAAGCCATTGAATTTGAATTGAAAACTTTATACCAAAATGCAGCAGATACCATGGTAGGTGGTTTTCATATAACTAACACTTATAATAAACAAGATTATATTCAAATGAATGCCGGATATTATATGGGAGTTTTTGCTGATCAAAAAAATAATTATGATGTAAAAAATTATTATAATGCTAAATTAAAAAAAGAAGTAGAAAAGGCTTCAAAATATAATTTGTCAGCTTATTTAGATAAAGGTGAATCTAGAGAAGATATACAAATGGTAGATTTGGAGTCAATGCTCAATGAATGTCCTAGTCAAAAACAATTATTTTACTATAATATGAATAAATTACTAGATTTCATTTCTAAGAATGCAAAGTCAGGTAAAATAAGTACAAAATCAGGAGCTACAACATATATTTACACAAGAGAAGATTCGCCACTTAAGGTTTCTAATTTAAGCAGTATATTTGAAGGTACTTACAAATTACCTTTTAATACCACTAAAGAAATAGATTGGCATAATGCAATAGGCGATGCATATGGCTCAATGATTGCAAAAGTTACTTTTAATAGTAATAATACATTTAATATTGATTTTAATTATTATCTTCAAGATCAATATATATGGGGAAGTAATTATAATAGAGCAGGTAGTAATGCAAGGGCAGCATCTGAAGGAGGTTTATCAATTCTTTGCAAGGTAGGATATTCTGCTAAAAAAGGGGTGCTTCAAGAAATAGAGGGAAAAGATACTGTAGATTATGTAGAAGAAACTGTAACACCTAAGGAATATAAAATGCTTGGTATATATAATGACAGCTATAAAAATCTTTCCTTAAATTATCGTTTTCCGGCAAAGGATCCACAAGAAAAAAATAGAATTTATTATTATGATGATAATGCAAAGTTACTAAAAACATTAATGTTAAACAAATCAGAAGAACTTACTCTTGAAACTTCTTTAACTAGTAAAGAAGGTTATAAATTAGTTGGGTGGGTTGATCGTGTAGAAGGAAGTGAGTTATATCCTATTGAATCTGAAGAAGCAATTTATCCAGAAAAGGATATGATATTAACTCCTAAATATGAAAGATTAAATGTTGTAACATTTAAAGATTATGATGGAACTATACTAAATACACAATATGTGGAAAGAGGAAAAAGCGCTGTGGCACCTAAAGATCCTGTAAGCAACAGGGAAGGATATTATTTTACATCATGGGATAAGGAGTTTGATTCTATTTATAGAGATACAACGATTACTGCTAAATATGCATTAAAAAAATATAAGGTTAAGTATTATGATAAAGATGGTAAAATAATTGGACATCCAATAATATACAAGCATGGTTCTGATGGTACTGGTGATGTTAAGGCACCTGAATATCCTGGATATACTTTTAAAGGATGGGATAAGGATATTACCAATATAACATCTGACATGAATGTAAAAGCTATATATGAAAAAAATAAATATTCTGTAGAATTTAGAGGATATAAAAATGGAATTAAAGATTCTTTAATAGACAAACAAACTGTAGAATATGGAAATAGTGCAATTGCCCCTACAGTGCCAAATGATCCAGCTTATACATTCTTAAAATGGGATAGGGATTATAGCATTATTACAGCAAATACAGTAGTAAATGGTGTATATTCAATAAATGAATATAAAGTTTCTTTTGTTGATTATGATGATAAATTATTAAGTATGCAAACTGTTAAATATGGAGATAGTGCAATTGCTCCTAAAAGTCCAGTTAGAGAAGGATATATATTTAAGGGATGGGACAAGTCCTTTAATAGAGTAACATCATCTATAAAAGTAGAGCCTGTTTATGAAAAAATTAAAAATAAAGTTGTTTTTAAGGATAATATAACAGGAAAAGTTATATTTACTCAGTATGTATCTTATAATGAGAATGCAAAAGTTCCAACTATACCAGAAGTAGAAGGATATACTTTCGTTAATTGGCAAGGTGATTATTCAAATGTTAAAGAGCCAAAAGAAATAATAGCAAATTACAAAAAAAGGAATATTCTGTTATATTTAATGATATTAATGGAAATATAATTAAGGAACAAAAAGTAAAATACTTAGATGATGCACAGGCACCAGAAGTTCCACAGGAAGAAGGATATGACTTTAATGGATGGGATAATTCATTTGAAAATGTAAAAGGTGATTTAGTAGTTAATGCTAAGTATTCAAAGAAAAAATTTAAAGTTGTTTTTAAAGATGTAGAAGGTAATGTACTATCAAATCAAACTGTGGAATATGGTGATTCAGCAATAGAACCACAAGTAGAATTGGAAAAAGGAATGAAATTTAATGGTTGGGATAAATCTTTTGATTTTATAACTGAAGATATTGAAATTAGCGCATTATCAGAAAAAATAATGTTTAATGTTGTATTTAAAAACATGTGTGGCGACATAATAAGCACTCAAGCCATAGCGTATGGTGAGGATGCAAAAGAACCTGAAATACCACAAGAAGAAGGATATACTTTTGTTAAGTGGAGTAGCAAATTTACAAAAATAAAATCAAATAAAGAAATTAAAGCAATATACAAAGTAAATAAATATACTGTTACATTTTTAGATATTGATGGTGATGCTATGGAGATTCATCATGTTACTTATGGAAATAAAGCTCCTGAACCATTGCCTCCTGAAGTTGAAGGGAAAATCTTTGATGGATGGGATACAGATTTTTCTTCAGTAAAAACTGACCTTGTAGTAAAGCCAATTTATAAAAATGTTGAGGTTAAAGGTGAAGAAAAAGATAATGATAATAATCAAGATAAAAATAATTCTGAAAGTGGTAAAACTTATGATGAGAATATGTCTAATGTAGTACTTATTATTATTTCTATGTTTTTTGGAATTTTTGGGACAAAAAAATTAAGTAAAAATAAAAATTAATATATAGGTATGGTTTTCATAGCCATACCTTATAATTATGTATATGAAAAATTTATTAGTATAAGTTATGATATAGAGTCATTATATATTTTCTGTAGTAGTTTAATAAAGATTTAAGTAACATTGACTTTTTTACTAGAAAATATATAATAAAAATATAATGAAATTTTGTGCTTTAGAAGCTTTGGCTTTTAAGCTTTTTTTTTGAAGCTATTAATAAAGTTTCTAATAATTTAAATAAGAGAGGATGTACATATAAATGAAATTAGGAATAGTTGGTTTACCAAATGTAGGTAAAAGTACTTTGTTTAATGCAATAACAAAAGCTGGAGCAGAATCAGCTAATTACCCATTCTGTACTATAGAACCAAATGTTGGAGTTGTATCAGTACCAGATAAAAGATTAGATGTTTTAGAAGAAATGTATAAGTCAAAGAAAAAGGTTTATACTGCAATAGAATTTTATGATATAGCAGGTCTTGTTAAAGGAGCATCAAAAGGTGAAGGACTTGGAAATAAATTCTTATCACATATAAGAGAAGTTTCTGCAATTGTACATGTTGTAAGATGTTTTAATGATGAAAATGTAGTTCATGTTGAAGGGTCAGTTGATCCTATTAGAGATATTGAAACTATTAATCTTGAACTTATTTTTTCAGACCTTGAAGTTCTAGAAAGAAGAATGGAAAAAACAGTTAAGCTTGCGCGTTCTGGAGATAAAACTGCAAAATTTGAATATGGAATTATGGAAAAAATCAAAGCTCAGCTAGAAAAAAATCTTCCTGTTAGAACACTTGAATTTTCTGATGAAGAAAAGGAATTTGTAAAAGGATTATTTATGATAACTTCAAAGCCAGTATTATATGCTTGTAACGTTTCAGAAGATGATATAATGAATGGAACTTCAGAAAATGATTACGTTAAACAAGTAAGAGAATATGCAAAAAAAGAAAATTCAGAAGTTATGGTAGTTTGTGCCAAATTAGAAGAAGATTTATCAGGACTTGAAGATGAAGAAAAAGCAGAAATGCTTAAGGAATATGGATTAGAAGAATCTGGTCTTGATAAGTTAATTCAAGCATCATATAAACTATTAGGACTTATGAGTTTCTTAACTGCAGGAGAACAGGAAGTAAGAGCTTGGACTATAAAGATGGGAACAAAAGCACCTAAAGCTGCTGGTAAGATTCACAGTGATATTGAAAGAGGATTTATAAGAGCTGAAATAGTAACGTTTGACGATTTAGTTGAATGTGGTTCAGAAGCTAAGGCAAAAGAAAAAGGTTTATACAGATTAGAAGGTAAAGATTATGTTATGCAAGATGGAGATGTGGTAAACTTTAGATTTAATGTATAAAATTATTAATCTCTAATTTAAATAGGCGTAGCTCTGAAATTAAGAATTAATAATTAAGTGGCTTTTGCGCTTTGCTTAAAAGCCAATCTCCATAGGAGATAATTAATAATTATTGTGTTTAGGTCCAAAGCATTGGTATTAATAGGCCTTGTGTAAAGTTTAGTGTAAGCCTTGAAATTGAAGTTTGTCCACATACATACAATATAAATTAAAATTTTTGCGAGGCAAGGAGCAAAAATCTCCTCAATTATTAATCATTAATTCTTAATTAATCAAGGCCGTAAGTGATAAAGAATAGAAAGTGAAATGAAGCAAATAATTGAGACCATAAAAGCATATAATTGATTCCGCATTTAAATAGCTGCAGATTTAGATTTTTTTATTTCTAAATTTGTAGCTTTTTTTTATAAAAAAGAAGGAATATTAAATTTAACGGCGAATACTATGAAAGTAGTTGAAAGTGGAGAAAAGTGGTTTAAAGTTTGTTATAACTAAAGGCTTAGATGGATGTCTTTATGCTTATCCACTTGAAGAACGGAAAATATTTGAAGAGAAGCTAAAAAAATTACCTTTAACCAATAAAAATGCTAGAGCTTTTGTAAGATTCTTTTTTTCTGGTGCAACAGAAATTGAAATGGATAAACAAGGCAGAGGATTAATTCCTCAAAATTTAAAAGAATATGCTGGTATAGAAAAGGAAATAGTAAGTATAGGAGTACTAACAAGGGTTGAAATTTGGAGTAAGGAAAAATGGCAACAATACAATGATTCAAATATTGATTATGAATCTATCGCTGAAAATATGAATGACTTAGGAATTTAAAGGAGCAAAATATGGAATTTAAACATGTATCGGTACTATTAGAGGAATGTTTAGAGGGGCTTAATATTAAAGAAAATGGAGTGTATGTAGATTGCACATTAGGTGGTGCAGGACATTCAAGTGAAATTCTTAAAAGAATTTCTAAAGATCGTGGAATTTTGGTTGGTATTGACCAAGATTCTGATGCATTAAAGGCAGCAAGAGAAAGGCTTAAGGATTATAAAAATGTAAAATATGTACATAACAATTTCTATAATATAGATGACATATTAGAAAACTTAAATATTGATAAAGTTGACGGCATACTTATGGACCTTGGAGTTTCATCATATCAGCTTGACGAAGGTGCAAGGGGATTTAGTTATATGAAAGATGCAAAGCTTGATATGAGAATGAATAGGGACAATGATTTTTCCGCATATGATGTTGTTAATAATTATTCCCTTGAAGATTTACATAGAATTATAAAGGATTATGGAGAAGAACGGTTTGCAAAAAGGATTGCCAGTTTTATTGTTGAAAGAAGACAAGAAAAACCAATATTAACCACATTGGAACTTGCAGACATTATAAAATCTGCTATTCCAGCTAAGATGAGAAGAGAAGGACCTCATCCTGCAAAAAGAACTTTTCAAGCAATAAGAATTGAAGTAAATAGTGAACTTAAAATCCTTAATAAAACCATTGAAGATGGAGTAAATAGACTAAATAAAGGTGGAAGAATGGCAATAATTACATTTCATTCATTAGAAGATAGAATTGTAAAGCTTAAATTTAGAGAACTTGCAGATCCATGTACATGTCCAAAGGAATTTCCTGTTTGTATATGTGGAAAGAAACCTTTAGTAAAGCTTGTAAAAAGAAAGCCCATAGAACCTTCAAAAGAAGAAGTAGAAACAAATCCAAGAAGTAGAAGTGCGAAGTTAAGAATAATAGAAAGAATATGATGTATAAAGTATTTGGGGTGTGAATATAATGTTAGTAAAAGAAGTGGAATATTATAATAATGAAAATACACTTAATTATCCTAAAAAAAGGGCAAGGGAAGAAGAAAGAAAAAAATACGATGAGTTAAGAAGAGCTAAAAGAAATAGAGAAAAAAGAAAAAGAGCTCAGTCAAAATTAAAAAGAAAAATTGCTTTTGAAGTTATAAGTGTAGCTTTTATAGCAGGAATAATAACTTTGGCAATAGATAGTAGAGTATTTAATATGCAAAGTCAACTAACTGCAATTAATAAGCAAATTGAAACTGTAAAAGCTGATAACGAAGATTTGACAGTTAAACTTTTACAAACTGGCTCTTTAGATGATATTGAAATAAATACTCAAAATAGATTAGGAATGGTTTCTACAACGAAGGAAAATATTATTACTGTTGATTTGTCAAAAAATTATTTTCGACAATTAGATGATGAAGATAAGGCGGCTAAGGAAGAAAATCTTAGCATTTATCAAAAAATAAAATTAGCATTAGAAAAATAAAAAACAAAGCATTAAAACTTGCAGGTTTTTAGTGCAGAATGCAGCATAGATCTGTATTCTGCATTTATTTTTATATTAATTATGGAGGAGAAGTTAAATTGAAAAAAAGGATAGTGAGAGATAGGGCACAAATAAACAATAGACTTTTTATAAGTTTTATCTGTATATTACTTGTATTTTTTGTTTTAATTATAAGATTGTCTTGGATTATGATAGGTAAACATAGTGAATATTCTGCTCTTGCTAATGAACAATGGACAAGTGAAGTTAAAATTGATGCTAGGCGTGGAAAAATATTAGATAGAAATGGTTCTGCATTAGCAGTATCAGCAGATGTATATAGAGTAGATCTTGACTTGAATTCAATTAGAAGCTACTTATCTGCTAATGAAGATAAAGAGCAATCTGAAAATTCTAAGAAAAAGCTTTATACAACAAATGAAGAGGTAGCTAAGGATCTTGCAGAAGCTACAGGAATGGAAGAATCAGAGGTACTTGAAAAATTAAATACAAAATTAAATAGTGGTCAGCCTGCAGGAAGTGCTATTTTAATAAGAAGAGTTGAAAAGGATATAGCTGAAAAAGTTAAGGCACTTAATATAAATGGTGTAATGGTATCTGCTGATACAAAAAGATATTATCCTGAAAATAATTTCTTAGCTCATGTACTTGGAAGTACAAATAGTGACGGTCAAGGACTTACAGGAGTAGAGCTTGAGTATAATGATTTACTATCAGGGGTACCTGGAAGAAAAATATCAGAAATAGATAGTAAGGGACAAGATTATCCATATACTATTTCTGAATATACTAAGCCAGTAGATGGTAGTGATCTTACATTAACAATTGACCAAAATATACAGCATTTTGCTGAAAAGGTAGCTCAGCAGTCATATACAGATAATAAAGCTAAGGCTGTTTCAGTTCTTGTTATGGATCCAAACACTGGTGAAATACTTGCAATGGTTAATAAACCAGATTTTAATCCTAATACTCCATATGATGGTGTGGATAATTTTGAAGGAGATTCATATTCTGATAAACTTCAAAAAATGTGGAGAAATAGACTTGTAAATGATACATTTGAACCTGGATCAATATTTAAGGTTATTACTGGAATAACTGCAATGGAGGAAAATGTTGTATCTGATAGTGATGCTTTTACATGTAATGGAAGTCTTAACGTAGCAGGAACTACTATTAGATGTTGGAGAACTCAAGGTCATGGAACTCAAGCATTTAATGAAATATTCCAAAATTCTTGCAACGTAGCATTTATGAATCTTGGAGAAAAAATCGGCAAGGAAACACTTTATGAATATATAAAGAAATTTGGATTTGGCGAACTTACAAATGTGGATCTTCCAGGTGAAGCAGCTGGTATTGTAAAAAAACCTGAAAACATTTCTGTAGTAGATCTTGCAACTATAGCATTTGGACAAACAAATACAGTAAATTCAGTTCAATATTTAACTGCCTTTAATGCAGTAGCTAATGGTGGTACATGGATTCAGCCTCATGTAATGAAGGAAGCAACTCATACAGATGAAAATAATGCAACAATTGTAGATAAAACTTTTGAACCTACAAAAAGAACAGTTGCAAGTGAAGAAAAATGTGCTACCCTTAGAACATATCTTGAAAAAGTTATAACTTCTGGTTCAGGTACAAAAGCTTATGTGGAAGGATATCACATAGCTGGTAAAACTGGTACAGCTCAAAAGGTTGTTAATGGGGTTTATGGAGATGGTAAATATATATCAACTTTTGTAGGTATGGCTCCAGTTGATAATCCTAAGGTTACAGTTATGATAACTGTAGATGAACCAAGTAATGGTGAATATTATGCAGGTTCTGTTGCTGCACCATATGCTCATACTTTATTTACTGATATATTTAATTATATGGATAGTAAATTTGAAGCTGACAGTATAGAAAAAGAAGTTATTATACCAGAAGTTAGAGGA
Source organism: Clostridiales bacterium (assembly GCA_012519155.1). GTDB lineage: Bacteria > Bacillota > Clostridia > Clostridiales > Clostridiaceae > Clostridium. Next base: position 38,244 of record JAAYQS010000182.1, read on the forward strand.
ATGAAGGTTTCAGAAGCTAAAAAAGCTTTAGAAGATTTAAAATTAACAGTAGAAGTATCTAGTGATGGAGATAAGGTTAAGTCTGTAAAACCATATCCAGGTTATGCTGTAAAAGAAGGATCTACAATAACACTTAATACAAGTGGTATAGAAGATACTAATGTTGTTATGCCTGATGTAACTGGATATTCATTAGATAAAGCAAAAGAGCAACTTGCAGCTATTGGAATATTAGTAAATGTAAATGGTGATAGTGGAGGCGAGGTAGTAAATCAAAGTATTACACCTGGAGAGTTGATTAAAAAGCAAACTACTGTTACACTAAGTTTAAGGTCAAATTATGAAGATTAATTTAAGTAATAAGACTTATAATTAAAATGAGGTGAATATATGGAACTTAAAAAAATACTAAATGAAATACAATATGATGTTCTAAAAGGAAATGATGAAGTTAACATTAATGAAATAAATTACGACAGTAGAAAAGTAAAGGCAAATGATGTTTTTGTATGTATTAAGGGATTTCAATCAGATGGTCACAAATTTGTATCATCTGCTATAGAAAAAGGTGCAAAGGTTATTGTATGTGAAGAACCTATAAAAAGTGATGAAAATATTACAATAATTAAAGTAGCTGATACAAGAAAAGCATTAGCAAAAATGGGTGCTAATTTTTATGATAATCCTAGCAAAAAAATGAAAATGATAGGCGTTACTGGAACTAATGGAAAAACAACTACAGCTTTTATGATTAAGACAATATTAGAAGAAGCAGGAATAAAGGCAGGACTTATAGGCACAATAGCTAATTTTATTGGAAGTGAAAAGCTTCATACAGAAAGAACTACACCAGAATCATTAGAGCTTCAAGAACTTTTTTATGAAATGGTTGAAAAAGGCTGCAAATATTGTGTTATGGAAGTATCATCTCATTCACTTGCTCTTGATAGAGTTTATGGAATAGAGTTTGAAGCGGGAATATTTACAAATTTAACAAGAGATCATTTAGATTTTCATAAAACCTTTGAAAATTATTATAAGGCTAAATATGAATTATTTAAAAGAAGTAAAATAAGTATAATAAATGCTGATGATTCTTATGGAATTCGTGCTATAGAAGATATTAAAAAAGATGGATTATCAAAGCTTATTACTTATTCAATAAAAGCTGCTAGTAATTATAAAGCTTCAAATGAAATATGTGAAAGTACTCATATTGATTACCTTCTTAAATATAATGATAAGGAAGAAAAAATAAAAGTAGGACTTCCTGGAGAATTTAATATATACAATTCATTAGGTGCAATAGCATGTATGGATTCTTTAAATATTCCTATGGAAGCAATAAAAAAAGGCATAGCAGAAGTTGTTGTTCTTGGAAGATGTGAAAAGACTGGTGTTAAATATAATCTTCCTTATACAATAATACTTGATTATGCTCATACTCCTGATGGACTTGAAAATATATTAGAAACAGCAAGAGGATTTACTAAAAATAGACTTATTTCTGTATTTGGATGTGGTGGTGACAGGGATAAAGTTAAAAGACCTCAAATGGGCAAAATTGGATGTCATTTAAGTGACATTGCAATAATTACTTCAGATAATCCAAGAACTGAAAATCCAACTGCAATAATTCAAGACATTGTAAAAGGAATAGATACAGAAAATTATGAAGTAATAGAAAATAGAAAAGAAGCCATTGAAAGAGCCATAGATATTGCAAAGGCAGGAGATGTTCTTGTTATTGCTGGAAAAGGACATGAAGATTATCAAATACTTAATACTGGTAAAATTCATTTTGATGAAAGAGAAGTAGTAGATGAAATATTATCTAGAAAGTTAAAATAGTTTGAGGTGAAAGAATTGGATTTAAATTTTGATGAACTAGTACTTGGTTTAGGTGGAGAAGTTTTAATAAAAGGTAGTAATACTAATTTTAATAATATTTGTACAGATACTAGGAAAATAGAAAAAAATAATGTGTTTTTAGCTTTAAAAGGTGAAAAATTTAATGGAAACTTATATGCAAAGGATGCTCTTTTAAAAGGAGCATCAATTGTTGTTGTTGATGAAAATATTGAAAATTTAAGTGAATGTGAGGCACTTGGTACTGTAATAAAAGTAAAAAACAGTTATGATAGTCTTTTATCACTTGCAAAATATTATAGGGAAAAATTAAATATAAAGGTAGTTGGAATAACAGGATCTACAGGAAAAACATCAACAAAAGATTTGACAGCAGCTTTTTTAAGTGGAAAATACAAAGTGTTTAAAACAAAAGGAAATTTTAATAATCATATAGGTCTTCCACTTATGATATTAGAACTTGATAAGACTTATGATGTAGCTGTTTTAGAACTTGGAATGAGTCATTTTAATGAAATTCATACATTAGCTAATGCTGCAAGACCTAATGTGGCTATAATTACAAATATTGGACTTTCTCATATAGAAAATCTAAAGACACAAGAAAATATATTAAAGGCTAAAATGGAAATTACTGATTTCTTTACAAAAGATAATATACTTATTGTAAATGGTGAAGATAAATTTTTAAGAAATGTTACTAGTACTGCTTATAAGGTAAGGAAAACTAGTTTATCAGAAAAGCTAGATATTAAAGCTGAAAATGTTCAATTATTTCAAGATAAGACTACCTTTGATATTGTATATGATAATAAAAAATATACATTTAATTTACCAATGGTAGGAGCTCATAATGTGCTTAATGCAATGCTTGCTATACAGGCATCAATAGAACTTGGAGTGACTTTTGAGGAAATGATAAATGGACTTTCTAATATGGAAGCAACATCTATGAGACTTCAATTTATTAAAAAAGATAATTTTACAATTATAAATGACTGCTATAATGCAAGTCCTGATTCTATGGAAGCTGCATTAAATGTTTTATCATCAGCAGAGGGAAAAAGAAAAGTTGCTATACTTGGGACTATGAATGAACTTGGAGAAGAGTCTGAAAATGCACATAAGGCAGTTGGAAAAATGGCAAAAGAAAAAGTAGACCTTTTAATTGTTACAGGAATTTATAAGGATCAATATAAAGATGGATTTGAAAAAGACAATATTAGAATATATAATACAAAAGAAGATATAATAAATGATTTAAAAAACATAGTAAATTCTGGCGATACTATACTTGTAAAAGCATCTAGAAGTATAAAATATGAAGATATAGTAAAAGCTTTAGAAAAAATGTAACAAAAGGAAGGTGAAATATAATGGGGGAAATTTTAAAAGATCCAATTGTGCTGATGCTTGTATCATTAGTACTTGGAGGAATTTTCGCATTATTACTTGGACCAATTATAATTCCAACACTTCACAAGCTGAAGTTTGGTCAAAATATTAGAAAGGAAGGGCCACAAAGTCATTTAAAAAAGGCAGGAACACCTACAATAGGAGGTTTAATATTTTTAATATCAATAGTACTTGTTATGATAATTATGAGATATAAATTAACAAGTGAAGCTATGATAGTACTTTATGGAACACTTGCATATGGAGTAATTGGATTTTTAGATGATATTTTAAAAATAATCCATAAAGAAAATGAAGGATTAAAGTCAGGTCAAAAACTTATTCTTCAACTAATATTTTCAGGAGCATTTGCATATTATGGCTATAGGTATTTAGGAACATATATTGATGTTCCCTTTGTAGATTGGTCATTAAATCTTGGAATATTTTATATACCATTTGTAATGTTTTATTTTGCAGCTGTTACTAATGGAGTTAATTTAACTGATGGTTTAGATGGACTTGCTACATCTGTAACTATTCTTGTGTTAACATTTTTTGCTCTAGTATCATATAGATTAGGACATGTAGAAGTAGCTGTATTTTGTTCAGGGCTAGTAGGAGCATTGTTTGGTTTCCTAAAATTTAATGCATATCCTGCAAAGGTATTTATGGGTGATACAGGATCTCTTGCACTAGGAGGAGCAATTGCTTCAATTATGCTTGTATTAAAATCACCATTATTGGTAATAATAGTAGGTGGTATATATGTTATAGAAGTTGTTTCTGTAATTTTGCAAGTTACTTATTTTAAAGCTACAGGTGGTAAAAGGTTATTTAAAATGGCTCCAATTCATCACCATTTTGAAAAATGTGGTTGGAAAGAAACAAAAGTTGTTGCAGTTTTTTCAATAATTACAATGATACTTTGTATTATAGGATTTTTCCTTATTTAATTATGTAATTAGAATTTATAGAAAGGAGGTTACATGGTGGCATTTAAAAGCAAGGAGAAAAAGAAAAGCAGAATGCAAAATATAGATTATATTTTATTTTATTCTATTATGATTTTACTTGCAGTAGGAATAGTTATGGTTTATTCAGCTAGTTCTTTTTATGCTAAATATAATACTAATTCTGGTGATACAACAGAATTCTTAAAAAAGCAAATATTTGCAAGTATTCTTGGACTTATTGCAATGTTTTTCTTTATGGGTTTTGATTATCATAAACTTAAAAAATTCACAGTGCCTGCAATACTTATTGCAGCACCAATTCAGCTTGCAGTTTTTGCATTTGACCCTGTTAAGGGTGCTAGAAGATGGATTAAGTTTGGAGCACTTAGTTTCCAACCATCAGAGCTTGCAAAATATGTAGTAGTGCTATTTTTAGCTATGAGTCTTGAAGCAAAAGCAAATGGGGTTAAGAAATTTTGGACTGGAGTTATGCCATATATAGGTGTTGGTTTTGTATATTCAGGTCTTGTGCTTATGCAAAGTAATTTAAGTGTTGCAATAATTATTATGGCAGTTACATTTATAATGATATTTTGTGCAGGAGGCAGAATAAAACATCTTTTTGGATATGTTGCACCAGTTCTTGTAGCATTAGCTGCATGCTTTGCAATTTTTGAACCTTACAGATTAAAAAGATTAATGAGTTTTACTGATCCATGGCAATATGCTTCTACAGATGGATATCAGCTTATTCAATCATTTTATGCACTAGGTGCAGGTGGCTTAACAGGACTTGGTCTTGGTCAGTCAAGGCAAAAAACTCTTTACATGCCAGAACCTCACAACGATTTTATATTTTCTATAATTGGTGAAGAATTAGGTCTTATTGGTTGTTTACTAATAATTACAGTATTCCTTGTTTTAATTTGGAGAGGAATTACAGTAGCTATGGAAGCTAAAGATACTTATGGTACATTAATAGCTGTAGGAATTACATCTGTTATAGCTATACAATGTGCAATAAATATTGCAGTTGTAACAGGATCTATGCCAGTAACAGGAGTTCCGCTTCCTTTTATAAGTTATGGTGGTACGTCACTTGCAATAACCATGGCAGCTATGGGAATACTTCTTAATGTATCAAGGCAGAAAAATAAATTAAAAGTAAAAAATTAAGGCTTTGGCAATTTTGTCAAAGTCTTTTTTAAAAATTAATAATTAAATTTTGTATAGATTTGGTGTAGGCGGTGAAATTTTAATTAGGTGGTAAATGTAGCTATGAAATTAAGAATTAATAATTAAGTGGCTTTTACACTACGCTTAAAGATAATCTTCCAAGAAGATAATTAATAATTATTGTAGTTAGGCCCAAAGTATTGGTACTAATAGGCTTTGTGTAAACCTTGAAATTGTAGCTTGTCCACCCATACAATATAATTAAAATTTTTGCGAGGTAAGGAGCAAAAATCTCCTCAATTCTTAATTCTTAATCCTTAATTATTAATTAACGGAAGTTGTAAGTGATAAAGAACAGAAAGTTAAATGAAATAAACATTTGAGGTCACATAAAAAAATGAAAAATTATAATGAAAAAAAGAAAATATAGTGTTATTATTATATAGATATAAAAAAAATAAGATAGGGATGAGATATGGGAAAAACAGATAATATTTATATAAAGAAGGCTAGACGAAAGAAAAAGATAAAAAAAAGTATTTTTATTATTTGTGTATTAATAGCAATTATGGTGGGCATTATATATAAAACAAATGTTTTTGAAATTAGAAATGTTAAAGTTACAGGTGACATAGTAGTTTCTAATGAATATATGAGCGAAGCTTCAGAAAATTTTAAGGGAGATAATTTGTTCTTTTTAAGTGCCAATGATATAAAGAGAAAATTACAAAGAAATCCATACATAAAAAATGTAATTGTGCATAAGAAATTTCCAAGTACACTAGAATTGGAAATTTTTGAGGCTACAGGACTTTATTATATTTATGATGGGGACGATAATAATATTGTAAGTAATGATTGTATTATTCTTGAAAAAACTGAAGAGATAAAAAATAAAAATTTAATCCAATTAATAGGTATAGATATAAATGGCAAAAATCTTGGGGATTTAGCAATAGACGATACAAGAATAAAAGGGCTTTTGACAGAATTATATAAAGAACAGCAAGTTATAAAAGAAAATAAAGAAGGTTTTTCAATTACAGGAATAGATATTTCTGATATGTCATCAATAAAGATTTATATGGGTGGTATTTATATTTTAATTGGAAATGATGATAATGTTAGAAAAAAAATGAGTGATGCCATAAATATATACAAAACAGGTTTAGTAACTGAATATATAAATGTAAGTTTTGAAGGTACGCCTGATTTTAAATAGTGGAGGTAAAAATGAAAAAAATCTTGTCACAGGTTACTATTGGAATAATTTGTGTTATATTGGGTTTTTTATTATCGTATCAGATAAAATATATTATAAATACATATAAATCTGATGATAAAAATTTATCTGGAGATGAGGCTATTGAAAAATTAAATGAACTTCAGATAGAAAATGAAAAATTAAAAGAAAACAATAAATCATTAACAGATCAAATTAAATCTTATGAAACAAATTCATCAGGAACAGTTGCAGATGATGAAGCTAAGAAACAGATTGTTTTAGATAAAGCTATTTTAGGAACTGAAGAGGTATCTGGAAGTGGAATTGTTATTACAATTCAAAAAAAAAATGCAACATATGATAATAATTTAAGTAAGATTGGTGAAATGACTCTTTCATATATTGTAAATAATTTAAAATTTGCAGGGGCGGAGGCTATTTCAATTAATGACATTAGGATAACAGCTCAAACTGGAATAAGAACTTCAGGAAGCTTTATTAGGGTAGGAAATACTGATAGAATAAACCCAGATGAGGCAATTATAATTAAAGTTATAGGAGATAGTACAAAACTAAAAACAGAAATGGAATTTCAAGGATTTCTTGAAAATTTGATTGGAAATAATTATAATGCATCAATTGAAACTGCTGATTCTATAGAAATTGAAAAAACTACGGATAAAATAACTAATGATTTTTTAAGTGTTGAAAGTGAGAAAGGAGAGTAAAATGGTAGTAGTATTAGGGTTAATAGTAGGAATACTTTTAGGAATAGTTTTTGATTTTAATATACCAGATGCTTTATCTCCTTATATGTCAGTTGCAATACTTGCTTGCCTTGATTCTGTGTTTGGTGCAATTAGGGCTAATCTTTCTCATAGCTTTAAGGCTGATATATTTATTTCGGGATTTTTTGGAAATGCATTACTTGCAGCAGGTATGGCATATTTAGGTGATAAGATAGGAATTCCAATGTATATAGCAGCTGTAATTGTATTTGGTGGAAGAATTTTTAATAATTTTGCTATAATAAGGCGTAATATTTTAGAAAAAATGAAATCAAGAAAAACTTATAAAGATTATAAAGGTAAATTAGATGAAGAAAATGCAAGTTAAAAAAATAGGTAGTAGTAAGATAATGCTTTATTTAAGTGCTATTATAATTGGACTTCTTATATCAACTAATTTTAAGTTTAACGGTATAAGTAAATTTATGGATTTAAATACAAGAGAATACAAAAGCGTTTTAGAAGAAAGAAATAAACTTACAAGAGAAATTAATGCTCTTGAAAAGGATAATAAGGAGTTAAATAGTAAAATTTTAAGTTATTCAACTACTGACAACAAAAGTGAAAAAATAATAAAAGATATGAAAGATCAAATTGAATATTATGGAATGCTTAGTGGTAATAATGAGGTTAAAGGCACTGGAATTAAAATAACAATAAATGACGGAATTATTAATGAAAATGATACTGATTTTGAAAAAACAAATAAAATTTTGCATGATAAAGATATGAGAAATTTGTTAAATAGTGTTAAGCTTGCAGGAGCACAAGCAATTACTGTAAATAATCATAGAATTACTCTTCATAGTGCTGTACAATGTAATGGATCATTTTTACTATTTGATGATGGATCAGTAGAAAAAGCACCCTTTAGCATTTTTGCTATTGGAGATCCTGAAAGTTTAAAAACTAATTTAAATAAAGAAGGTGGCTATTTAAAAAAATTAAAGGCAAGAGGATTAAATATTAATCTTGAAAGTATTGGTGAAATAGCAATGCCAGTAGCAGATATAAGAGAAATATCTTTTGCATCAGAATATATAAAATAAGTAATACACAAAAAGAGGAAAATTGCAATTAATGAAGAATACATAAATAGATAAGGTATATATTTTTTGGAGGAGAGGTAAAGTGAGCATAGCTGAAAACATAAAAAAAATTGAAAAAGAAATACCAAAAGACGTTAAATTACTTGCTGTTTCAAAAACTAAACCTTTAGAAGATTTAGAGCAAGCTTACCAAACAGGAATAAGAGATTTTGGTGAAAATAAAGTACAGGAGTTAATGGAAAAAATAGAAAATTTCCATGATGATGTAAGATGGCATCTAATTGGAAAATTGCAAACTAACAAAGTAAAATACATTGTTGGAAAAGTTTATTTAATACACTCATTATCAAGTGTTAAACTTTTAAAGGAAATAGAAAAGCAATATGGTAAAAAGAACTTAACAGCCAATGTACTTATACAAATAAATATAGGAAGAGAAGAAAGTAAAAGTGGTTTTGAAGTAGAAGAATTGCAAGAAGCAATTGATGAAATTGAAAAATGTAATTTTGTTAAGGTAAAGGGAATTATGGTAATAATACCAAAAGGTGACTCTGATGCAAACAGGGAATACTTTAAAAAGACACATGAGATTTTTATTAAGCTTAAAGAAAAAAGCTATAAAAATATAAATATGGAAGTGCTATCCATGGGTATGACTCACGATTATAAAGAAGCTATAGAAGAAGGATCTAATTTAATTAGAATTGGATCTGGTATTTTTGGCGCTAGAGATTATAAAATTTAGATTTTAGGAGGAAATGTAATGAGTAATGTATTAACAAAGGTGAAAACACTATTTGGATTTGGAGATTATGATGATGATTTTGAGGATGATTTCGAAGATGATTTCGATGAAGAAACAAGTGAAAATAATTCATATGAAGATTTAGAACCAATGATTCAAAATAAAAAAATAGAAAAAAATAATAAAGTGGTAAATATTCATACTACTGCATCTGCAAAGGTTACAGTAACTAAACCTCTTGCATATGAAGAAGCAACTGAAATTTGTGATGCTTTAAAAAATAGAAGAATTGTTGTAATAAACACTTCTGGACTTGAAAATAAAATAGCTCAAAGATTATTAGATTTTGTAAGTGGAGCATGTTATGCTTTAACAGGTGAACTTCAAAAAATTGAAAAGGATGTTTATTTATTAACACCTTCAAATGTTGAAGTATCTAATGAATTTAAAAGTGAATTAGGATCAAAGGCATTATTTAGCTGGTCAAAATAATTTGTTATATGATTAGTAAAGATGAAGTGTTAAGTCATTTTTTAAAGGATGACAAGCCTTTTGCAGTTAACCTTTATGAAAAATATAAATTAGCTTATGAAAAGGATATTCCTGTATTTGGAAATGATTTTTATCCACCTAATGTGTGGAGTTATTTTCAAAGTAATATGAGTTCAAAGGAATTTTTAGTACAAACTTTTGGATTATTTGATGATGCAGAAAGAAGAATGATTTCATTTAATAATAAATATAATGAGGAAGCAGAAATAAGTTGCATTAAAATATCAAATAAATCTAAATTTAGGAAAGTAAACCATAGAGATTATCTTGGATCAATTTTGTCTCTTGGAATAAAAAGAAATAAAATTGGAGATTTAATAGTAGATAATGATAAATGTTATGTTGCTGTTTCCATTGAAATTAGAGATTATATTATTAATAATCTTGAAATGGTGGCAAATTGTCCTTGCAAAGTTGAAATTGTAGATGATATATCTAGTTTGCCTAAAGTAGAATTTTTAAAAGAAGTTATTCTTGTTCCTAAACTTAGGTTGGATGCAATTGTATCAAAAATATCAAAGATATCTAGAGCAAAGGCAAGTGAGATAATAGATAAGGGTTTAGTTTTATTAGATTATTCAAAAGTATGTGATAAATCAAAAGAAGTTAAGAAAAATCAGAGAATAACAATAAGAGGCACAGGTAAATTTATTTTAGGTGATATTGTAGGTAACAGTAAAAGTGGTAAATATAAAGTGATAATAAAAAAATACACATAGAGGTGAAAGTAATGAAGCTTACTCCAATGGACATAAATAATAAGGAGTTCAAGAGAGGACTTAGAGGATACAATCCAGAAGAAGTTGATGAATTTTTAGATGAAGTTATAGAAAATTATGAACAACTTTATAAAGACAATTCAAAATTAAAAGAAAAAGTAACATTAGCAAATGAGCAAATAGAACATTATAAGAAAATAGAGAGCACAATTCAAAATACACTTTTGCTTGCACAAAATGCAGCAGATCAAGCAAAGACTTCTGCTGAAAAAGAAGCAGATATGGTAATTAAAAATGCAAATGAAACTGCTCAAAGAATATTAGATAAAGCTCATAATGATGTTCTTGAATTAAATGATGAATATGAAAAAATGAAACAAGAGTTTATAAAATTTAGAGCAAAATTTAGAAATTTCATGAATACTCAACTTCAAACTTTTGATGACTTAGAAAAAGATGTACTTAAAAATTATAATGTTCTATCTTCAGAAGAACAAATTAAGAATGAAGAAATTCAAAAAGAAGAAGATATAAATAATGAAGTAAGAATAGAACTTGAAAAAGCTGAAGTTGTAAAAGAACAAGAGGAAGAAGAAAAAGAAGAAACAATAAAAGAAAAAGAAGTTAATTTAGATGATACTATTGACTTTGGAATAAATTCTATTGGAAAACATGATGTAAAAGATCAAAAAGATGAAATTGATGAAATAAAGAGTTTTTTTGCAAGTGATGATGATGATAAATAAATATTGCATTAGAATGAATAACTTAAAAAGCTACATTTTGTAGCTTTTTTTTATTTACTAATTTTAATTTTATAAAAGAACTGTTATAATAAAATAAGTATGTAAGGCAGGTGTGTATATGGAAGAATTAGTGTTTAATGTTGTTAAAGAAAATAGTGGAGAAAGAATTGACAAATTTATTTGTCATGAAATGCAAGATAAATCACGTTCTTATATACAAGGTCTTATTGAAAATGAAGAAGTACTTGTAAATGGGAAAAATATAAAAAGTAATTATAAAGTAAAAGAAAATGATATTATTACATTAAATATTCATAAGCCAAAGGAATTAAATATTATTCCTCAAAACATACCAATTGATATATTATATGAAGATAGCGATGTGGTTGTAATTAATAAACCTAAAGGTATGGTAGTTCATCCGGCACCAGGAAATTATGAAAATACTTTAGTAAATGCACTTTTATATCATTGCACTGATTTATCTTCCATTAATGGTATTATAAGACCTGGAATAGTTCATAGAATTGATAAGGATACTACAGGTATATTAGTTGTGGCAAAAAATGATGAATCACATAATTTTTTATCTAAACAACTTAAAGATCATTCTATGACAAGAGAGTATTATGCTCTTGTTGAAGGAAGAATAAAAGATGAAGAGGGAATTATAGATAAACCTATTGGAAGAAACAAAAAAGATAGATTGAAAATGGGTATAGTACCTGATGGAAAGAGAGCTGTTACACATTATAAGGTATTAGAAGTTTATAAAAGTTCTACCCTTGTAAAATGTGTTTTGGAAACAGGTAGAACACATCAAATAAGGGTACATATGGCATCTATTGGTCACCCTCTTGTAGGCGATACAGTATATGGATTTAAAAAGCAAAAATACAAAGTTCAAGGTCAAATGCTTCATGCAAGAACACTTGGTTTTATTCATCCTAGAACAAAAAAATATATGGAATTTTCAAAGGAGCTTCCAGAAGAATTTAAAAATCTTTTAAATAAAATTAGAAGTGAAGGGTAGGATATTTTTATGAAATTAAAAGCTAATTTGCTTGATGAAAAGGCTATAAAGAGAAGCCTTGTTAGAATATCACATGAAATAATTGAAAGAAATAAGGGAGTAGAGAATGTAGTTTTAGTAGGTGTTGAAAGAAGAGGGGTACCTCTTGCAAATAGAATTGCAAAGGAAATATTTAAAATAGAAGGTATAAATGTTCCAGTTGGTAATGTTGATATATCATGCTATAGAGATGATATAACAGATAGAGAGGAACTTGCAAAGGTAAATAATTTAAATATAGGTGTAGATGTTCATGATAAAAAAGTAATAATTGTAGATGATGTACTTTATACATGTAGAACTGTAAGAGCTGCTATTGATGCAATAATTGATGTAGGTAGACCTAAAGCAATTCAGCTTGCTGTACTTATAGATAGAGGACATAAGGAGCTACCAATAAGGGCAGATTATGTAGGCAAAAACATTCCTACATCTAAGAGTGAAAAAATTGAAGTTTTCATAAAAGATGTAGATAATGAAGAAGCTGTAAACATTTATGAAGATTAAAGTTACTAAATTATATTAAAAATTTAATGAACATTAAGTTCATTGAGTTTGTAAAGGAGAAGAAAGTGGATTATAAATTAATTGCAACTACTACCTTTGGTCTTGAGGGAATTACTGCAAAGGAATTAAGAACCTTAGGTTATGAAAATATAAAAACAGAAACAAGTAAGGTACAATTTGAAGGAGACGAAATGGATATTGCTATATGTAATATTCATTTAAGAACTGCTGATAGAATACTTATAAAAATGGCCGAATTTGAAGCAAGAACCTTTGAAGAATTATTCCAAGGTACTAAGAAAGTTAACTGGAGTAAAATAATACCTATAAATGGTGTTATGCATGTTACAGGAAAGTCAATAAAATCAACACTTCATAGTGTACCAGATTGTCAGTCAATAGTAAAAAAAGCTATAGTTACAAGTATGAGCGAAAGCTATAATATACAAAAATTCTCAGAAGATGGACCTGTATATAAAATAGAAGTGGCTATACTTAAAGACAAGGTCACACTTACAATAGATACATCAGGGGAGGGACTTCATAAAAGAGGTTATAGAGAAAATTCAGGAGCAGCACCATTAAAAGAAACTCTTGCAGCTGCTATGGTTCTTATGTCAAGATGGCAGAAAAACTATGAACTTATAGATCCATTTTGTGGTTCAGGTACAATATTAATTGAAGCTGCAATGATAATGAACAATATTGCCCCTGGTGTAAATCGTAAATTTGTATGCGAAACATGGCCAACTATGCCTGATTATGTGTTTAACCAAGTAAGGGAAGGTGCTAAAAGAGCAGAAAAGAAAAAGGACATAAAGCTTATAGGATATGATATTGATACATGGGTTTTAAGAACAGCAGAAAACAATGCTTTTAAAGCTGGAGTTTATGATTATATAGATTTTCAAAAGCGTGATGTAAAAGATTTTTCTTCAAGCAAAAAATATGGGTTTATAATAACAAATCCTCCTTATGGTGAAAGACTTGGGGAAAAAGAAACAGCAGAAAGATTAAATGCAATATTAGGAAAGCATAAAAGAAATTATCCCTTATGGGATTACAATGTTTTAACATCCTTTGAAGGCTTTGAAAGAGCCTTTGGCACTAAGGCTACAAAAAACAGAAAATTATATAATGGTAAATTAAAATGTTTCTATTATCAATATTTTGACAATAATATAATTAAAGGTCATGGGGATACAGTAATTCAAGAAATGATTAGAAACAGTTAAAAAAGTGGCAAATGCCACTTTTTTTATGATAATTTTTTTATTTTTAATTTTTCATAATCCTTAGGATTAACATAAATAGTATTATTAGTATGATATATTACCATGCCAGGTTTTGCACCATTTGGCTTTTTTAAGTTTTTAGCTAATGTATAATCTACAGGAATTTTAGAACTTTCTTTTCCCTTACTGTAATATGCTGCTATAATTGCTGCTTCAGAAAGAAGATCATCTGAAATATCCTGGCACTTTAAAATTACATGGGAACCAGGTATTTCTTTAGCATGAAACCACATATCATTTCTACCTGCAAATTTTAAACTTAAATAGTCATTTTGAAGATTATTTTTACCAACATAAATGTCAATGCCTGATTCAGTAACAAAATGGTGAGGTTTGCTTTCTTTATTTTTTTTATTTCCTTTAGAATTTTTTCTGAATTTTATATATCCAGTTTCCTTAAGTTCATTTTTTATTTGTTCAATATCTTCATATGACTCTGAATTTGAAATATTTGTCATAACAGAATTTAAATAATTAAGTTCCTCTTCATTTTTTTCTAATTGAGCTTTTGACCATTCTTCTGTTTTCTTTAATTTTGAATATCTTTTATAGTATTTTTGTATATTTTCAGAAGGAGATTTGTATGGATCTAAGGCAATTGTTACAGTTTCTCCATGTTCACTATAAAAATTTACCAAATCAATTGAACTCATTCCTTCTTTTATCATATATACATAAGAAGTTAAAAGATCACCTTTAATTTTAAATTTTTCTTTTTTTGCACTTTCTTTTAAATCTGAATTTAAGATTTTTGATTTTTTTATACATCGTTCAATATTTGTATGTATTAGTTTTTGAAGATCTTGAGATCTATTTAATAATCTTTCCTGCTTATCTTTTGTGCTAAAAAAATTGTCAAGCATTTTAGATGGACAATCAAAATGTTCTATAAAAGTGTTTTTATCTTCAGAGACAGTACTATTACTATTTAAGGATAATAAATTTATAGAAAAGAAATCCTTATATAATCCTTGATCATTTTTATAAATGCAGAAATATTTATTATTGTTTGTATATTCTATAAAGTCAACAATAAAATCATATATATTTTTTATTTCATTAGTATCTTTTAAAGAAATACAAGAAGATTTATTATACCTATGATATAATTCAGTTGATAAAGGTTTTGAAACACCAGTTAAAACTTTTAAATAAAAATTTTCATCATAGGATATTTTATTTTCAGATATAAATTTTAAAAAATTATCAAAATTTAAATTAAAAGGATTTAATTTTGTAGATTTTGGAGGATATACATAAGTTACTCCTGGAAATAGAACTCTATAGCTATTTATATCTGGAGTTATGTGCTTTATAGATTCCATTACCTTATTATCTCTATTTCTTACAAGTGTTATATTAGAATGTCTTCCCATAATTTCAACTATTAATGAATATAAACTATTAAAACCCATTTCATCAGTGGCTTCTATTTCCATTACTACTATTCTGTCACCATCAATTTGTGATATAGATTTAAATTTTCCACCTACTAAGTATTTTCTAAGAACCATAAGAAACATAGGGGCTTTTATGGGGTTTTCTTTAACTATTTCTGTAAAGTGCATTCTAGGATAACTAGAAGATGCAGAAATAAGAAGTCTTAAATTTTTTCTGTTTTGTCTAATTATTATGTTTATTTCATCTTTTTCAGGCTGATTTATTTTATCTATTTTTGAACCTATAAGTATAGGCGTAATATCATCTAAAAGGCTTTTTAAAAATATACCGTCAAGTGCCATAAAAATTCATCCTTTCTTTTTAATATTATTGCTAATTAATATTATTGCTAACATTCATATTATATCATAAGGAATAAAATATAAATCTTAATATTACCTTAAGTAGTAAAATAGTTATTGTAATACTTATTTTTAGATAGTATTATAAGTAATAGACTAAGTTTATTTTTATAAAAGAGAATGAGGATAAGGATGAAAAACAGATTGAAATATATATTTAAAGTAAGTTCTATATTATGTGTTTGTGCATTGCTTACTGCCTGCAATAATTCATCAGCTAATAAGGGTGGCAATGTTACAGAAACAAATGCACCTAAAATTCAATTAAGTAGTGGTGCAGTACTTTCAAATGATAAGGGTGTATATGTTAATTACAATTTAGATAATGATGAATATAAAAAAATAGATACACAAGATGAAATTTGGTCATACAATAAAAGTACTGGAAATTATGTAGGAAGGGAAGAAAACAAGTTTTTTGCATATTTTAATGGTAAAAAAGTAACACTAGATAATGCAAAAGAAAGTGATGAAAAATTTCTTATATCTCCTAATGGAAAATACCTTCTTCTTGATAGAAATGATGATGGTTATAATGTAATAATTATTAATTTAGAAGATGGTACTGAAGTAAAATTTAATAGTAAAGTTTTAATATCTGGTACATTAATAGACTGGGTTAAAGAGGATACACTTGTGTATTATGGAATAAATCCAGATGAAAATGAAAATGGAATTTTTACATATGACATAAATAATAATTCTGAAAAATTAGTATATGAGTTTGATTATGGAGATGCACTTTTTATAAAAGGTAATGAAAAAGGAGCTATATTTCTGCAAGAGCAAATTGATGAAGGAAGATTTTTAAAGAAAATTGACTTAGATACAGGAAAAATAACTATCTTATCTGGAAATGTTTTTATGGTATATGATTTAGTAGAAAGAGATAATGATATATATATACTTGGAAAAATCAAAGATAATACTACTTCTCTTTACAAAATAGCAGATTCTAAAAATCATAGACTTGTATATGATTTCCCTAAAAGCATAAGTACACAAAAGGGATTACAAATGGACGAAGAAGGCAATGTTTTATTTATTGGTATAAATAATAGTGATGGAAGTGAAGATGTTTTTAAATGTACAACAAAAGGTGATTTAAGTATTATTAAAAATCCAGCTTCTGAATATGCATTTGTTAAAATTAAGAATTAAGTGGCTTTTTGCGCTACGCTTAAAAGCCAATTTCCAAGGAGATAATTAAGAATTATTATGTTTAGGCCTAGAGCATTGGCATAATTAAGTTCTTATATGGGATTGGGCGTAAGCCTTGAAATTAGAGCTTGTCCACCCTATATTTATAAATAGGTTATTTAGTTATGAAGGTGTGGCTTGTCCACCCACACTAATATAATTTAAATTTTTACGACGAAGGAGTAAAAATATCCTTAATTCTTAATTCTTAATTCTTAATTATTAACTCTTAATTATGGAAGTTGTAAGTGATAAGGAACATAAAGTGAAATGAAGTAAATAATTGAGGCAAAAAAATATTCACAAAAAATAAGTGATTTTTGTGAATATTTTTTTGCTGTTTGTTAATAATTACAAAGGGAGGCTTTAATATGCAAATAAAAAAGGATGCCATTGTAAACATTAACAATATAAAAAATGTGAATATTGAAGATAAGATTATAAAAGAAGCAGTAAATTTAAATGCTAGTGATATACATTTTGAACCAGATGAAAATAAGGTTAACGTGAGAATAAGGATTAATGGTGATCTTATTAAGCACTGTGAAGTGCCACTTTTAGAATATCCATTAATTTTATCAAGAATAAAAGTAAAATGTGGTATGAATATTACAGAAAAAAGAAAGCCTCAAGATGGCAGCTTTTCAGAAAATATTTATGGAAACAGTATTAATTTTAGAGTATCTACTATTTTACTTAATACAGGTGAAAAAATTGTTATAAGAATTATAAATTTTAACAAGCACTTTGAATCATTTAAAGAACTTAATTTTTCTAATAATCAAAAAAATAATATAAAAAAGATTATTAATATTTCAAATGGTCTTGTTCTTATTGTAGGACCTACAGGTAGTGGTAAAACACAAACTCTTTACAGCATTATAGGTGAAATAAAAAAATATCCTTTAAATATTACATCTTTAGAGGATCCTGTTGAAATAAAAATGAATGGCATAAATCAAGTAGATTTAAGCAAAAGTACAGGAGTTGATTTTAAAACAGCTCTTAAAACGCTTCTTAGGCAAGATAGTGAAGTAATTGTAATAGGTGAAATACGTGATAGTGAAACAGCTTCTATAGCTTCTGGAGCAGCGTTAACTGGTCATAAGATTTATTCAACAATACATGCTAAAAGTGCTTATGAAGTTCTTCTTAGATTAAGAGATATGAATATTGACAGATACATAGTGAATAATTGTATTGCAGGTGTAATATGTCAAAGACTTGTAAAAATATTATGTGATAATTGTAAAATTAGAATAAATACTACTAATAAAAAAATTAAATTATATAAAAGTGGCAAATGTGACAAGTGTAATAATACAGGTTATATTAGCAGGGAACTTGTAGCTTCTGTACATTATTTTAATAGTGAAATAAAGGATAATATAAATGATTTGCAATTTTTAAGTAAAAAGCTTAATAACAGTCAAATGAAAAATCAAATTTTAAAGCTCCTTTTAAGGGGAAAAGTATCATATTATGATTATATTGATTTTATAGAAAAGGAATCATTATGAGATATAATTACAAAGATATATATAGCATAATGGGAAATTTACATGATTTGTATAATGATGGTTTCCCTATATATTATAGTTTTGATCTTATAGAAGAAACTTCTATTTCAAAAAAATATAAAAATAGCATAAGAATTATAAAAGATTGTGTTAAAAAAGGTTCTTCAGTAGCAAATGCCTTTAATAAAGCAAAAATTTATCCGGATTTTTTAGTAAACTTAATTAAAGTTGGTGAAGAAAATGGAAGCTTAGGTGAGGTGCTTAATAATCTTAATTACTATTATTATAAAAAATACAAGTTAAAAAAATATATAAGTTCTTCTTTAATATATCCCATTTTTATTATAACTACACTTATTTTAGGAAGCTTTGCATTTTTATTTATTGTTTTTCCTAAAATGTTTGAAAGTTTCAAAAATATAAATAAAAATATGTCTAGTAAATTACTGTGTTTATATAATTTTATCAGTTTAATAAAGTATAGTCCTTTAAGCAAAATTTTAATAATATCAACAATTATTATTTTAAGTATTTTTTGTTTATATTTTTGCTTATAAAAAGTGGAATTATAGCAAAGCTTTTTAAAAAGAGCAAGTTAGGGAAATTATTAACTGAATATAAGTTTATATCTTTTTTAAGTATGATAGTTGTATCTGGAAGCAGTATTGTAGAAATAATGAAGATGAATATAGATTATAAATCCTTAGGTGTAAATGAAAAAATTATAAAAGAATTTGTAGAAGGAATAAAAAGTGGAAGTGAAATAAATATTATTATGAAGAATTTTGATTTTATTTCTAAGTATACTTTGTCAATTATTAAAATTGGTGAATCAAGAGGTCAGATTGAAGATTCTCTTTTAAAGGCTTCAAAAACATTAGAACGTAAAGTAAATGATAAAATATCTAAGGCTGTAAAATTAGTTCAGCCTGCACTTATAGTATTTATTACTATTATGATTTCTTTTATAATTATAGAATTTTTAGGGCCTGTTTTAGACATTATGAATATAAAGGGTGAGAATTTTTGAAAAGGAAACATAAAGGTTATTCATTAGTTGAATGTTCAGCTGTTTTTGCAATTGTAATTATAACTGCATCAATTACAGGAAAATGTATAAAAAATTATAATGATATTATTTCATATATTAATTTAAAGTCAGCTGCCTATGAAATAGATGATATTTTAAATTATGCTAAAAAATATTGTTATAACAATAATACAAGTGGCATTATAGAAATAATTAATGATAAAGATAAAAGCTGTATAGCTTTTGTAATTAATGCTGAAAATAAAAAGATTGTGTATCTGCCAGAAGGAATTACCTTTTATAATATGCAGGAATATACAGTAATGTATCTTACACCTAAAGGTATTTTAAGGGGTATTAAAATACAACTACAGTCATCAATTAATAATTTTATTGCAACTATTTCAGCAAATGTTTCAACAAATAGAATAAAAATAAAAAGGTAAAATAAATGAAAAAGGGAATACTATTAATAGAATCTATGGTTGGAATATTTATTATACTAATGTCTATGTGTTTTTTTGTAAAAAGCTATGAATTATTAAATGAATCTTATGCAATAATAAATAATAATCAAAATAGTAAAAGTATACTTAAAGCATTAACCAAAGAGATAAAATATAATATTTCTTTTGATTATATAAATAATAAATTAAATGATAGGGATATAGTTATTTATACAAATTATGATTTTTTACAAAAAATTTATACAAATGATTTTAGGGAGCTTTTAAATAATGAACTATTGAGTGAAGAACATTTAAATGAGAAAGAATATTTAAACAATTATAAAAATATA